>MFSU01000048.1 GCA_001785115.1 Candidatus Muproteobacteria bacterium RBG_16_65_34
CCTTCCACGAGACGGGCATCGCGAGCACCAGGGTATCGAGCGGCGGGTGATCGAAACCCTCCCCGATGAGACGGCCGGTCGCGATCAACGTTCGCGGCGCTTCGCCGGGCAGGGTGTTCAGCGATTCGAGCAGGCGCGCGCGTTCTTTCTTGCCCATTCGACCATGCAGGACGAACAGGTTTTCGACCTTTCCGGCGAGAACCGAAGCGAGCGTTTCAAGCTGATCCGTGCGTTCGGTCAGGACGAGGATGCGGCGTCCGTCCTGGCTGGCGGTGACGACATCGGCGGCGATGCGCTCGTTGCGCCGGGTATCCGCGGCCAGATGCCGGAAGACATCCTGAATCCCGGCGTCGGGCGGTACGTCGAATGGCCCGTCGAGGAAGCGCGGCAGTACCGCCAGTTGTTGTGGCGCCCCTTCGGGGCGCGGCGCTTCATGCCGCACCGGTCCGCATTGCATGAAGATGATCGGGTGCCGGCCGTCGCGTCGCACCGGCGTCGCCGTCAGTCCGAGGACGAATCTGGCCTTGGCGCGCTTCAGGATTGCCTCGAAGGAGAACGCCGACAGGTGGTGGCATTCGTCCACGACGATATGACCGTAGCGCTCTACCAGCTCATCGGTCTCCCCCTTGCGGGAGAGGGACTGCATCACGGCGATGTCTATCTTGCCGGTCGGCCTGCGTCGACCGCCGCCGATGGTGCCGACGATTTCGTCGGCGCCGAGCAACGTGCGCAGCCGTTCCCGCCATTGATTGAGCAGTTCATTGCGGTGGACCAGGATCAGCGTATTGACGCCGCGCCGGGCGATGATCGCCGCCGCCGTCACGGTCTTGCCGAAGGCTGTCGGTGCGCTCAGCACGCCGGTGTCGTGCCTGAGCATCTCGGCAACGGCTGTCTCTTGATCGGGGCGCAACGTGCCGACGAAGTCCACGTCCAAGGCCTGACCGTCATAACGCTCGTTGGCAATCTCCAGGGCAATCCCGTTTTCCCGCAGCAGTTGCTGTACGGTGTCCAAGCAGCCGCGCGGCAGGCCGACGTGGCGGGGATAGTTCTCGGCGCAGCCGATCACGCGGGGCTTGTTCCACACCGGCAGGCGCATAGCCTGCGCCCGGTAGAACTCCGGGTTTTGAAACGCGGCCAGTCGGATCAGGCGATTGGCGAGTGGCTGCGGGAGCTGCGCTTTTTCGAAGTAGATCTGATTGGCCAGGGTGACCGACAGCCGCTCGGGCAGCGGGCCCGGCAATTTATCGAGCGGCGTGGTAGGACGCTTCCAGGGTTCACGCTGGTCTTCCTCGGCGATGAAGGCCACGTCCAGCGGATGCGCGCCGCCCGAGGCGCGAGAGATCGCCGGCGCAATGCGGCCAGGCGGCATCGTTTGGACGGAGGTCAGGAACGCCCATTGGTCGGGGTACGGCGCCAAGCTGTCGTCCACGAACAGGCTGAAGCCCTGTTCGCGCGGCTGTTTCTGCAGCGGCAGGGCGATCAGATTGCCGAAACCCCCTTTCGGCATCATGTCCTGGTTGGGGAACAGCCGGTCATAGGAAGAAAGCTTGAGCTGGTGAGTGCGGGCGCAAGTACGGCTGATGATGGCCGTACCGAGTGCTCGCGCTTCCGCCGCCGGTGCCGCGGCCGTGAAAAATATCCAGGCATGCGCCCCGTTGCCTGAACGGGAGATTTCGAGCGCCACCGGTACATCGAGCTCGCGGCACGATTGAGCAAACGCCCTGGCGTCTTCGCGCCATTCCTCACTGTCGAAGTCAACGGCGAGGAAGCGGCAGGTATTGTCCGGCAGCAGCGGATAGACACCAACGGTGTGGTACCCAGCGAGGTGATCGTAGATGGTCTTGTCGGTCAGTGCGATCAGTAGCCGGTGACCGCACTCGCCGCACTTGATGCGTGGCTTCTCGCACACGCCGGCGCGCCACTCGTTGGCGCAGGCCGGGGAATAGCCCGAGCGGCCGTTTCGGCTCTCCCATCGGACAGAAAAGGCGTCATCCCGCCCACGAAACAGGCGGCGGAAAAGCGCGATCTTCTCTTCGGTCGATAGGCTGGCGGACGAAACGCTGGGTGGCCGTGATGCCTCGGTCGGTTCGTCGCCATTCTGGTGGTGCGGGATACCATGCCGCGCGAGCAGCGCGGTGAGGCGGGCATTTTCGGCGCGCAGCCGCTCGCATTCGGTCGCGAGATCGAGCGAGGTCGGTTCCGTGGTCTTTGGGTTCACACCATCACTTTTTCCTGGCGCGAAAGGCCGAATCGTTGCCCATGTGGAAGAAGATATGGCCGTGCAGTTCGCCCCTTAGATCGCGGCCAGGCCGCTGCCGGAAGCCTCGTCCATTTCGACCCTCCCCGCCCACGTGAATTCGGTACGGTTTCCGGCGTTGCGGTAATCCAGTTCCTCGTGTACCAAGCCGAAGCGGTGTAACCGACGATTCAAGGAAAATCCGGTTAATCCCGTCTATTCCCCTATTTAACCAGGCAAGGCCTCGACCCTGGCGCGCTGCTCGTTGAGTTTGGCGAGCGCGGCTGCGAGGTGAAGTCCTCTGCGGTGTCGCCGGCGGTTCAAGAACAACCTTATTTTGTTTGCGCTCCGCTTTGCTTATCCATCAGTTCCTTGATTCTCGGAAGGAGGCTCGGCAGTTCCTTCCTGGCGATCGTCCATACGATCTCGTAATTGATGCCGAAATAGTGATGAATGAGCTTGTCCCTCACGCCGGCGAGATCTTTCCAAGGAATCTGGTGCGCGGATTTCCGCAAATGGGCAGTGAGTTTCTTCGTCGCCTCGCCGATGACCTCCAGGTTGCGGATAACGGCGTCCTGTGTCTTGGCGTCTTTCAGAAACTGCTCGAAAGTCAGACCAGAGGTATATCGGGAAATCCGGTGCATAGCCTCGTGGATGTCGCCGAGGTAGTCGCGATCCCGGCGCTTAGACATAACTCAGGGTCTGGCGGATGTCGGCGGCGATGTGCTTGTAGCGCGGGTTTTTCAGGCTTCGACGGAGGGTGTCGGCGGTTGTCAGATCAACCCTGCGACCCAGCGCCTTCTCCAGGTAGCTGGCTAACTCGACGAAGTCGAGCCCGATAGGTTTCTCGAGTTGGACCAGAACGTCCACATCGCTTGCTTTGGTTTGTCTGCCTTTCGCGAAAGAGCCGTAAAGAGCTACTCTTTTTACGCCGTATCTATCCCGCAGATACGGCAGTTCTTTCTTGAGCGTCTTGCGTATGCTCGCTCTGTCAGCGGTTTTCTTCATAGAAGATGGCAACCCTGGCGTTCATGGATATGGCTCCCGCCTCTCGACTAAAAGGATAAACCAGAATTCGCCGCGATGCATGGGGTTCCGATGCACCCCCATCGCGCAGTGTGGGCGCACGGCGGGTGGCACGATCCCCCGCTGTAAATCCTGTCTATTCCGTTTCTAACCCGGCAGGGCCTCGACCCTGGCGCGTTGGGCGTTGAGGCTGGCGAGCGCCGCCTCGAAGTCGTGCACCCGCTTTTGTTCCTGCTCGACGACGGGTTTCGGCGCACGCGCGACGAAGTCGCTGTTCGCGAGTTTCGCCCGGCATTTCGCGAGGTCCTTCTCGATCTTTTCGATTTCTTTCTTCAGGCGCCCCAGCTCGGCCTGTTTGTCGATGAGCGAGCCCAAGGGCACGAGCACCTTCATGTGGCCGACCAGCGCCGTGGCGGATTCGGGCGCGCGCTCGCCCGGCTTGAGCCAGATGACCGATTCGGTCCGGGCGAGGGCCGCGATGTAGTGGCGGTTGGTTTCGAGGTGGGCGCGATCGGCGGCGCTGCCTTCCTGGAGGAGCACCGGTATAAGTTTTCCCGGGGCGATGTCCATCTCGCCGCGGATGTTGCGGATGCCGGTGACGACCGCCATCACCCAGCGCAGTTCCTTGGTCGCCGCGGCGTCGATCTTTTCCGGCCGAGGGCGCGGGTAGGGTTGCAGCATGATGGTCGGGCCGCGGCCCTCACCCTCATTCCGACCAGAATAGAGATTTTCACTTACTTCCCCTCTCCCTTCGGGAGAGGGCAAAGGGTGAGGGAGATCGGCCCTCACCCCCATCCCCTCTCCCGCAGGGAGAGGGGGGCGAGCCGAGCGCGCTGGCGCGCGACTTGATTCACTCTGAGGCGAGCCGTGCGCGCTTGCGCGCGATTTTGTACACATTGGCGCGACGCGCTGCCAGATCTCCTCGGTGATAAACGGCATGAGCGGATGCAGCAGCCTTAAGCTGGCCTCGAGCACCTGCACCAAGGTCTTGCGTGTGCCGCGCGCGGCTTCGGGGCTTGCGGCCGCGTTGTTGAGCACGACCTTGGAAAGCTCCAGGTACCAATCGCAGTACTCGTGCCAGACGAAGCTGTAGACGGCCTGGGCGGCGAGGTCGAGG
Organism: Candidatus Muproteobacteria bacterium RBG_16_65_34; assembly: GCA_001785115.1. Taxonomy (GTDB): domain Bacteria; phylum Pseudomonadota; class Gammaproteobacteria; order Acidiferrobacterales; family Sulfurifustaceae; genus RBG-16-65-34. The sequence goes on from MFSU01000048.1 coordinate 4,380, forward strand.
CGGTATTCCTTGAACGCCGTTTCGACCTCGGTAATTACTTCTTGCAGGCGCGAAACAATCCAGCGGTCGGCCGAATTAAGTTCAACCTCATCTCCGTGCTGGCCACAGTCCTGGCCCTCGGTGTTCATGAGCACATAGCGCGCCGCGTTCCAGAGCTTGTTGCAGAAGTTGCGGTAGCCGTCGATGCGCCCGAGGTCGAACTTGATGTCGCGCCCCTGGGTGGCGAGGCTTGCGAAGGTGAAGCGCAGCGCATCGGTGCCGTAGGCCGGGATGCCCTGGGGGAAGTGCTTGCGCGTGGCGGTCTCGATCTTTTTCGCCATCTGCGGCTGCATGAGGCCGCTCGTGCGCTTGGCGACGAGTGCGTCGAGGTCGATGCCGTCGATCAAGTCCAGCGGATCGAGGATGTTGCCCTTGGACTTCGACATCTTCTGGCCTTCGGCGTCGCGCACCAGCCCGTGGATGTAGACCTCGCGGAACGGCACATCGCCCATGAACTTGAGCCCCATCATGATCATGCGCGCGACCCAGAAGAAGATGATGTCGAAGCCGGTGACGAGCACGCTCGTGGGATAGAAGGTCTTGATCTCCGGCGTCTGTTTGGGCCAGCCCAATGTCGAAAACGGCCAGAGCGCCGAGGAGAACCATGTGTCGAGCACGTCGTTGTCCTGCACCAGCGGCATGTCGCGCCCGTGCTTTACGCGCGCCTTGGCGTGCGCCTCGGCCTCGCCGCACGCGACGAAAATATCGCCGTCGGCGTCGTACCACGCCGGGATGCGGTGGCCCCACCAGATCTGGCGCGAGATGCACCAGTCCTGGATGTTGCGCATCCATTCGTAGTAGGTCTTGGTCCAGTTCTCGGGGACGAATCTAATGCGGCCGTCCTCGACCGCCTTAACCGCTTCCGCGGCGAGCGGACCCACTTTCACGAACCACTGGTCGGTGAGATAGGGCTCGATCGCCGCGCCGCTGCGGTCGCCGCGCGGCACCATGAGCTTGTGGTCCTGCACCTTCTCGAGCAGGCCCGCGGCCTCGAGGTCATGCACGATTTTCTTGCGCGCGACATAACGGTCGAGCTCGTGGAATTTAGAGCCCGGCAGATTGATTTTGGCGTCGATGGTGAAGATGTTGATCTGCGGCAGACCGTGGCGCTTGCCGACCTCGTAGTCGTTGAAGTCGTGCGCCGGCGTGATCTTGACGCAGCCGCTGCCGAATTCCGGGTCGACGTACTCGTCCGCGATGACCGGGATATGGCGGCCGGTAAGGGGTAGCGCCACCATCTTGCCGACGAGCTTCTGGTAGCGCTCATCGTCCGGGTGCACCGCGACCGCCGCATCGCCGAGCATGGTCTCGGGGCGGGTGGTGGCGACGACGAGGTGCCCGCTGCCGTCGGCGAGCGGATAGCGGATGTGCCACAGATGCCCGGCCTCTTCCTCGGAGATCACCTCGAGGTCGGAGACCGCCGTGTGCAGCACCGGGTCCCAGTTCACCAGGCGCTTGCCGCGGTAGATGAGCCCTTCCTCGTAAAGCCGCACGAACACCTCGGTCACGGCGGCGGACAGCCCCTCGTCCATGGTGAAGCGCTCGCGCGACCAGTCGAGCGAGGCGCCCATGCGCCGCAACTGCTTCGTGATGGTGCCGCCCGATTGCTCCTTCCACCGCCAGACGCGGCGGGTGAATTCTTCCCGCCCGAGGTCGTGGCGCGATTTACCCTCGGCCTCGAGCTGGCGCTCGACCACCATCTGGGTCGCGATGCCGGCGTGGTCCGAGCCCGCCTGCCACAGGGTGTTGTCACCGAGCATGCGGTGGTAGCGGATGAGCGCGTCCATGAGCGTGTCCTGGAACGCGTGGCCCATGTGCAGGCTGCCCGTGACGTTGGGCGGCGGGATCATGATGCAGTAGGCCGGGCCGGTGGCGCTCGGCGCGAAGTAGCCGGCGGCTTCCCAGCGCTCATAGAGGCGTTGCTCGATAGCGTGGGGATCGTATGACTTGCTGAGCGCGGCGGTCGCCGCGGCCTGGGGATCGTGGGTCATTGCAACGGATTTATAACTGGAGCGCCGTGCACCGACTGCGCTTCAAGGGTTCTGGGTTTTGGGGGCGTTATTGTCCCTGTTTGCGGCCTCGCGCTCCAGCGCCTCGCGCAGCAGCGCTTGCAGGCGCGGGATCACCTGCGGGTCCAGGGCCGTCGCGCCGCTCTTGCGCAGCTCGATATTGAGTCTGGCGATCACCTGGATGGCGAGATCGCGGGCGCGCTCGGGGGAGGGCGGGGACTTGGGGGCGGGTACGGCGACTTCGTCGAAGAGGACGGGGATTTCGGAGGTCGCCCCGGGGGACTCCAGGACGATGTCGTCCAGCACCGGGATGTCGTCGAGGTCGAAGGCCGGCGCCTGCGCCGCATCGTCGGCGGAGGACGGTGTGAATTCGACGGTATCCAACTCCTTCAGTGCCGCCGCGAGATCTTTGCCCGGCGCCGAAGCATCCGCGGCTCGAACACCCTCCGGCGCCGGAGGCCCCGCAGGTTGGGTGGCGGCATCGAGGGTACGCGATTCGCGCGTCGCGCCCGGCGCGGGGGGTTTCTTTTTTGTGGAATCGGTAGCGAGGACTTCGAGATCGGCGCCGGGGGGCGCGGTCAGTTCCAGGTCGTCGGTGGGGCGGGCGGCGTCGAACGGTAAATACTGCTGCAACCCGCCGCCGGCGGTCGCCTTCGGCGGCGGCGTGGGCGGCGGTTCCCGCGCCGGGGCTTTTTTGGCGCGGAGGGTTCCGGTCGCGGGCTCGGCGTTCCGTGTCGCCTTGCTTTCGGGCGGAGGCGTTTCGGCGACCCAGGCCGCCGCGGGCGCCGGCGCGGGGGCGGGCGCATCCTCCGCGGTGAGTTCTTTGCCGACGAGCTCCCTGAGCGATTGCATCACCGAGTGGATATCGATGGGGCCCGACGGTTTGGCGTGCGCCGGCGGTGTGCCGGAGGCGGGCGGCGGAGGTTTCGCCGGCGGCGCGTTCTCGAGCAGATCGTTGCGGATCAGGTCCTGCAGCGACTTGAGCACCTCCTCGAGCGTGTGTCTCTCGGAGGGCTTGTGCTTGGGTTTCTCGTCCACGGTGTTCACGGGTCAGAGCGTATGGCTCTGCGGCGCGCAGCCGCGGTCGCGATAGAAGCGGAACCGCTCGCGCGCCAGGCGCTTTTGTTCCTCGTCGGATCCGACCACCTCGGCCACGCGCCGGAAGCGGCTGAAGCAGCCGGGCACCTCGGTCGCCAGCGTGACGAGCACGTCTTCGCAGGTCGCGGGTGGCTCATCGTGCCCGATCAGTACCGGGCAGTCCGCGTCGGTCCCGCTGAGTGCGTGCGGCACGAAGCTCCCGGCGCTGAAGGTCCAGAGCAGCTGATCGAGGCGGCGCGCCTGCGCTTCGTCCGCCGTCAGGATATAGATGCGGTGGCCGAGCCCGAAGGCCTTGTTGGCCAGTTTGCAGACCGCAAGCTCTTTTTCGCCCGCGGCGCCGTTTTCAAGGAGATAAAAATCGACGCGCGTCATGCGGACTCGGGTTGTTCCCGGCTCGCCCGATCGATCAGGAACTGCGTCAGCAGCGGCACGGAGCGGCCGGTCGCGCCCTTGTCCTTGCCGGTCTTCCAGGCGGTGCCGGCGATGTCGAGGTGCGCCCATTTGAATTTCTTCGTGAAGCGCGACAGGAACATGCCGCCGATGATGGCGCCGGCCTCGCGTCCGCCGATGTTGGCCATGTCGGCGAAGTTGCTGTCGAGCTGCTTGCGGTACTCGTCCCACAGCGGCAACTGCCAGCAGCGATCGTAGGTGTATCGGCCCGCCGCGATCAGCTCGCGCGCGAGCGGATCGTTGTTGCCCATGAGGCCGCTCGCGTGGTTGCCGAGCGCGATCACGCACGCGCCGGTGAGCGTGGCGATGTCCACGACCGCGGCGGGATTGAAGCGCTCGGTGTAGGTGAGGGCGTCGCACAGGATCAACCGGCCTTCGGCGTCGGTGTTGAGCACCTCGATGGTCTGGCCCGACATGCTTTTCACGATGTCGCCCGGCTTGTTGGCGTCGCCGTCCGGGAGGTTCTCGGAGGAGGGGATCACGCCCACGATGTTGAGCGGGAGCTTGAGCTCGGCCGCGGCCTGGATCGCGCCCAGCACCGCGGCCGCGCCGCACATGTCGAACTTCATCTCGTCCATGTTCGCCGCCGGCTTGATGGAGATGCCGCCGGCGTCGAAGGTGAGCCCCTTGCCCACGAGCGCGATCGGCGCCTCGCCTTCCTTGCCGCCCCGGTATTCGAGCACGATGAGCTTAGGCGGCTGGCGGCTGCCGCGCGCGACCGAGAGCAGCGCCGCCATGCCGAGCTGCTCCATGTCCGCGCGATCGAGCACCGTGACCTTGAGCCCGAGGCGCTGGCCGATCGCGGTCGCCTGTTCGGCGAGGTAGGTCGGGGTGCAGATGTTGCCGGGCAGGTTGCCGAGATCGCGCGCGAGCTTCACGCCGGCGGCGATCGCCTGGCCCTCGCGGATCGCGCGCTCGCCCGCCGCCAGGTCGCTCCGCTTGGGCACGGCGAGCACGACGCGGCGCAGGTCGCGGCGGTTGTTGTCCGGTTTGCTCTTCAGTTGCTCAAAGCGGTAGAGCGTGGACTCGGTCATCTCCACGGCCTGGCGCATCTTCCAGGCGATGTCGCGCCCCTTCACCTCGATCTCGGTGAGGTAAGAGGTGATTTCGGTGGCGCCCGTGTCCTTGAGCGCCTGGATCGCCTTGGCGCTGACCTCGCGGTAGCGGGCCTCGTTGAAGTCTTTCTCCTTGCCGCAGCCCACGAGCAGCACGCGTTCGCTCAGGAGATTCGGGAGGTTGTGGAGCAGCAGGGTCTGGGAGGGTTTGCCCTCGAGATCGCCGCGACGCAGGACGGCGGCGATCGCGCCCTGGGCGACCTCGTCGATCTGGGCGGCCACGGCCGAGAGCCGGCGCGATTCAAAGACGCCCGCGACCAGGCAGCCGCTGCGCTGTTTCTCCGGTGTGCCGCTTTTGACGATGAATTCCATGCTCATTCCCGATTGTTTTCCGGCGTTCTGCGGGGGAGCGGATATGATATATTTCGGGCGCCCGCGCCGCGGGTTCCGTTTTGGATCAGTCTCTTAGGGAGACCTGTGCGGACAAAGTTTGCTTTTTTCAAACGTTTTTCCCGCGTAACCGCCCGTTGCGCCGGATTTTCCATTGTTTGCTTGCCGCTTGTCAAAGCGGACCGGGGGCCGAGCCGTGATTATTAGTCGTGCCTTCTACCGCGAGGCGGGCAAGACCACCCTGGCGATCGCCGCCGTGTTGCTGGTGGTATTCCTGCTTCTGATGATGACCACGCTGCTCGGGCGCGCGGTGCGGGGCGACCACCCCGAAGACATCGTGCTGACCCTGCTCATGCTGCAGACGGTCCATAAAATAGATCTGCTGCTGCCGCTTGCCCTCTACCTCGGCGTGCTGCTCACGTTGTCGCGCTGGTACCGCGACAACGAGATGACGGTGCTCGCGGCCTGCGGGGTGGGTTTGGCGCAGATGCTGCGCCTGGTGATGTGGTTTACGCTGGTCTTCGCGCTGGTTGTGGCCGCGTGCGCGTTTTACCTCACGCCCTACGCGAGCCGCCTGATCGAGAAGGCCAAGAGCGAAGGCGCGCACCGGACGGAGATCCAGCACGTGGCGCCGGGGGCGTTCACCGAGGCCTCCGGCGGCGGACGCATCCTGTATGTCGAGAAGATCGACGACGCGGGCGGGGATATGGAGAACGTGTTCCTTGCCGGTTTGGACGCCGCCAAACAAGACGTGGTGGTGGCGCGGACGGGTCGCCCCTATATCGACGAGGCGACCGGCGATAAATTTATGGCGCTGAAAGACGGGGTGCTGTACCAGGGCGCGCCCGGCGACGCCGACTATCAGATCGTCGAATTCAACATCCTGCACGTGCGCATGGAACCGAGGAAGGCGGTCGAGCCGCCGATCGGGCTCGATGGAATGCCGAGCGCGGATCTGTTCGTGCGCGGCGATCCGCAGCGGGCGGCGGAGTGGCATTGGCGCCTGGCCAAGCCCGTGGCCGTCTTCGTGCTGGCCGCGTTCGCGCTGGTGCTGGCCTACACCGATGTGCGCCGGGGGCGGTTTTCCAACTTCGTTGCGGCGATCCTCGTTTATTTCATCTATTCCAACCTGATCGGGATGGGCGAGACGCTGATCAAGCGGGGTTATGCCCCGCCGGCGCTCGGGATATGGTGGGTGCATGGGGGCATGACGCTGGCGGTGGCCTATCTTTTGTGGCGGCGCGCGCACAACCGGCCGCTGCTCGCCTTGCCGCGCGGCTTTCGGCGCCGATGATGCTCACCCTGCTCGATCGGCACATCGGCCGCAGCATCGCCATCGGCACGCTGCTGGCGCTGGGCGTGTTGCTCGCGCTGTTCGTGTTTTTCAGTTTTATCGACGCGCTCCGGGATTACGGCAGCGGCGGCTTCGACTTGCCGGAGCTCGTTCGATACGTCGTCTTGAGCCAGCCGCTCAAGATCTACCAGATTTTTCCGACCGCGGCCTTGATCGGGTCCATGCTCGGGCTCTCCGCGCTGGCCCTGAACTCCGAGCTCGTCGCGATGCGCGCCGCCGGCGTATCCGTTTCGCGCATCGTCGCCTCGGCGTTGAAGGTGGGGCTGGTGTTCGCGATTCTGGCGGTGGCGCTCGGAGAGTACGTGGTACCGGGGGCGGAAAACGCGGCCCAGCTGGGACGGGCCAAGGCCATGCATAAGGGCGTCTATCGGCGGAGCTCCGGCCTGTGGCTGCGCGACGGCGCGACCTACGTCAATATCGGGGAGGTGCTGCCCGACTTCAGCCTGCTGCGCGTGAGCATTTACCATTTCGACGACGACAACCGCCTGCGGGCGCAGACCTCCGCGGGCCGCGCGCGCTTCGCCGACGGCGCCTGGCGGCTCGAGGAGGTGCGCCAGAGCCGGATCGGAGATAACGCGGTGCAGGTGCGGCAGGCGCCGACGGAATCCTGGGCAACGCATCTTACGCGCGAGACCGTCGCGGTGTTCGCCCTGAGCCCGGACGGGCTTTCGATGCAGAATCTGTATCGCTACATCCGGCATCTACAGCAGAACAACCAGGATACGCGCGGCTATCGCATCGCCTTCTGGCAGAAACTGTTGTCGCCCCTGGCGACGATCGTCATGGTTCTGCTCGCGACGCCTTTCGTGTTCCAGCCGGTCCGTAGCGGTGGCTTGAGCCAGCGGATCTTCCTCGGCGTCATGCTCGGGCTCGCCTTCATCATGGTCAACAACAGTTTCGGCTATTTCGGCGTGCTCTATGGGCTCCCGCCGGTGTTGGGCGCCCTGCTGCCCATCGTGCTGTTTCTCGCGCTCGCGTTCTATTTGCTGCGGCGGGCGGGGTGAAGACCGAGGACTGAGGACTGAGGACTACGACCCACGGAAGTGGCTTGGAAATAAACGGTTTTTTTTTCGAAACACTGCTGCGGGCGGGCGGCGTTTTGTGCACAGCGATGGGAAAGTGGCGCTCCGGACAAATACGTACATCCATTTTTCCCCGGGCGGATTCTGGCAAGTTGCTGTTTAACAAGAAAAATATCCAGTTGTGCAAAAAATGTTCAATCTGAGAATCTTCCCGCGAACGTGCCGCATATTTGATTTCGCCTCCAGTCTGCACACAGTTTTATCCACAGAATTTGTGAATAGCTTGGCAACCCGTTTCATGTCTCGGCGATTGTTGCTGAATCTTCCATGAGGCGGGAGTGACCGCACGAATCGGAGATTGTGCCGGCGCTCGCTCTATACGCTGGTGCGAGGTTCAGGTACGCTTATGCGCGCGTTGCAGGTGTAGGGAACTTCCCCGTCATCCGCCAATCTCTAGAGAGATCCCCCGATTTCGCAGGCATTTGTGACTCGCTTGTCGCAGAATTTTATCGAGTTCGGCCATTTCGCCTCCTATCTGGCGCTGATGGTTGCGTTGTTGCAAGGTCTGGCGCCCGTCGGGGCGCGGCTCTTGCGCATCCCGAGGCTCGCCGAAGTAAGCCTCAATGCCGCGGTGGCGGTGTTCGTGTTGACCACGATCGGGGCGCTCAGTCTGATCCACGCCTTTGTCGCCGGCAATTTTTCCGTACTGTACGTCGCCCAGAACTCGAATCAGGCGCTGCCGCTCTTCTATAAGGTCGCGGCGCTCTGGGGCGGCCACGAAGGCTCGCTCTATCTCTGGGTCTGGATCCTCACGCTCTATACCGTCATCGTCGCCTGGCACGGGCGCAGCCGTTACCCCGCGCATCTGCCCGTGATCCTCTCCGTGCAGGGCTGGCTCATGGTCGGGTTCTTCGGTCTTATCCTGTTTCTGTCCAGCCCCTTCGAGCGCCTGCTGCCCGCGGCGCCCGACGGGCAGGACCTCAATCCGCTGCTCCAGGACCCGGGCATGGTGGTGCATCCGCCCATGCTGTACCTGGGCTATGTCGGTTTTTCCGTGCCCTTCGCCTTCGCCATGACCGCGCTCCTTACCAACTGGAAGAGCGAACTCTGGGTCGGATTCGTGCGGCGCTGGGCGCTGATCGCCTGGGGGTTTCTCACCGCCGGCATCATGATCGGCGGCTGGTGGGCCTATTACGAGCTCGGCTGGGGCGGCTACTGGGGCTGGGACCCGGTGGAGAACGCCTCGTTCATGCCGTGGCTGATCGGGACCGCGCTGGTGCATTCGATCGCCGTGCAGGATCGCCGGCACATGCTGCACGCGTGGAATATCTTCCTCGTGATCTCCACGTTCTCGCTCTCCCTTCTCGGAACCTTTCTCGTGCGCTCGGGGGTGCTGTCCTCGGTGCACGCCTTCGCCGTCGACCCGGGGCGCGGCGCCTATATCCTCAGTTTCATGGTGATCGTGCTGTCGGTCTCATTCGGCATTTTCCTCGCCAAGGGCCGTTACCAGGAGGCGCGCGAGTCCATCACCTCGTTTGTGTCCCGCGAATCGCTGTTCGTATGGAACAACGTGATTTTCACCGCGGCCTGTATCTGTGTGATGCTCGGCACGCTGTACCCGCTCGCCCTGGACGCGCTCTACGGGGACAAGATCACGGTGGGCGCGCCGTATTTCAACGTCGTGATGGTGCCGCTGTTTCTCATGATCCTGCTGCTCATGGGCGTGGGGCCGCTCGTGCCCTGGCGCAAGGCGAACCCCGAGCGCCTGAAGCGCCGGCTCCTGATCCCCGGGATCGTCGGTGCGACGGCCGTGGCGTTTATGTGGCTGCTTGGGTGGCACGCGCACTGGACCGCGCCCGCGGCGGTCGGATTTGCCGCCTTCACGGCGGCGGCGCTGTTGACGGATTACTGGCGCGCGGTAACTCAGCGCCGCGCGCAGCTCAACGAACCCATCGCCCGTGCGCTGTGGAAGACCGTAGCCGGCAACCGCCGCCACTACGGGGGCATGGTGGTGCACTTCGGAATCGTGGTGATCGCGCTCGGGCTCGTGGGCTCGGGGCTGTTTCGCTCGGAGATCGCGGTAACGCTCGCCCCGGGCGATGTGGTGGAGGTGGGCGGCGAGCGGCTGCGCTTCGAGGGTGTGCGCGAGCTGCGCGGGCCGAATTACACTGCCGTGCAGGGGCGCTTCACGATGATCGATTACGGTCGCAGCGTGGCGCCGGAGCGGCGCCGTTACCTGCGCCAGGAGGCGCCGATGACTGAAAGCGCCATCGATGCGACCTGGTTGCGCGATGTGTACGTGGTGCTGGCGGAAGCGGCGGGCGCGGAAAAATGGGCCGTGCAGGTCTACGTCAATCCGCTGGTACGGTTCATCTGGTCCGGGGGCGCGATTATCCTCTCGGGCTTGCTGCTGGCGCTGAGCCAGCGCCGCCCGCGGCAGCGCGAGGCCCGGCCGATCCTGGCCGGGACGGCCCCGGTCAAATCCTGACGCCGTGATGCGACGCAAATGAACAGGTCGGTTTCCCATTTTTATCCGCGTTTATCCGCGTTCATCTGCGGTTTCGCGGTGTTGTTCTTGTTCGCCTCGGCGATCGCCGATCAGGTGGCGGAGGATCCCCTCGAGCGGCAGATGCTCGATATCGCCAAGGATCTGCGCTGCGCGGTGTGCCAGAACCAGCCGATCTCGGAGTCGAACGCCGACCTCGCGCGCGACATGCGTGAGGTCATCCGCGAGCAGCTCAAGGCCGGAAAATCGCGCGCCGAGATCGTCCGGTATTTCGTCGATCGTTACGGCAACTACGTCCTGATGAAACCCCCCTACGAGGGTACCGGGGCGCCGCTTTGGGCCTTGCCGCTCGCGATCTTTCTGGTTCTGGCGGCGTCGGCCTGGGTGTTCCTCAAACGCCGGCTGCGCGCGCCCATGCCTCCGCCGCCCGAGCTGACCGAGCAGGACCGCGCGCGCGTGCGCGAGGCGCGCCGGCAGGAAGCCGAATGACGCTCTGGGCCTGGACTGTGGTCGCGCTCGTTTTGAGCACCGCGACCGTCGTGTTTCTGGCGCGGCCGCTCGGACGCGGTCCGCAGCCCGAGCGGCGCGAGCAGCGCCACGAGCTGACGCTGCTGCGCGACCGGCTGCTGGCGCAGCTCAATGAGCTCGATATCGAGACCGGAGACCGGAATCTCGACCCCGAGGTCGTGCAGGACGAGCGCCGTCGCCTCGAGGGCGAGCTCGCCCAGGTGTTGCGCGATCTCGATGCGGCGCAGGCCGCCGCACCGGCCGCCGCACCGGCGACGGAGGCCGGGCGCTGGCGCGCGACGCTGATCGTGCTGGCGCTCGTGCTCCCGCTCGCCGCCGCCGGGCTCTACGTCCTCAACCACAAAGTTGCGCCGTCCAATCTCGAGGCCCTGTTCGAGGGCGCAATCGACGTGCCGATGGACGTGCTCAAGATGGTCAAGCGGTTGGAGAAGCGTCTGAGCCAGCAGCCCGACGACGCTCCGGGCTGGGCCCGCCTGGGCCGCTCCTACGCCGTTCTGGGGCGCCCGGAGGATGCCAAGGCGGCGTTCGCCAGGGCTTATGGCCTCGCGCCCGAGGATCGGGCCGTCGTGGCGGATTACGCCTGGTTCTTGTACAACCAGGATCCGAGTAACACCCAGGGTCTGGTGAGCGAGATCTATACCCGCCTGTACCGTCTGGAGCCGCAGCACCCGGGCGCGCTGTGGTTCCTCGGGTTGGCTGCCTATCAGAAGGGGGAGGCCAAACAGGCGATCGCCTACTGGGAGCGGCTGCTTAAGGTCTTGCCGCCGGAGTCCGAAGAGTCGGTGACCAGTGTGCGCGCGGCGATCGCCCAGGCGCGCGCGGAAGCGCGGCACCCGCCCCGTCAGTAAGGCCGGGTTGGATTGTTTACCACTGAGGACACAGAGAAAGACTAGAATGGACAGGATTAACAGGATTTACAGGATTAACACAAACACCACTTCAAAAACGTTGTTGCCTTGTCCCTAATCCTGTTAATCCTGTCCATTTGTTTTTGTTCTCTCTGCGATCTCTGCGGTGAAAACTTTTACCCCAGCTCCCGGACCAAGGGCAGGAGCTTGTCCTGCCAGGTCTCGATCGTGACCGGGCCGATGTGCTTGTAGCGGATCACGCCCTCCTTGTCGATCACGAAGGTCTCCGGCACGCCATAGACGCCGAGCTCGATGCCGAACCGCCCTTCGAGATCGACAATGCTCGTCTCGTAGGGATCGCCCAGGTCTTTGAGCCAGCTCAGGGCGTCCGCGCGCTGGTCCTTGTAGTTGAGTCCGACGATGGGCGCGCCTTTTTGCCGGGCGATTTCAAGAAGAACCGGATGCTCCTGGCGGCAAGCCGTGCACCACGAGGCCCAGACATTGAGCAGGTATACCCGCCCGCGCAGGTCGTTCGGGCTCAGGCTGCGCTTGGGGTTTGCGAGGGTCGGCAGCGCGAAGGCCGGCAGCGGCTTGCCGATCAGGGGCGAGGGGATCTTGCGCGGATCGAGCGCCAGCCCGGACCAGAGCAGTACGCCCAGCAGGGCGAAGAGCGCGATCGGGATAACAAATTTCTTCACGGCTTCTTGTAGGCCGAACCCTCGAGGGCCTTGGCGGCCTCGGGTGGCATGTAGTTCTCGTCGTGCTTCGCAAGCACCTCGCGCGCGAGGAAGCGGTGGTCGCGCAGCTTTCCCTGCGCCACGATGCCCTGGCCCTCGCGGAAGAGATCCGGCAGCACGCCCCGGTAGTGCACCGTGACGCTCTTGTTGTTGTCGGTGACGATGAAGTCCACCGTGAGGCCGTCCGCGGACTTCTTGACGCTGCCCTTCTCGACCAGACCGCCGATGCGGAATTCCTTGTCCACCGGCGCCTTGCCGGAGTAGATCTCGGTGGGCGAGAAGAAAAACACCAGGTTGCTCTGAAACGCGTTCAGCACGAACAGGCCGGAGACGGTAAGCCCCACGACGCCGACGCTGATGAGGGCAAGACGCTTGTATCTGGGTTTCATCGGGAACGACCTTTGAGACGGTAGAACTCGCGCAGCGCGTTGAGCACCGCGTCGCGGCGGCGCAGCGGCAGCGCGATGTTAAGCAGCAGGACCACCGCGGCGGCCGCGTACGACGACCACACGTACAGGGCGTACCCGCCCATGGAGAAGAACTCCGCCCAGTTCATCGCCGCGACTCCACCAGCTCCTGGACCCAGGAGGTGTGCTTCTCGCGCTCGAGGATTTCGTTGCGCATGCGCAGCAGCGCCGCGGTGAGGAAGTAAAAGGTGAAGGCCACGGCCATCGTGAGCAGCGGCATGAGGATGCTCAGGTGGATCGTGGGTTTGCCCATGCGCCCGACCGAGGCCGGCTGGTGCAGCGTGTTCCACCACTCCACCGAGAAGTGGATGACGGGGATATTCACCACGCCCACAAGCGCGAGGATGGCCGCGGCGCGCGCCGCGCGTCTGGGGTCGTCGATGCTCGCGCGCAAGGCCATCACCCCTATGTACAGGAAAAACAGGATAAGTTCCGAGGTGAGCCGCGCATCCCACACCCACCAGGCGCCCCACATGGGCTTGCCCCAGAGCGAACCGGTGATGAGCGCGAGCAGCGTGAAGGAGGCGCCGATCGGCGCGCAGGCCGAGGCGAGCGTCTCCATGAGCTTCACGTTCCAGACGAGCGCCGCGGCCCCGGCCGCGGCCATCACGGCGTAGACGAACATGGACATCCAGGCGGCGGGCACGTGGATGAACATGATGCGCACCGTCTCGCCCTGCTGGTAGTCCGGGGGCGCGACGAAAAGCCCCAGGTAGAGCCCGAGCGCCAGCAGCAGAACGGTCGCCCCGGCGAGCCAGGGGATCAGTGTTCCAGCCAGGGGATAGAAGGTCTTGGGCGAGGCGTACTTGTGCATGCCGATCAAAATATAGATTTCCACCAACTCCCCCTCTCCCCTCGCGGGAGGTGAGGCGGGGTTTTCGCGGATGCACTTAACGTGCATCCGCGCCGCCGAACGGGCGCGAATGATTCCCTCGCGCCCCGGCGGGAAAAACAAGGGGTTAGGGCGCTACCCCTCTCCCTCATTCCCTCTCCCTCAAGGGGAGAGGGAGGCGAGCCGAGCGCGCTACGCGCGATTTCATTTAGTCCAGGGAGACGCGTAACGCCGCCGCTGCCGCCCACGGGGCGAAGGTGAGCGTGAGCGCGAGAAACGCGGCCAAAAGCGAAATATAGGCCTCGATCTCCGCGCCCGCGGCGGCCTGCGCCACACTCCCGGCGCCAAAAATGAGCACGGGAGTATACAACGGCAGCACCAGCAGCGAAACCAGCACGCCCCCGCCGCGCAGGCCCAGGGTAAGCGCCGCGCCCACGGCCCCGATGAGGCTCAAGACCGGCGTGCCGAGCAGGAGCGAGAGCAGCAGCGCCCCCATGGCCTCGGAGGGCAGGTTGAGCTGCACCGCGAGCAGCGGCGAGATCAGCACCAGGGGCAGCCCCGTGAGCACCCAGTGGGCCGCGACCTTGGAAAGCACCAGGAGCGAGAGCGGATGCGGCGAGAGCGCCAGCAGCTCGAGCGTGCCGTCGGCGTAGTCGTTGGCGAACATGCGGTTGAGTGCGAGCATCACGGAAAGCAGCGCCGCCACCCACAGCACCCCCGGGGCGAGGGTGCGCAGCAGCGAGGGCTCGGGGCCCACCCCGAGCGGAAACAGGCTCGTGACGATCGCGAAGAACACCAGCGGCGTGAGCACATCGGCGCTGCGGCGCCAGGCGACCGTGAGATCGCGCCGCAGCACGTTCGCCGTCGCGGCGAGCAGCGAAGGGGAGGTCATGGGTTCAGGCATCGAGCCGGACGTAGGTGACGTTCTTGATCTCGACTTCGAAGTCCTGGTGCGAGGTCAGCACCACCATGCCCCCATCCGCGAGATGCCCGGTGAGCGCCTGCGTCATCAGAGTGACGGAGGCGACATCGAGGGCGCTGAAGGGCTCATCGAGAATCCACAGCGGTTTCCTGAGCAGCACCAGACGCGCGAGCGCCAGGCGGCGCTTCTGACCCTGCGAGAGGATCTTGGCGGGGAAGCCGCGGTAGGGCGAGAGCCGCACGGTTTCGAGCGCCGCGTCGATACGCTCTGGGTCGGCCGCACCCGCAAGGCCGGCGGCGGCGCGCAGATTCTCCGCCGGTGTGAGCTCGCCCTGGATGCCGTTCAGGTGGCCCACGTAGGCGAGCTCGTTGCGGAACTCATCGCCGAGCGCGCGGGTTTCGGCGCCGCGCCAGCGGATCTCCCCGGCGGCCTGGCGCGTGAGCCCGCACAGGGTGCGCAGCAGCGTGGTCTTGCCGGTGCCGTTGGCGCCGACGACGTGCAGCAACTCGCCGGGTTTGAGCGCAAACGACAGGTCGCTGAAGAGCGGGCGGTCGCCGCGCACGCACGCGAGATTCACGACTTCCAGCAAGGTCCTCCTCCCCGAGGTGGAATGCTCAAGTTATAGGCAGGTTGTGCAGCCGTCCCGAGCTGCATCCGCCGCGAAGTTGGTGCCCCGGACACGAATCGAACGTGCGACCTGCCGCTTAGGAGGCGGCTGCTCTATCCACTGAGCTACCGGGGCCGGTTGGGCCGTCATTCTAGCAGAATCACCCCGGCGGCTCGGCCCCCGGGCGCGAAAACGACCGGCAAGGCCGGCGCCGGCTTTACCGGATCGGTGGTGCCGAGCTTAGCATGCCGCCCCTTCCCTTATGACCCCGTGCGCGGCAGAAGAAGGCACGCGCGGGCGGATCGGGTACCGCACCGCATCGACAAAACACCGCTCAGTTTCAGTTTCGTTTCAGCTCGAATTCAGCCTCATTTCAGATCGAAAATCTACTATTTACAGATCGCTACAATATCCGGAGTATCGTTTAGATGAGAACCGCCGATCACAATAGCCGTCGCGCAGATGCGCAGACGGTATCGAGCAAATACAGGCGAAGCTGGACTTGGACCATGGCGGTGCTGGCTGCGCTGGCCGCCGCGCCCGCGTTCGCGGGCCCCGACCAGGCAAAACAAATCGTGTCCACAAACTGCGCAGCCTGCCACGGGGCGGACGGCAACAGCCACCAACCGACCTTCCCCAAGCTGGCGGGGCTCCAGGCCGAGTACCTTGCCAAGCAGCTCGAGGAGTACGGCGACGGTAAACGCAAGAGCGACATCATGGGACCCATCGCCCGCAAGCTGAAGCCGGAGGAGATCCGTGTCCTCGCCGCCTACTTCAGCGCCCAGACGCCGGCCCCGGGAAGCGTGGAGGACAACCCGCTTGCGGAGCACGGCAAGAAAATCTACCTGCAGGGCTACTCCGACGCCGGCGGGGCCTCATGCTCCAGTTGCCACAAGCCCGACGGCTCGGGGACCGATCGTTTCCCGCGCCTTGCCGAACAGCAGCGGGCGTACGTTGTGCAGCAGTTGAAGGAGTTCAAGCGCGGCGCGCGCACCAACGACCACGGCCGTGTGATGCAGGTGATCGCCGGGCGCATGACCGAGCAGGAGATGAAGGCCGTGGCCGAATACATCGCGGGCCTGTCATCGGCGCAGGCGCGGCGCTGAGCGGGCATAGTCGTAAATCGGTTCCCTCCGGGAGCGGGCGTCTGGCCGTGCTCCCGCCGTGACGGCCGCCCAGGAACCGGGCGGTCGCTCCCGTCATCCGCCCCTTGTCCTTCCTGATCCGGATGCGCCCTGGCGCGCCGGGCGACGGCCATTCTCGAAAGTCGGCCGCATTCCGGTCACGGGGCAGAAAAAAACCGGTTGGCGCGGGCAGCGCTAACCGGTTATCCATACTGGGGAAACTTTGGTGGAGCGGAAGGGGATCGAACCCTCGACCTCTGCATTGCGAACGCAGCGCTCTCCCATCTGAGCTACCGCCCCATTGAAACTCCGGGCCAGATCGTGTCGGGCGCGCTATTCTAGCTTTCCCGTTCGGTGATAGGAAGGGGTCGAGAATGTTTCGCAGGCGCGATCAAACCGCGTTTCACAGCCCAAGGCGAATCGGTCGGAGCGATTCGATGCCACATCATCATTAGAATTAGACAAGTGATTGTCCGCAAGCACGCTCTCCCAAATGGGGGGGTGGAGCGTTCCAAGGGGCCGAATTTCACTATACTACTAAGGACTGACAACCGTGCCAGTCATCGTTCTGTCGCTTCTTGCGTCAGGGTGCAGGGCGCGGGCGCGACCCGGACGCAGCGCCACCCGTCCGCAACCGGCTACCTTTCGGCAGCGTATGCATTTTTCCGACAAGACTCTCGGCAGTTCCGCATCCGGACAGACAGCGGATGAGCCGCGCTTCGGTTTTGGAAAGAACTGGAGAAGTTTTCTCCGCCTACTGAACGAGCAGAGGATACAGGAGGCAGAGCACTCGCTGCTCGTGATGTTGGGGCGAAGCGACTTGGCCGGCGTCAGATTCCTGGACGCCGGATGCGGTAGTGGACTGTTCTCGCTCGCCGCCTTGCGGCTTGGGGCGCAGGAGGTCGTCTCCTTCGACTACGATCCGGACAGTGTGGCCTGTGCGCAGCATCTGAACGAGCGGTTCGGACCGTTTTCTAACTGGCGCATCCATCGCGGGTCGGTTCTGGATAGAGACTGGTTGCAAGGTCTTGGCCGGTACGACGTGGTTTATTGCTGGGGGGTATTGCACCACACCGGCGATATGTGGAGGGCCCTGGAGAACGTGGGCGGGTCGGTATCCGACGAAGGACTGCTGTTCATCAGCATATGCAACGATTAAGGCACGAAAACCGCGATCTGGAAACGTATAAAGCGATTCTATAATTCTTCGCCGAAACCGATTCGTTTTCTGATCGGAAACACGTACTTTGCCGTGATGGCGACTTGGTTCTTGGTGGTTGACCTCCTCAAGAGGCGGCGCATCTGGGACAGATACTCGGGCAGGAATCACCGCGGGATGGGCGCCTACCATGATGCCATCGACTGGATCGGGGGGTATCCATTCGAGGCCGCGACACCCGAACAAATATTTCGGTTCTTTCGTGATCGTGGTTTTTATATGCAAGAAATGATTACTAGGCAGGGGCCAGGATGTAATGAGTTCATCTTCCTGCGTCGTAAAGAACACACCACAAGTTGAGCAGCACGGTTGAGCTTGCCCATTTTGTTTGTTTTGCCAAATTTGGCTCCGGGCGGTGCCGAGCGGAGTATTATCAATCTTGCGCGGCATTTATCGCCGGATTACGATGTTCATATAGCCCTTATTAATTTTGGCGGACTTCTTCTCCGAGAAGTTCCCGAGGGCGTTTCATTGCATGACCTGCGAGGTAAAACAGGTCTTGTATTTCAACTTACCTCGCTTGTGAACAAAATAAGGCCCCGTGTCCTGATGTCGACGATCGTTGACGTCAGCCTCATCATCTTGGGATTGAGGAAACTGTTCCCACGCGAAGTAAAGATAATGATTCGCGAAGCAGTGATGCCGTCGACAAATTTCAGCGAGAAGCGATTTCCGTTCTTCTGGGAGTATCTATACCGAAACTTATATCGCCGGGCGGATCATGTCGTTGTTCTTTCGAACCGGGCCAAACAGAGACTGATTGAGGTAACGGGAGTAGATGAAGGCAGAATAACAGTCATCTATAACGCCGTCAGCGACGAGCGCATAGGGTACCTGTCGAGACCGACGCCCAATAGGAAGGGCGATCCTATAAGTCTTGTTTCTGTCGGGCGTCTCGAGTATCAGAAAGGCTACGATCTCTTAGTAGAATGTTTTCCTTATGTTATCGAGAAATATCCCAACTTAAGGCTTACCATTTATGGCGAAGGGAGGGAAAAGCGCACGCTACAGCGCCAGATAGAAAGACTCGGCCTCGGCGATGCGATAGCGCTGGCCGGGTACGTCGACAATCCGTTGGATGCCGTGCAGCAGGCTGACCTTTTCGTGATGAGCTCGCGTTACGAGGGGATGTCGAATGCGATGCTCGAAGCATTATGTTGCGGCACGCCGGTGCTAATGGCGAATAACCCGGAGAATAGCGCGGATGAGCTTATTATTGATGGCAAGAATGGTTTCCTTGTGCCGACCTGTTCTGCGGATGCCATCGAGCACGGCCTATTGCGTGCCTTGGGAGAATGCCGCAAGCTGGATAGGGGATGGATACGGCGTGATACCAGACACCGGTTCTCGTTCGAGCGATATTTGCAAAGCTACACGGAGTTAATAGAGCGTGCTTGTGAGCGAGAACCTGGTTAAAAGCTGGCAGATGCGGAGATGAGCAATAGACGGTTGTACATAGATAAAGCCATGGCCGCTTGGAGGCGATGGCGAGATGTTAGCAATAATCGCCGAATATTTTCTGCAGCGGTCTCTATCGGTTTGGTGTCGTTACTGGTAAAGGCCTCTTTCGTCATCAAGGAACTGATTATCGCGTACCAGTTTGGCCGGTCAGACGTGCTCGATGCCTACGTGATCGCCTACGCGTTGTCCGCGTTTTTGATCAATGTATTCGCTTCGGTTTACGGGTCGGCCTTTGTTCCCGTGTTCTTGAGGGTGCTGACGCAGCGTGGTCGGGCACAGGCGCAGCAGCTTCTGTCCGGGGCCCTTTTAGGGAATTTTGTCGTTCTGACGCTCGTATGTTTTGCGTTGTGGGGTTTGGGAGTTCCTATCGTGAAGGTGCTTGGATCTGGGTTTACATCAGAAAAGCTCGCCCTGACACATCAGTTATTCGTGCTACTCCTGCCCGCCACACTTTTGGGCGGCCTTATCGCGACGGTCGCGGCGCTGTTGAACGCTAATGAAAGATTTTATGCTCCGGTTTTATCGCCGCTGTTTACATCCGTTGTCACGGCCGTGGCGCTATTCCTGTTTAGCAAGACATGGGGAGTCTACGCGCTCGTATTAGGAACGTTGCTTGGCCTTTCTTTCGAACTTATTTATCTAGGCCGAATCGCCAATCGGTCAAGTTGGCACCTCCGGCCGGGCTGGAAGTGGGGTTCCCAAGATAGACAGCAACTACTGCATCAGTTCGCGCCTCTGATGGGGGGAGTTTTGCTGACGACTAGCCTGGAACTGATTGACAACTCGATGGCTTCGATGTTGAGCCCGGGAAGCGTATCGGCGTTTTCTTATGGAACGCGCATATCGATTGCCGTTATTGGACTGAGTAGTGTCGCATTGGGAACGGCTGTGATGCCGCGTTTTTCCCGCCTGGTCTTGACAGGAGATTGGCGGGAGATCAAGAAGATCTTTCGTACCTATAACCGCCTTATTGTGATAGCGAGCGTGCCGGTTGTTGCGGCGATGGTGGCTTTATCGGAAGAATTGGTTGCTATTCTCTATCAACGTGGAGCCTTTACCGCAGATGACACCAAGCTGGTGAGCCAAGTGCAAACAATGCATATCCTGCAAATGCCTTTCTATTTGATGAGTATTCTCGGCGTTAGAGTAATTAGTGCAGCGGGTAGAAATCAGTGGCTGCTGGCGATTGCAGCGGCCAATGTGACACTCAATATCATCGGCAACTATGTGCTAATGAATATCATCGGTGTGGCCGGCATAGCATTGGCGACGACCATGGTGGTCTGTCTATCTTGGCTAACAGTCCGCTTATTGGTCTCCAGAATGATTGATCGAAACATGGCTGATCGTCACGAATTGGCGCAAGCAGGTCCAAATCAATGGAGTTAATATCTTTTATAAAAGCCGCTTTCCTATCGTTGGTAACGAGGGACCATTGCGCTTTTATTACAACAGACTAAGTCGAGGGGGAATGATCTTGTCCGATGACTACGGTTTCGCAACCTGTCCCAGCGCACGCAAGGCTGTTGATGATTTTTTTGCGGATAAGCCCGAGTCGATTATTGAGTTGCCGACGGGCCAGGCTTCCATCCTTAAGAGATGACGCATACTTTACTGAGTCAAGAACGGGGGCTTGAGGATGGGTCAAGACAAAATCTGGGACGTCTTTCAGAACGAGTATAAGGAGAGTTTTCTCGGCGGCATCGGGCGCCTGAAGGCCATCGTCAAGCTGATTCGGCCTCGCCAGAAAGTTCTTAATATCGGAATAGGGGCGGGCATTTTCGAAGAGCTGGCACTGGAGAGGGGAATCGACGTCTACGCGCTCGACCCGAATAGCAAGACCGTTGCCGAGATTGGTCGCGGGCTCGAGCTCGGGAGCAAGGCGCAAGTCGGACTTGTCTCCGCAATGCCGTTCGCAGATGCTATGTTTGATGCAGTCGTGATGTCGGAAGTGATCGAGCACTTATCGGTCGATGAAGTTGAAGTGTCGCTGCGCGAAGTGCATCGGGTGTTGGCGGTCGGCGGACGGTTAATTGGCACGGTCCCGGCAAGAGAGGACTTGCGCAAACAGATATCCGTTTGTCCGAATTGTGGACACCAATTTCATCGTTGGGGTCATGCCCAATCGTTCGATTTGACTAAAATGCGCAGCACGCTGGAGCGGTTATTCGAAATCGAAATGCTTGAACACCGATTCTTGCCGAGTTGGTCTGTCATGAACTGGAAAGCCAAGTTAGAGACTGCGGTGCTGTGTATGTTTCGCATGCTTGGCGTTGAGCTCACGAACGAGAACATACTGTTCGTGGCAGTCAAACGATCTGGCTGATGTCCCTTTGGAGCAATTGTTACCATTCTGTTTATGCCGCCATCTGCGGCCTCCCTCCGAACGTCCGGATTTTTCATTATCAGTTTCTTTCAACGAGGGCCCTATCGAAGGATCTCAGGCGGTTGCTTCCGGGCCTACGTGGCGCGCTGCTGGACGTCGGTTGCGGAGAAAAGCCGTACGCAAAATGGACAACCGGCATCACCTGCTATGTCGGCATTGATACCGTTTCCAGAGGCGCGGATGTCCTGGTGGGTAACCACGAAGAATGGCCTTTTGCTGACAACACGTTTGACGCCGTGTTGTGCACGCAGGTAATGGAACATGTTGATGACGTGGGTCGACTGTTATCGGAGATTACACGTGTTCTAAAGCCAGGCGGCAACTTGGTGTTGACTGTTCCCTTTGCCTACAACGAGCATGATGCGCCCAGGGATTTCTGGCGTTTTTCAGCCCACGGCGCGCGCAGGCTTCTGGAGCAGGGTTACGATATTGATGTCCTGAAAAGCCAGGGCGCGATCGGGAGCACCTGTGGGTTGCTGTGCCTTAACTGGATCGATGCCTCTCTGGGGCAGACGAGAGTGGGCCGTTTCCTAAAAGGTGTGATGTTACCCGTATGGATCGTTGTTTCGTTGGTGATCAATCTTATTGGTAGTTTCGTAGATTACCTCGATCGGACGGATTCCTTTTACAGCAACGTTTTAGTTATTGCCAGAAGGCGATAACAAGGGAGCTTGCACCCCAATTTTGGTAGCATGTGGTGTAGGTCAATATTTGCGCTCATCAACATTTGTCTGACGGCGGTACGTGAAGCTTACGCTAGTCATTTTCTCATTGTCCGGCGGTGGAGCGGAGAAGGCGTTGGTTCTGCTCGCGCGTGGTTTGCATATGCGAGGCCACCAAGTGACTGTTGTGACGGCAAATGAGGATGGCCCAGAATCGCATAAACTGGATAAGGATGTCTCTCGTGTCTCATTTGCGATTCAAGAGCAGCCGCGGGGGCTGTGTGGGGTACTGCAGAAAAACATTCAATACCAACGTCGGTTGCGTAACGCGATCTTGTCGACCCAGCCGGACGTAGTGATTTCGTTCATGCATATCACGAACGTACGGGTCTTACTTGCCTTATTGAATGTAAACGTGCCGGTTGTCGTCAGTGAGCGTGTTGATCCAGCCGGATTCCACTACGGTTTTTTTTGGAGGTTTTTGAGACGAGTCCTGTATCCAAGATGTGCGTGCGTAGTAAGTGTGAGCAAAGGGGTGGATGCTTTTTTCTCGTGGCTGGCCGAAAGTAAAAGGGCGGTAATCTACAATACAGCCCCTTCGTTTCCTGATACAGGCGAGCGACAGAATGGGTTTATCGGCGGCGGTGGCAGAAGGCGTGTCGTGTCAGTTGGTCGATTAGTGCACCAAAAAGGTTTTGACATGCTGCTCGACGCATTCTCCCGTGTTGCAGGTTCATTCCGTGAATGGGATCTCCACATTTTAGGAGAGGGGGAGCAGCGGACATCACTTCAAAGGCTCATCTCCCGGAAGGGCCTGTCGGACCGCGTATTTCTCCCTGGTTGGGTGGGGCCCCCCACTCGTTCTCTGAAATTAGCCGATCTTTTTGTAATGTCATCCCGCTTTGAGGGCTTCCCGAACGCTCTTCTGGAGGCCATGGCTTGCGGTTTGCCGGTGGTCAGTTTTGATTGCCGCAGCGGTCCACGTGAAATCATCCGCGACGGAGTGGATGGCGTGCTGGTTCCGCCCGGGAGCACAGCGGAACTCGCCGAGGTCATGAGCCGCCTTATGGGCGACGAGTGCTTGCGCCAGCGCCTGGGCGAGCGCGCGCGAGAGGTAGTCGAGCGCTTCTCCTACGAGAAATTCATTGACGATTGGGAACGAGTGCTGAACGTCGTGGTGAACGGCTCCCGGCGGTAGTCGCAAGTACTGCTCGTAATGAGCTATGCGGTGTGTTCCAGTATCTTCCGGAGAATCTCGGCATCCCAGTCGAACCGCAGCTTCTCGGCGCATCGTTGCTGTTGCCCATGCAGGGACATGAGGCTGTCGGAAGTTGCCGTAAGTATCTTCTTGAGTTTCTCCGACCAAGCCCATTCGTCCTCAGGGGGCAGGAGCGATGCCGGATCGAGAATCTCCCGGTGCTCGGGCGTATCGCTGGCCAACACCGGGACACCGTGGGCGAAGGCCTCGAGTACCGCATTGGGGCTGCCCTCGTGCCGGGACGGAAAAAGCAGCAAGTCTATTTCTGGCCAGATTCTGGACGAGGAATCCACCCACCCGACGAAGTTTACTCGGTCTTCGACACCCAGCTTGCGCGCCAGGTCTTTCAAGGCATCTTCTTCCGGCCCGCTTCCAAACAGATAAAGGCGTGCTTGGTGGGCGCCGAATTGCCGCATGCACGTGATCGCGAGCGCATGATTTTTTCTGGCCTCCAGGATGCCGACGCATCCGATCCGCAACGGCGGCGTCGGGGTTGCTTGCGTGCGTGGCGCCACGCTCTCGACGTTGTTGGGCAGCGTGCCTGATACTATCGGCCGCAGGTGGGGATGTCGTGCAAGTACTGTCTCCGTGAGATGACGAGACACCCCGTAGAAACGGGAGCCCGTCAAAGCCAGACCTTCGACCAATTGTTCCAGCTTCAAAAGCAGAGGAGGGCGGCCCTTAAGCCGGTGGTTTTCGACCGAATCGGCGCGCAGAAACAGCGTCAGCGGGATTTTCTTAAGTAGCCGTAACGGCTGGAGCATGAAGCCATAACTCGTCCCGAACGCGAAGCAATGGGTAACGCGGTGCCGGAGGCCAAGGTACAGGAGCATGATCGGTGCCAAGAGATGGAAAATCGCCCAGAAGACGATTTCATCCGTTTTACTCTCCGGCCAAGGATAGCGGTGAAAATGACACTTTGGGTGCTCAATGGGAAACGGCTCCACGGCGAGGTAATGCACCTCGTGACCCGACTCCAGCAGGGCACGAATCGCACGGTGTAGCCTTTTGCATAGACCGCCCGGTTTCGGACGGTAGTAGCAGGTCAGGACTGAGGCGCGGGAGGTAAACGTTTTTTCCATAGCAAATACACGTAGAGGCCCCACAACCGGTAGCCATGGTCGCGCGCTTTGAGCCGGTGAGCGTGAAGCATGTCGCGCACATGTGGCGTGGACAGCGGCGAGATTGTCGTCGATAGCAGTTCTTCGAGTTCGTTTCCGAGACGGTCGCGAAACCACTGGTGGATAGGAACACCGAAGCCTTGTTTGCGTCGTTGCCAGACGGATCGAGGCAAGAGGTCGGCGAACGCGCCACGCAACATGCGTTTGCCCCGGGTGCCCCGGCGATGCCATGGGCGGGGGAGCGAGAATGCAAGCTCGACGACGTCCCTGTCCAGGAACGGGGCGCGTGCTTCAAGAGAATATGCCATCGTCGCCCGGTCTACCTTGACCAGTATGTCCTGGGGTAGATACACGAGTGCGTCGGCGGCCATCATCTCGAGAAGCGAATCCTCGTGAGTCTCCGGAGGCAGACGCGGTGGCGGATGTCCCCGGCCGGCGAGTTCCGGGGCAAGTTTCGCAAAAAACGGGTTCGAGTAGAACGTGGGCGCCACATAAGGTTGCTCAGCCTCTTGGCGCTTGATTACATCGTAGAATAGGTGCGCCTTCTTGAGAAGACTGCGGCTGTGATGCGCCATCGGTTCCGGGATCCGTTGGATCAACCGCTCGACATTGAGGCGCACGATCTTCGGCAGGCGTGTGTACCAGCGCAACAGAGCGCGCCCCTGGTAACGCTGGTATCCGCTGAACAGCTCGTCTCCGCCATCCCCCGACAGCGCGACTTTGACGTGCCGAGACGCCAGCCGCGCGAGAAACGACGTGGGGAGCAGCGATGAATCCGCGAACGGTTGGCCTACGTGCTCAAGTATCAGCTTCTTGAGAAGCTCGCTGTCCCAGTCGGACAGGGTTTCCTCGTAGTGGTCCGTTCGATACCGTGTGGCCACGATGTTGGCGTATTGTCTCTCGTCGTAAGCGGGATCGGTGAAGCCGATGGTGAAGGTTTTCGGTTGGACGCTCAGTTCGTTGCTGAGTATCCCGACGACCAGCGAAGAGTCAATTCCACCGGACAGGAATGCACCCACCTCGACATCCGCGACGAGGCGTCGTTGCACGGCGCGAACAAGTTTCTCGCGTAGTTCCGTGCGTGCACTGTCGAGGCTGCCAGAGAAACCGCCGAGGGACAGAGTCCAATAGGCCGATTCCCGCACCATTCCGCTTGGATCCCATTGCAGCACATGGCCGGGAAGAACCTCGCGCACATCGCGATACGCGGTCGTTCCCGGCAGGTAAGCGCCGTAACGCAGATAATCGGCAGTACTATCGAGATCCTCCTCCCACCCTGAGCGAGCGAGGCTGGAAAGCGCGGGCAGCTCGGAGGCACAGGCGATGCCATCCCGCAGGACCTGGTAGTACAAGGGTTTCTTGCCCATCCGGTCGCGGGCCAGCAACAGCGTCCGGTTCGTGCGATCCCATAGGGCGATGGCCCACATGCCCTCCATCTTTTTGAGAAACCCGATACCCTGAGTGGCCAGGCCGGCCAGCACCACTTCGGTATCGCCCTGGGTCTGGAACGTCCAATGTTGCTCGAGATCCCGCCGTAGGTCCTTGTAGTTGTAGACCTCGCCGTTGTAGGTCAGCACGAAGCGGCCGTGCGAGTCGTGCATCGGCTGGCGGCTGGCCCCGAGATCGATGATCGCCAGGCGCCGATGCCCGATCGCGACCGGCGGATTCTGCCACAGGCCTTGATCGTCCGGGCCGCGATGCGCCATGTGGCGCAGGGCGGTGCGCATGGCGCCGGTGAGCTGGTCGGCGGTGTAAGCCGGCTGGTACAGAAAGGCAACGCCGCACATTTCAGGCCTTCTTCTTGGCGCCAGTTTCCACGCTCAGCGCGCGGTAGAGGCTCGCGTATTGTTGCGACGTGTTATCCCACAACAGCCCCCACTGGACGATCCGGCGGCGGGCGGTAGCTCCGAGGCGACGGCGCAACTCGCCGCTCTCGCGCAGGCGCGATATGTGACCGGCCAGATGAAAGGTGTCGTCGCCATCGTAGAGCAGGCCTGTGCTCTCGTGTTCAACGATGTCGCGTACCCCGTCGATATCGGTTGCGATCACCGGCAGCGCCGCGGCCATGGCTTCGAGAACGACACTCGGTCGGCCCTCGCTGTGACTCGCAAGAACAAATGCGTCGGCCTTTGCGAGCAAATCGACGACCATTCGCGGTTCCACAGCGCCGACAAACTCGATGTCGTCGCCGAGCCTGAGCGTCTCGACCAGCTGCTCCAGCGCTGCGAGCTCAGGGCCGGAGCCGGCCACCGTCAGGCGGACGCGACGCGGGTTGGGCAGGTGCCCGATGGCCTCGATGATGCGGTTGATTCCCTTGCGCGGAATCAGGCTGCCGACCGTAAGCAGGCGCAGCCGCCCGCTCGCGGTCGCATCGGGCCGGTCTAACGGCAGGGCCAACAGTTCGTCCTCGATGCCGTTCCCGACGGTCTGTATCTTGTGCGCCAGCCCGGGGTAGCGCTCCCGCAGCCACGACTCGATCGCGGGACTCACCGCGACCACCCGGTCGCTGAGCTTAAGGCAGAGGCTGAGCACCGCGCGGTCAAGGGCGCGATGGCGCGCGCGCGTGACGTCCTCCCCATGCAGCGTTGTGATCACGGGGATCCGCCACACTATTCCGACGACGCCCGCGACACACCCGCAAATCGACCAATTGGCATGGATAACGTCCGCCCGGCGCGCGTGCCGGAAGCAGCTCACGAGCATCGAAAGCAGGAACGCCGGCAGCAGGACGCGGGTCCAGCGTCTCGACCGAAGCGCGACCGGTATGCCGCCGGGTTCGTGCGCAAGCACCTGCATGGGTTTCGGCGCATACCGAAAGGGACGGACAACGATGTTGCTTCGGTCGGACGGTACGGCATCCGTCCGCGCCGCAGGCGCGACAACGGTGATATGTAGATCGCGCGGCAAGTGCTCGATCATGCGGCGGACAAATATCCCGGAGCACGATTGCGGGGTCAGAGGGTATGACGTAGTAAGCACCAGGAGCCGCCGCGCTGACATGTTGTTGTCCTATTTCCGTTCGGCCACGACTAAATAGCCGAAACAGCCTGCACCCCGATCGGGAAGCAGCGTCATCGGCAGCGCGAGCAGGTTGTTGATCAAGCAAAGCGGATAGGCGGCGAGCATGGCGGCGTATCCCAGCCAGCGCGACCGATTCCAAAGCGCGCGGCAACCCTCGAGCAGGGCGAGGTTCATCAACTGCACGGGCACCAGCAGTGAGTTCCCATGCTGTCGTTCCAGGACAACGCGAAAGCCGCTGTGCTCAAGGTGGAGACGGATCCCGTGGATCGTGAAACGGTGGAAATCGTTCGGTGCGTCATGGACCGGGTACAGGAAGGGGACCGAGAGGTACAACGTCCCGTTCCGGCGCAGTACGCGCCGGATTTCCGGCAGCACCGTCGAGTTTGGCCAGACGTGTTCCAATACCTCGAACAATAAGACCACGTCCATCGAGCGATCCGCGACGGGGAGGTGACGGGCGTCGGCAAACAGATCCGGTCGCAGGCGATAGCTCTTGTTGGTTCGTGGGTAATCGAGACGGATGAGCACGTTGGATCCGTGCACGTAAGGAGCGTTGTCGCTGTCGCCGCTGCCCACGTCCAGTATGACCGCGTCGCGCAGCGGCTTCAACAACCGGCGCGAACGCGCATGGAGGCGGTCGGTGAGCCACTGGGGATGGAGAAACGAGCCGCGCAGCGCGTCGTAGATGCCGGGTAACCGTGGCCTCATGGAGCAGTGGTTCGCCGGGCTCGGTTGCCCGGTCAGCCCTCGCGATTGGTATGGCTGTATAGCAGATTGGTAATCTGCTCGGAGACCAGGCCGATCAGGAATATCAGCACGGAGGTTGAAAAAAGCATGGCGCTCATGGTCGTGAATCTTCCGCTGCTCAGGTACGTGTAGAGATAATAGAGGAGCGCCGTGCCGAAGAACGCCAGGCTGATCGGCACGAACAGCTTCAGCGGCGAATACAGCGTCCCGATTCGGAAAATGATCAGGAGGAAACGCATCCCGTCGCGCAATGGCCGGATATGGCTCTTGCCCTGTCGCTGCAGTGCATCGATCGGTACATAAGTGACCGGATAGCCGGCGCGGAAGAAGGCCATGGTCACGGTCGTGGGGTAGGAAAAGCCGTTGGGCAGCAGGTAAAGAAATTCGCGGAACTTGCTTGTGCGGACCACCCGGAAACCCGAGGTGAGATCCTCGATCCGCCGGCCGACCATCCAGCTCGCCAGGCGATTATAGAATGTATTCGCCCACCAGCGGCCCACACTCGCGTGGGTCGCGTCGCGGCGCGCGCCGATGACCATGTCGTAGCCCTCGCCCAATTGCGCCAACAGTCGGGGAATGTCCCCCGGATTGTGCTGGCCGTCCGCGTCCATGAAGACGAGTATTTCTCCGCCGGCAGCCCGAGCCCCGGTTTTGACGGCCGCGCCATTACCCACACTATAGGGGTGAGTGAGGATCTTTGCGCCCAATTCCTTGCAGATCTGGCCGGTGTCGTCCGTCGACCCGTCGTTGACGACGATAAGCTCGGAGGCGGGCAGCAGCCGCCGTATTTCAGGCAACAGGCGCCGCAGGCCGTCGGCCTCGTTCTTGGCGGGAAGAATAATCGATACGGTATTCGTTCGCATCTGTACGCCGACCTTGACGTCTGATTGGTTCACGGTTCTGTTCGATGCAGGCGCAGTTCCTTCTCGGTTTCCTCGATTTCCCTATTAAAGACGCCGAGCCTGTCGTTCGCCCGCGCGAGGCCGAGCTGTTCCCGCGCGGCGCCGTATTGACGCAACGAGACCAGGAGCTGGGCGAGGCTCATGTTGAATAACGCCTCCTTCGGGGCGAGCTCGACGGCCTTCAACGCGAGTGCGACGGCGTCGCCCGGTGAATGCACTACGTTCACGTAATAGGCGCTCATAAGAGAAAAGATGAGGGCGCGCCAGGCGCCTTTCGCCAGGTCCGGATTCTCCAAAGCGGCGTCGAACAGCGTCATGACTTCCTTGTCGCTCAGATGGGTATACCTATTTTGCTGCCAGATGACGAGGTTTCTGAACGAAGTCATGTTGAAGCCGGTGAACGGATAATGCCTCAATCTATAGGATAGTTCACCCAGAACCCAAGGCTCCAGGGGGCGACCGGCGGTGTGTGAAAGATAGATCAGGCCGAACAGGCCATTGGTTGAGCTTTTGTCGAGGCGCTGCGATTCCTTAAAATGATAGTCGGCCTTCATATGGAAGGCGCTGTTATTCTTGTCTTGCAGGAGCAGCAGGCCGTATTGGATGCCCGCCTGGTAGTGCGCGCGACTGGATTGGGGATGGTGTTCGACTTCGCGCTGGTAAAGCACGATATCGTTTCCCCAGTCCATGGCGCGCAGCGCTGTCGTTGCCCCGAAGAGGACGATCAACAAGGCCGCCGCTCCGCGGCGAAACCTCGTGAGCTTCGCGTTTCGTCCCTCCCGGGTAAGCGCATGAAAGACGATGAGCAGTATGCCGTACATCGGAAGATAATTGCGGTGCTCGTGTACCAGCTCCAGGGCGAAAAAAGAGGACTCCATGCTGTGGCCGACGAGGTACCAGAGTATCCCGAAGGAGAGCAGCGGCGCTTTCCTGGCCAGCCCTGCGGCGGCGGCCGCAAGGACAACGAGGCCGATCACCGCGGCAAGCGTCGTCGGCGGGCTCAATATGCCGGTAGAGACGGGGATGTCGTCGTGGAACAGCCCCAGCCCCGCGTTGTTCGGAAGTGCGATCCATTTGAGATAGAGCCACAGGACACGGGATTCCGTCAGCAACCGTTCGGTCAGTGTGAACGTCCTGGTATTGTACGATCCGAGCACCCAGTCCCACTGCGAGACGAAATAGATCGCCGCACCCGCGACGGGGAGAACGAGAACGACGCCGGCAAAGGACAAGAGCGCACGCCTGTTCGCGGCCGGCTGTGTCTGAAAGCGAAGCAGCACGGTTTCGATCAGCAGGGCATACAGGGCGATGAGCGCGCCGTTTTCCTTGGACAAGGTGGCCAGCGTTCCGAAGCCGACGATTCCGCCCGCCATCAGGGGGAGCCCCGATTTCCCTCCCGCCATGCGCAGTCTGCCCCAGAGATAGAAACTCAGCCCCCACAGGGTAAACAGCGCCGAGAGGCTGTTCATGCGCTGGACGGCGTAGAGCACGCTGGTAAGCGCCAGCGGGTGCAGCAGCCACCCCGCGGCGACCACGAACGCCACCCGCTCGCATTGTCCGGCGGCGTAGCCGGTATCGGGACGGTACGCGGTGTAAGCGCGCAAGAGCAGGCAGGTGAACGCGAAGACGCTTGCGCCGTTCAGGAGGTGAATCAGGAGATTGACCAGCCTGAGGTAAAACGGATCGAAGCGTCCGGTAAAGTAATGATCCAGCGCAAACGAAAGCGAGCTCACCGGCCGCAATGCCAGGCCGGCGTTTCCCGAGAGCGCGGCTTCGCGCAGGCCAGACCAGCTGAGTTCGTCGAGATGCAGGTGCTGATTATCGAGCAGGTTCGCGCCGTCGTCGAAAACAAAGCCTCCCGAGAGGCCCGGGTAGTAGACGGCAAAAACAAGCGGCAGCAGAAGGAGTCCGAAAAGTTTCCGGTTCTTCCCTCGGAAAAATGCGGCTAGCGCGGATGGAATTCTCATGGAATAAAAAAAGCGCCCCACTGAGTGGGGCGCTTGTTCCAGCGGTCAGTTTATGCGACCACCGAGCCGGCCGAAACCCCTGCTTAACGGCAGTTGGCGGGGAGGTATTTTGAGGGGATCGTCGATGTGGTGCACGCCCAGTTGATGATGCCGGTCGTGGCGTTGACGGTACCGACGAAAATGAGGTTGCCCGTTGTTCCGAGGTTTGTGGTATTTGCGGCAACCGTGATGGTGCCGACGTTCGTGCTGGTTTGAACGTAATTCTGCGTGGAGATGTACTTCGTCGGATTCGCCGTGGTGCTGATACCGGCCGAGCTGGCATTTAATGGCATATGGCCTTGCGACTGATAAAACTCCGCCACCGAAGTTTTACCCGCCGCCGCGAAGACGAGCAATTCCGTGACCTTCGAACGGATGGTGTAGTCCTGATAGGCTGGAAGCGCGATGGCCGCCAGAATGCCGATGATCGCCACGACGATCATCAGTTCGATCAGTGTAAAGCCTTGCTGCATGGTCTTCATTTTGTAAAACCTCCAATTGGATAGTTGTTCATCTCCGAGGGCACCCCGGAAAAACCCGGCCCAGACCGGCTGGGACCGTTGTCGCATGAGGCCCCGCTTCCGCTGCGGGCCGATGCTTTCCGGGACATCCTCAACTCAATCTAATTAGCAGAGCCGCAAGCCTTGTCAATCCGGCCTGAAACGCCGCCAATTCCCTGCAAGTACAGCAAACAAAGTGGTGCATCATTTGTGCCGCGAGCCCGTGCTATTCGTCGGCCCGGGCTCATTGTAACCGGCTAAAACTTAATAAGTTCTTGGTCTATGGATTGCCGTTCGTCGCCACGTATTCTAGAACAGGCTGACAATTTTGGGCAAATATGTCGTAAAACGGCATCTGGGACTGCCGTTTCTTGGCTTTTTGCAGTTGGGCCGGCGATGGCAGGCTTACTCAATACCGAGTTTCTCCAGCTTGTAGCGCAGCGCCCGGAAGCTGATGCCCAGAAGCTTGGCCGCCGCGGTTTTATTCTGGTTGGTCTTGGTCAAGGCCTCCTCAATCGCCGTGCGCTCCACCCGTTCCAGGTAATCGTCAAGCGATCCGCCGTCGAATGAGTCGTCGCCTTCTTCGTCCGCGGTCTCTTCGTCACCCACCGGGAGCTGCAAATCCTGGGCCGTAATTTCGTTGCCGTTGCACAGCGTCAACGCGCGCTCCAGGATGTTTTCGAGCTCGCGCACGTTCCCGGGAAAGCGGTAACGGCCCAAGGTCTCGAGCGCCTCCTCGGTCAGGTGCGGCGTGCTCATCCCCAGAGTGCCCGCAAGCCGGGCGCAGAACTGCTCGGCGAGCATCGGGATGTCCTCGGCGCGCTCGCGCAGACCCGGGATGTGCAATTCGATCACATTGAGCCGGTAGTAAAGGTCCTGGCGGAACCGGCCCTGGGACACCAGCTCGTGCAGGTTCTTGTGCGTGGCGCTCAGGATGCGCACGTCCACCTTGATTTCGTTTTGGGCGCCCACGGGGCGTATGGATTTTTCCTGGATCGCCCGCAGCAGCTTCACTTGCATGGAAAGCGGCAGATCGC
Organism: Candidatus Muproteobacteria bacterium RBG_16_65_34; assembly: GCA_001785115.1. Taxonomy (GTDB): domain Bacteria; phylum Pseudomonadota; class Gammaproteobacteria; order Acidiferrobacterales; family Sulfurifustaceae; genus RBG-16-65-34. The sequence goes on from MFSU01000048.1 coordinate 36,688, forward strand.
CCACCTCGTCCAGGAACAGCGTGCCCCCGTCGGCGGCCTTGAACAGCCCGTCCTTGTCCTGCACGGCCCCGGTGAAACTGCCTTTCCGGTGCCCGAAAAATTCGCTTTCCATAAGCTGTTCGGGGATCGCCCCGCAGTTGACCGGCACGAAGGGTTTGTCCGCGCGCGGCCCGAGCTCGTGGATCAGGCGCGCCGCGAGCTCCTTGCCGGTGCCGGAATCGCCGGCGATGTACACCGGCGCCTGGCCGCGCGCCAGGCGCTCGATCATGGCCCGCACCTTCTGGATGGCGGGCGAGTTGCCGAGCATTTTCCGGGCGCTCGGAGCCTCCGCAGAGGCGCCGCCGACCAGCGCCGCGCGCAACGGGGCTTGGCCGACCTTCAGGGCCGAGCGCACGATGCTGCGCAAATCGTTCAGGTCGAGGGGCTTGGAGACGAAGTCGAAGGCGCCGGCCTTGAGCGCGACGATCGCCGTTTCCATGTTGCCGAAGGCGGTGATGACGGCCACGGGCACCTGCGGATATTTCTCCTGGATGTGGCGCACGAGATCGATGCCGTTGCCGTCGGGCAGGCGCATGTCGGTGAGGCAGAGATCGAACTTGAATTCGCCGAGCAGATGGCGCGCCTCCTCGACATTGGCGGCGCTGCGGGTCTCGAGATTCATGCGCCCGAGGGTGAGCTCCAGTACCTCGCGGATGTCCGGCTCGTCGTCGACGATCAGGACTTGGTTTTTCCCCTGGTTCATATCGATCCCAATTCGGCACAGTCCTCGGCCCGGGCGAAGGTAACGCGAAAACGGCTCCCTACCCCCCCGTCGCCGGGGTGGTAGGTGAGATTCGCGCCATTGCCTTCACAGAGCTCTCTTGCAATATACAGGCCAAGTCCGGTGCCCTTGGGGGTGGTGGTGAAGAAGGGGTCGAAAATGCTGTCCACGATCTCCGCCGGCACGCCGTTGCCCCAATCGATGACATCGAGACAGGGACGGCCGTCGGCATCCGTCCCCCCCTGGAGCTTGATGAGGGGGGTTCCGGTGAACGCAGGGCTGTGGCGCAGGGCGTTCTGGCAAAGGTTCGCCACAACCTGGTGGAGCTGGTCCGGGTCCACGCAGGTGTTGAGGCCGGGCGCGCAGAATTGGGCGAAGATCTCGCGCGGGATGGCGCCGGTCTCGGCGAATTGCCCCGCGAACTCCTTTAACCAGGGCTCGATCTCGAGCCGCACGGGCTTGACCTGGTCGCGCCGGGCGAGTTGGGTGACGTTCTGCACGATGACATTCATGCGCCGGCTCTGCTCCTCGATGATCTTGAGGAGCCGGCTTTCCTCGCTCTCGCCCTTGGCCGACTCGCCCAGCAGTTGCGCCGCGTTGCTGATGGCGCCCAGGGGGTTGCGAATCTCGTGCGCGATGCTCGCCGTGAGGCGCGCGAGCGCCCCCATCTTGAGCTGCGAGGCCTGCTGCTTGAGCACCGCCATGTCCTCGAGGAAGATCAGCGCGCCCGCCTCCTTGGACTCGCCGAGCGACACGAAGCGCGGCAGCAGGCTGTAGCCGGTCTGCGCGGTGAACATCTTGCGGCCGCGTTCGGCCGGGTTGCCGCTGAACCATTGAAAGAGCTGGATCCCGAGGTCCGGAGCGAGGTTGCTCAAGGGCGCATTCCCGCCGGCCTCGGATCGGCCGGCGAGGAATTTCTGCGCCGCCTGGTTTGTGAGCCGGACATTTCCCTCGCCATCGCAGACCACCACGCCCATCTGCATGCGCTGGATGATGAGCTCGTTCAGGTGCGACAGATTCGCCAGATCCACGCCGCGGCGCTCGGCGAGATCCTCGGTGGCGCGCAGCCGCGAGGCGAGCGTGTAGCTCAAGAACGCGACGGTGAACATGCCGATGCCGAACACACCTACTTGCGGGTAGCCCTGCGCGACCTCGGAGAAGTTCGCGATCTGCCCGGTCAGCGAACCCCAGGAATGCTCAAGCAGGGTCGCAAGGGTGGCGAGGGAGGCGTAAAAGATCGTGTCGCGCTTGTCCAGCATGATGCTGATGGCGGCGACGGCGACCAGGACCAGGAGCACCAGCCCGCTCTGAAGCCCGCCGCTGGCGTGCATGAGCAGCACGAGCAGGGTGACATCCGCGAATCCGATCACGACGACCTGGGACTCGAAATCCGGCCGGCGCAGGCGATGGCCGATGAGGCTGAGCACGACCACGCCGAGGTAGATCCACGCTACGAGTGCGAACAGCCCGGGCGAGTGCCTTCCGAAAGGGGAGAGTTTTTCGACGAACAGGGCCATCATGGCCGCCGAAAGCGCGATCGTGAGCCGGTAGAGGTCGAAAAACCAGAGGAGTTTCCAGTTCTGCGCCTCCGCCGCCGCCCGGCTCTCCGTGCGGATCGAGTCGGAGGCCACGCTTATGCTGTCCATCGCGGTCATTTTATTGAATTAGCACAGTTTCCGGCTCTCCGCAAAACGCCCGATTCGGCCCGCTGTGGGTGAAAAGAGGGCCTGGCTGCGCGGATTTTAGGCGGCCGTTTGGATGCCCCTACCATATCGGCTCAAGGGGCATCCTCCTTAAGGTGTTCCGGGCAGCAGTAAATCTTATCTCCGGAGCGCAAGGCCTGCGACTCGGGCACATGCACGCCGCAACGGGCGCAGGGCAGCATGCGCGGGCTGCCACGGGTCTGGGGCTCGGTGTCCCGGGGGCGGGCCTTCAGGGCGCGACGAACGTAGTGGATCACCAGCCACAGGCCGAACAGGATGATCAGCAGACGCAGCAACTGGCCCATCAGAAAAAGGTACGAGATACGAGGGGCGAGATACGGAGGGGTAAGACGGTAGATGACGGGAGTTATGAGGATGAGATTTTCCCTCGTACCTCGTATCTCGCACCTCGTCCCTCGTATCTCGTATCTCGTCCCTGACTTGGTGGTCGGGGTGAGAGGGTGAGGCGGAGTTCTCACGGATGCACTTAACGTGCATCCGTGCCGCCGAACGCCCCGCGCGCGGGACGCGCGGGGCCGGGAATCCGATCACACCAACAGGATGTTGGTCGGGGTGAGAGGATTCGAACCTCCGGCCCCTAGCTCCCGAAGCTAGTGCTCTACCAGGCTGAGCTACACCCCGTTGATCTACTTAATGGTTGCGGTGGACGGAAAAGAAGGCCAGGTCGAGAAGCGCTTGCTTGCGAGGCGAGTCGGGAATCGCCTCCAGGGCCCGGCGGGCGTATTCGGCCTCCTCTTCGGCCCGGCGGGCAGTGTACGCGATGGAACCCGTGGATTCAATGGCGTCCACGACCGCCTCGATGCGTGCGAGCCCCCCTTCCTCGATCGCGGCCCGGATGAGCGCGCATTGCTCGGCCGTCCCTTCCCGCAGGGCGTGAATGAGCGGCAGCGTGGGCTTGCCCTCCGCGAGATCGTCGCCCACGTTCTTTCCGAGCTCCTGGTTGCCGCGGCCGTAGTCGAGGGCGTCGTCGATAAGCTGGAACGCCGTACCGAGGTGCATGCCATAGGCCGCCATGGCGGCCTCGGTCGCGCCGTTCTGGCCGCCGATCACGGCGGCGAGCTGCGCCGCGGCCTCGAAGAGCTTCGCGGTCTTCGAGCGGATCACCTCGATGTAGCGTTCCTCGGTGGTATAGGGATCGTGGCAATTCAAAAGCTGCAAGACCTCGCCGCGGGCGATGGTGTTGGTGGTGCGGGCGAGAATCTCCATCACGCGCATGCTGCCCACCTCCACCATCATCTCGAAGGCGCGCGAATACAAAAAATCGCCCACGAGCACGCTCGCCTCGTTGCCCCAGATGGCGTTCGCGGTGGACTGGCCGCGGCGCAGCTCCGAGGCGTCGACCACATCGTCGTGCAGCAGCGTGGCGGTATGGATGAATTCGACGATGGCGGCGAGCCGGATGTGCGCCGTCCCCTCATAGCCGAAGGCATGCGCGCCCAGCACCACGATGAGCGGGCGCAGGCGTTTGCCGCCGCTGTGAATGATGTGGTTGCCGAGTTGGTCGATCAGGGCGACGTCGGACTTAAGCCGCGCGGCGATCTCCCGGTCGACGGCCTGAAGATCGTTCGCGGCGAGCGCCCGGATGGCTTCGAAATTCATGGAAGGTACGGCGTTTGGGGTTCGGTGGTCCGGGCCGGGGATGCTAGGGGGTGGGTTCCAAGGCTGTCAACCCCGCCACTAACCCGGTCGCGGCGGACGGCGCCGAGAGACACCGCGCGGAGCCTGGGTACGCCATCGCATCCCCCGGCGTCCGCGGGTTAGTGGCGGGACAGGGTCGTTTGACCTGCCGTGTCGCAGCCGCTAGAATTGCCGGCCTTTTCACGGGCAAATCATTCCAAAAAGGTTTTTCTTCCGACTCCCCCTCCCCCTTTACGGGGGAGGGATGGGGTGGGGGATCGGAGTCAGACATTATGTACGCGGTCATTGAAAGCGGCGGCAAGCAGTATCGGGTCGAGCCCGGCGATGTCATCCGGGTCGAGAAACTTAACGCGGCGCAAGGCGAGAACGTCGATTTCGATCGCGTGCTGATGGTGAGCGACGGCAACGAGGTGCGCGTCGGCGCGCCGCTTCTGCCGAATGCCACGGTGACCGCCACGGTCAAGGCGCACGGGCGCGGCGAGAAGATCCGTATCTTCAAGCTGCGCCGGCGCAAGAACTATCGCCGCACCCAGGGCCACCGGCAGTCGTACACCGAGATCGAGATTACGGGAATCAAGTAAATAGATTCTTACCAACTCCCCCTCTCCCTTGAGGGGAGAGGGATGGGGTGAGGGTGAAAAGCTTCCGCCTTCCCCCTCCCCATCCCTTCCCCGCGAGGGGGGAGGGAGTGTAAGTCAAAAGAGGTTTTACCTATGGCACACAAAAAAGCAGGCGGCAGCTCCCGCAACGGCAGAGACTCCCACGCGCAGCGCCTCGGCGTGAAGCGCTTCGCCGGGCAGCAGGTGCTCGCCGGCAGTATCCTGGTGCGCCAGCGTGGCACGCAGTTCCACCCCGGTGCGAACGTCGGCATCGGCAAGGACGACACGCTCTTTGCCACGGCGCACGGTGTCGTGCGCTTCGAGATCAAGGGTCCGCGCAACCGCAAGACCGTCAGCATTTTGCCAAGCTGATCCGCCCGACAGGCTCGAAAACGGGAACCCCGCTCTGGCGACAGGCGGGGTTTTTTGTTTTTTATGATATTTTCACCGCAGAGAGCGCGGAGTACGCAGAGAAATGATGCTCAATTCGATTTTCAAAATCTCCGCGTTCTCTGCGGTGAGATGATCTTGTGAAATTCGTCGACGAAGCCACCATCCGCGTCGAGGCCGGCAAGGGCGGCAATGGCGCGCTGTCCTTCCGCCGCGAGAAATTCGTCCCGCTCGGCGGCCCGGATGGCGGCGACGGCGGCAACGGCGGCAGCGTCTATTTCGTCGGGTGCGACGACCTCAACACGCTCGCCGATTTCCGCCACACGCGGGTGTTTCGCGCCGAATCGGGACAGAAGGGCATGGGGAAAGACTGCACCGGCCGCTCGGGGGAGGATCTCCCGATCCCGGTGCCGCTCGGCACGCGTATCACGGACGCCGGAACGGGCGAGATCATCGGCGAGCTCACGCGCGACGGCGAACGGCTGCTGGTCGCGCGCGGCGGTAAAAAGGGGCTGGGCAACACGCGCTTCAAATCGAGCGTGAACCGCGCCCCGCGCAAGACCACGCTCGGGACGCCGGGTGAAGTCCGGGAGCTTGCGCTCGAGCTTCAGGTGCTGGCGGACGTGGGGCTCCTGGGGCTGCCGAATGCGGGCAAGTCGACCTTTCTGCGTGCGGTGTCGGACGCCCGGCCCAAGGTCGCGGATTACCCCTTCACCACGCTCTATCCCCATCTCGGTGTCGTGCGCGTCGGGGAGCACAGGAGCTTCGTGGTCGCCGACATCCCGGGGCTTATCGAGGGTGCGGCCGAGGGCGCGGGACTGGGCATCCAGTTTTTGCGCCACCTCGCGCGCACGCGCATCCTGCTGCATCTCGTGGACATGGCGCCGTATGATCCCGGCGCGGACCCGGCGGCCGGCGTGCGTGCCATCGAAGCGGAGTTGCGCAAGTTTAGCCCCGAGCTTGCGGCGCGCGAGCGCTGGCTGGTGCTGAACAAGATGGACCTGATCCCGGCGGATGAGCGCGCGCCCTGCGTCACGGCCCTCATCAAGGCGCTGGCGTGGAACGGCCCGGTGTATAGAATCTCCGCCATCGACGGCGAAGGCTGCAAGGAATTGACGACCGCCCTGATGCGCCGGCTCGAGGAACTGAAAAAACAACCGGAAGAAACGGAACCGCAGATGAACGCGGATGAACGCAGATGAATGCAGCGGTGCTCGAAGATTTTCCAACCACGGAATCTTGGTAAATAACCTTTATCCGCGTTAATCTGCGTTCATCTGCGGTTTCAAATTCGTTTATGACAAAGACCGTGAATCCGAAAACGCGCGAGGCCCTGACCCGCGCCAGGCGCGTGGTGGTGAAGATCGGGAGTGCGCTCCTTACCCGCGACGGCCAGGGCCTGAACCGCGAGGGCATCGAGGACTGGGCGGTGCAGATGACGGCGCTGCGCGCGCGCGGGATCGAGGTGCTGCTCGTGACCTCCGGGGCGGTCGCCGCCGGCATGCAGCGTCTCGGGCGCACGGAGCGACCGCGCGCGCTGCACGAGCTGCAGGCGATGGCGGCGGTGGGCCAGATGAGCCTGGTTCAGGCGTACGAAACGGCGTTCCAGCGCCACGGGCTGCACACGGCGCAGGTGCTGCTCACGCACGACGATCTTGCCTCCCGCAACCGCTACCTCAACGCGCGCAGCACGCTGCGCACGCTGCTCGGGCTCAACGTGATTCCGGTGATCAACGAAAACGACACGGTGGCGACCGAGGAGATCCGCTTCGGCGACAACGACACTCTGGCCGCGCTGGTCGCGAATCTGGCCGAGGCCGATCTGCTGTTGATCCTCACCGACCAGGCCGGGCTCTACGACCAGGACCCGCGCCGGCATCCGGACGCACGGCTCGTGCCGGAGGGTGAGGCGGGCGACTCGAGGCTGCTCGCCATGGCCGGCGGATCGGGGGCGCTCGGGCGCGGCGGCATGCACACCAAGCTCCTTGCGGCGGAGCGCGCCGCGCGCTCCGGGGCGGCGACCGTGATCGTCTCGGGGCGCGAGGCGAATGTGCTGGAGCGGACCGTTTCCGGAGAAGCCCTCGGGACCTATCTCAGGCCGGCGGAGGGGCGCCTGGCGGCGCGCAAACAGTGGCTCGCGGGCCCCGCGCGCACGGCCGGCCGGCTGGTGCTCGACGACGGCGCCGTGCGGGTCATCCGCGAGGCCGGCAAGAGCCTGCTGCCGGTGGGTGTGACGCGCGTGGAAGGCGAGTTCGGCCGCGGCGAGGTTGTCTCGTGTCTCGATGCCCAGGGTCGGGAGGTCGCCCGGGGGCTCGTCAACTACAGCTCGGAGGAGGCCGCGCGCATCGTCGGCCAGTCGAGCGACAGGTTCGAGTCGATCCTCGGGTACGTGGACGAGCCGGAGCTTATCCACCGCGACAATATGGTGGTGCTGTGAAGCCGTGA
>MFSU01000049.1:0-772 GCA_001785115.1 Candidatus Muproteobacteria bacterium RBG_16_65_34
CCGCGGCTGCACGCGCTCTTTCTGCGCTCCTTGTCTTCAATACGTTGAGTGGGAAGGTATTTCATTTGGGAAAGGCGGGGAAACATCAGGGGAAGGGGTGAGGGCCAAACCACAACCCCAGCGGCCCTCATCCTGTCCTTCTCCCGCGGGGAGAAGGGACGTTCTCCTGACGTCCGCGGCACACGTGGTGCGTGCGGTATAAGTTTCAAACAGAATGCCGCACTACACTAGACCGCGTTACCGATATTCATCCTAAAAACGGCGATTGCATCCGCAGATTACGCAGATTTCCGCAGATTTTAAGAACGTGATTGACGCTCCTTCTCTCACCATACGGGTGCGCCGGGCAGTCATTCGAAATCTGCGGATAACTGCTTTTTCCAGGTTCAGGCAACGAGCGGTTTGGCCAGCGCGTAGAGCAGCCCCGCCGCCGCGCAGCCGCCGATCACCGGAATGATGCCGACCTTGAAGCGCCACAGCGCGACGAAGGCGGCGATACCGATGAGCGCCGAGAACCATTCGAACCGGCCCGCGAAGCCCTGCGGCCAGAGCACGTGCCAGGCGAAGAACACCGCGAGATTCAGGATCACGCCGACGACCGCGGCGGTGATGCCGGTGAGCGGCGCGGTGAACCTGAGCTCGCCGCGCGTGGCCTCCACCGCCGGCGCGCCGACGAGAATAAAAAGGAATGACGGCAGAAAGGTGAAAATCGTCGCCACCGTCGCGCCCGCCATGCCCGCGAGCGCGCTCATGTCCGGGCCGAACAGCTCCT
>MFSU01000049.1:811-36801 GCA_001785115.1 Candidatus Muproteobacteria bacterium RBG_16_65_34
CTTCGGCGCGGCTGAGGGGCGAGAGAAAATCCATGGCGCAAACCCCGCGCGCGGTCACGGCGATCAGGCACTCGCCGAACGGGCTCGCGTGGAAACCGTACTGGATGGCAAGGCCGGCGCCCCGACCCTTCACGTCCCCCGGAGTGGCCGCGTGGATATTCACCATCAGATCGTGCAGGCGACCGGCGCCGGACAGGCCCGTCTCGAGGGACACGTCCAGCACGCTGCGCGCAGCCCGCAGCAGGCTGCGCGCGTGCTCGGCGGTCAGGTACTGCAAAAACCGTTTGGGGCTGATGCCGGCCCAGCGCCGGAACAGCCGTTGGAAGTGGTATTCACTCAACCCGACGTGCGCCGCGACATCGGCCAGCACCGGCTGGTCGCGGACGTGCCGGGCGATATAGAGAATCGCCCGCTCGATGCGCCCGTAATCCCGGTCCGACATGCGACCTCCCGCGTTACACCTCGAGCGCATGATAGTCAGCGATGCGGCGCGCGAACAACCCGATTCTTGCGCTCTTTTCGGTCCGCCCGCGCATCCTTGCGCCCCGAGACAGGGGCAACAGTGATAAAATTCATGGCTCTTAGCGCCGTCGTTCCGCTCGTACATGTTTCACTTCACCGCCCTGCCGCCGCTTGCGCTCTACATCCATCTACCATGGTGCGTGCGCAAGTGCCCGTACTGCGACTTCAATTCGCACGAAGCCCGCGGCGACATTCCGCAGGACAAATACATCGAGGCGCTGCTGCGCGATCTCGAATGGGACCGGCCGCGGGTGGAAGGAAGACCGATCCAAAGCATCTTCCTCGGCGGCGGCACGCCGAGCCTGTTTTCGCCCGAGGCCGTCGCGCGTCTGCTCGCCGGCGTGTGGACGCGGCTCCCGGTCGCTCAGGACGCCGAGGTTACGCTGGAAGCAAATCCCGGCACCGTTGAGCTCGAGCGATTCCGGGGCTTTCGTCAGGCCGGGATCAATCGCCTGTCCATCGGCATCCAGAGCTTCGAGCCGGAGAAGCTCCGCGCGCTCGGCCGTATTCACGGGCCCGAGGAGGCGCTGCGCGCGGCGCAGGCGGCGCGCGCGGCCGGGTTCGAGAACTTCAATCTCGATCTCATGTTCGGCCTGCCGGGGCAGACGGTCGAGCAGGCGCTGGCTGACGTGCGCACGGCCATCGAGCTCGGGCCGACGCATTTATCCGCTTATCAGCTCACTGTCGAACCGAACACGCTCTTCCACGCGCGCCCGCCGAAGCTCCCGGACGATGACACGATCTGGGAGATGCAACAGGCGATCCAAGACTTGCTCGCCGAGAGCGGCTTCAGGCAATACGAGGTCTCGGCCTATGCCAGACCCGGTTATGAATGCCGCCACAACCTCAACTACTGGACCTTCGGGGATTACCTCGGCATCGGCGCCGGCGCGCACGGCAAGCTCACGGACCCGGGCGGAATCACGCGGCTCTGGAAACTTAAGCGCCCCGACGACTACCTCGCCAAGGCCGGCGCGCGCGCGGCCATCGGCGGCGAGCAGCGGCTTACGGGCCGAGACGCCGCGGCGGAATTCATGCTGAACGCGCTGCGCCTCAAGGAGGGATTTTCGAAGTCGCTCTTCCCGGAGCGCACGGGCCTTCCGGTCGCCGAGATCCAAAGCGCGCTCGGTCTTGCCGAGTCCAGGGCGCTGCTCGATGTCGACGCGCTGACCGTGCGCCCGACGGCGCTCGGCTACCGCTATCTCAACGATCTCATCGGCCTGTTTCTGTAGCGCGCCAGAGGGCGCGGGGAATTCGCCCGCCCTCGTGTAGAATGGCGGCCATGCTCTGGGTCAAGGCGGCGCACGTCATCTTCATGGTCACCTGGTTCGCGGGGCTGTTTTATCTTCCGCGGCTTTTCGTCTATCACGCCATGAGCGAGGACCGCACGAGTATCGAGCGCTTCAAGCTGATGGAGCGCAAGCTCTTCTACGGCATCATGGCGCCGGGCGCGATTCTTACTGTCGTCTTCGGGCTGTGGCTGTGGCTCGGGTACGGGATCGGCGGGACCTGGCTGCATGTGAAGCTCGCGCTGGTCGTTCTGCTCATCGGCTATCATCTCTACTGCGGCAAACTCCTGAACGACTTCAAGCACGATCGCAACCGCCGCGCGCACGTCTTCTACCGCTGGTTCAACGAGTTTCCGGTGCTCGTGTTGATCGCGGTCGTGATCCTGGCGATCGTGAAGCCGCTTTAGAAGGAACCTTCAATTGAGCATGTTCACCGCGGAGATCGCAGAGGGTGCGGAGAATTTCAGAGAACAGCCCTTTGGTTTTCTCTGCGCCCTCTGCGGTGAACACTCATAACGATCCCAGCCGGCTAAGGAAGCTTGCCGATCACACGACTTCCCGACGATGACCCTCACTGAGCTTCGCTATATCGTGGCGGTCGCGCGCGAGCGCCATTTCGGGCGCGCCGCCAAGGCCTGCTTCGTGAGCCAGCCGACGCTCTCGGCCGCGGTGAAGAAACTCGAGGAGGAGCTCGGGGCCGCGCTTTTCGAGCGCACACCGGGCAGGCTGCGCGTCACGGCCGTGGGCCAGCGCGTCGTCGAGCAGGCCCAGCGCGTGCTCGAGCAGGCCGCCGCGATCAAGGAGCTCGCCCGCGCCGGGCACGATGAGCTCGCCGGGCCGCTCAAGGTCGGCTTCCTCTCCACCGTGGGACCGTACCTGCTGCCCGATCTGATCCCGGTCCTGCGCCGCCGCGCCCCGAAGATGCCGCTCGTGGTCGAGGAGCACATGACGGAGACGCTGCGTGCGCGGCTCAAGGAAGGCACGCTCGATGCGGTGGTGGCGTCGGCGCCCTTTGTCGAACCGGGCATCGTCACGTTGGCGTTATACGAGGAACCCTTCGCCCTGGTGCTGCCGGCGGGACACGCGCTCGCGCGCAAAGCGCGCCTCACCGTGGACGAACTGCGGCGCGAGAACCTGCTGCTGCTCGGCCCCGGGCATTGTTTCCGCGATCAGGTCTTGAGCGTCTGCCCGGTCTGCGAATCGCCCGCGGACGATGAGCACAGCATCCAGCGCACGCTCGAGGGCAGCTCGCTCGAAACCATCCGCCACATGGTCGCCTCCGGCGTCGGGATCACGCTCCTGCCCTGCACCGCGGTGGCGAGCCCGCGCCACGAGCGCCGGCTGCTCACCGCACGCCGGTTCCCCGGCGCCCAGCCGACCCGGCGCATCGCGCTCGCCTGGCGCGCGAGCTTCCCGCGCCCCAAGGCGATCGCGGCGCTGCGCGCGGCGATCCTCGACTGCCCCCTGAAGTGCGTGCGCCGACTGCACCGCGCGGCGGCCGACGCGGCGGCCTGAGCGGCCCCGGCCGGTCATCGGTAATTTCTATCGGGCAGATCGGCAAAAACGATTTGCTCAATCGCGCATCCGTCCCTATTGTCTCTCCAGGACCCGCCGCCCGATCGCGCCGGCGCACTGGAGGGAAGACAACGATGCGAACAAAAACCGTGCTGCACGGCGCGCTGCTCCTCGCCGGGATCGCGGCCGTGCCCGCGTGGGCGGAGTCGCTCACCCTCGACCAGGCGATCGCCTATGCCCTCGGCCATAACCCCGAGCTGCGCGCCGTGCGCGAGCGCGCGGCCGCGACCGGGGCGCGGCGCGCGGCGGCCGAAGGCGCGCAATGGCCCCAGCTCGGCGCTTCCTACGGCGTGCGCCGCAGCGACAGCCCGCTCGACGCCTTCGCCGACAAGCTCAACACCCGGCGCGTCGCCGCGCCGGACTTCGATCCCGCGCGCCTGAACCATCCCGAGGCGAGCGACCTCTACATGGGGCAGCTCGCGCTGCGTTATCCCGTCTACACCGGCGGGCGGGTCTCCGCGACCATCGAAGCCGCGCGCGGCATGGAGCGAACCGCAGAGCTGCAATACGCGCGCGCGCGGGAGATCGCCGCGTTTCAAACCCTGCGCGCCTACTTGGGCGCGCACGCGGCGCAGGAAGGACTGGCCATCGCCGAGGACGCGCTGCGCGCGGCCGAGGAGCATGCGCGCACCACCGCCGGTCTCGTGCGCGAGGGTCGGATCGTGATGTCCGACAAGCTCACGGCGGAGGTCAACCTCGCGGCGGTGCAGTCCCAGAAGGAGCAGGCGGCGGCGCGGCGGCTGCGGGCCTTCGATCAACTGAAGCGCGCCATGGGCCTGACGCTCGAGCGCGAGGTCGAGATCGCGCCGGCGGCGCCCGCGCCGGCGGCGCCGCTTCGGCCGCGCGCCGAGATCGAGGCGGCGGCGCTCGTAAACCGCAGGGACCTGGCGGGCCAGCGCAGCGCGCAGGCGGCGGCGCGTTCGCGCATCAAGGCCGCGCGCGCGGCACACCTCCCGCAGTTCAGCGTAATCGCGGCCGAAAGCTGGTTCAGCGGCGATCCCGCGCTCGATAACCGCTCGACCAGCGTGATGGGCGTGCTTTCGATCGAGCTGTACGCCGGCGGCGCCCACCAGGCGGAGGTCGCCGCGGCCGCGGCCGAGGCCGAGGAGACCGACTGGCGCCTCGATGGGCTCGATCAGCAGGTGCGCGACGAGGTGCGCGAGGCCTACGAGAGCCTGCGCGAGGCGCAGGCGCGACACGCGATCGCCGGCGCGAACGTCGGGCGCGCACGCGAGGCGGTGCAGCTCGTCAAGCAGCGCTACGGCCAGGGCCGCACGATCCTGATCGATCTGCTTCAGGCCGAACGCGCGCTCGTCGAGGCGCGCGCCGAGGAGCTCGCCACGCGCCTCGGCATCGAGATCGGGTCGGCGGCGCTCGGGCTCGCGCAGGGCGCGCTGGAGTTACCCGCGGGAGAGACGCCGTGAAGCGGTGGCTGACTTGGGCCGGCGTCGGCCTGCTCGTCGCGGGTTGCGGTCGTGAACCCGCGCCCGAGGCCGCCGGCGCCCCGCTCGCCCGTCCGGTCATCGCGCTCGCGGTCAAGCCCGGGGCGGCGCAGACGATCCTTATTCCGCGCGCCGCGCTCGCCGAGCGCGGCGGCATCCCCGGGGTGTTCGTGCTGAGCGAGACCAGCGAGGCGCGGTTTCGCATGGTCAAGCCCGGGCGCGGGCGCGACGGCGAGATCGAGATTCTGAGCGGGCTGCACGGCACGGAGACGCTCGTGCTCGGCGACCTGCGCGAGGTGCGCGACGGCAGCCCGGTAAAAATTCTTGAAAACGCGGATAAACGCAGATGATTTTTATTGATAGACGCAGATGTCGTGAAATGAATCGGATCAAACCGCGTTCATCTATCACATAAATCTGCGTGCATCTGCGTTCCAACAATCATATGGATAAGAATAACCACAAATTGAATCTCGCCGGCCGCATTGCGGCCTACTTCATCGACAGCAAGCTCACGCTGCTCGTCATGGCCTTTGCCTTCCTCGCCGGCGTGTTCGCCTTCCTCGTGACCCCGCGCGAGGAGAACCCCAAGATCGTGGTGCCGGCGGCGAATGTCATCGTGCAAAAACCCGGGGCGTCGCCGGCCGAAATCGAGCAGCTCATCGTGAAGCCGCTCGAGGCGATCCTTCAGGGGCTCGCCGGAGTAGAGCACACCCACGGCCTCGCCCTGCCCTCGCTCGGTGTGGTGAGCGTGCAGTTCAAGGTCGGGCAGCCCAAGGAGGAGTCGCTCGTCAAGCTCTACGACCGCATCATGAGCAACCGCGACCGCATGCCGCCGGGCACGCTGCAACCGCTCGTGAAGCCCGCGGACGTGGACGACGTGCCGATCCTCACCGTCTCGCTGTCGTGCGCCGGGCCGCAGGACTGCCGGCTGCGGCACGTGGCGAACGACGTTCTGGAACACCTGCGCCGCGTCGAGGGCACCTCGCTCGCCTACGTGCACGGCGGCCGCAGGCGTGCGATCGGTGTCGCGCTCGACCTCGAGCGCATGCGCGCCTTCAACGTGACGCTCTCCGATATCCGGCGCGTGGTCGAGGCGACCAATGTGGACATCCCCTCGGGGGCGTTCGTGGGCGGCAACCGCGTGGCCGCGGTGCAGGCGGGGGGCATGCTCAGGACCGCCTCCGACGTGGGCGATCTCGTGGTGGCGCTCGCGGCGCACCGACCGGTGTACCTGAAGCAGGTCGCCGCCGTCACCGACGGGCCCGAGGAGATCGAGCGCGCGCACCGCATCGGCTACGGGCCGGCGTATTCGGGCAGGAAGCCCGGGGGCTATGAGGCCCCGGCGGCGACCATCGCCATCGCCAAACGCGCGGGCAGCAATGCCGTCACGGTCGCCGAGGAGGTGCTGAGGGAGCTCGATCGCATCCGGCCCACGGTGATCCCGCAGGGCGTGGATGTGAACGTGACGCGCAACGACGGCGCCAAGGCCGACGACGCCGTCAACACCCTCATGGAGCACCTCGCCATCGCCGTCGCCACCGTGGTGCTGCTGCTGGTGTTCTTCCTGGGCTGGCGCGCGGCCGGCGTCGTCACCGTTACCATTCCGCTGATTCTTTTCATTACGCTTGCCGTGGGCCTGATCGCGGGCCAGAGCATCAACCGCATCACGCTGTTCGCGGTCATTCTTTCGCTCGGTCTCCTGGTGGACGATTCGATTGTCGTGATCGAGAACATCTTCCGACACTACGCCAGGAAGGGCGCGGACCGCCTGAGACACGCGGTGGCCGCGGTGAACGAGATCGGCCGGCCCACCAACCTCGCCACCTTCACCGTGATCCTCGCCTTCCTGCCGATGTTCTGGGTCACCGGCATGATGGGGCCGTACATGGCGCCGATTCCGTTCAACGTGCCGGTGGCGATGCTCACCTCGCTCGTCATCGCCTACACCGTCGCGCCCTGGGCGGCCTATCGCTTTCTCAAAGTGCGCGGCCACGAGCACGAGGGTCTCGCGCACGAGGAGCATCGCGGGTTTCTGGAGCGGCATTACGCCCGCATCATGAATCGGCTGATTGCCGACGCCAAGGCACGTCGCAACTTCTTTATCGGCATCGGCGTGGTGATGTTGCTCGTTTTGTCGATGCCCGCCTTCAATCTGGTGCTGTTCAAGATGCTGCCGAAGAACAACACCAATACCTTTAACCTCACCATCGACATGCCCGAGGGCACGAGCCTCGAGGAGACCGATCGCGTGGCGCGCCTCGTGGGCGACGTCGTGCGCGGTCACCCGCAGGTGCAGACCTATGAGACCACGGTGGGCGAATCCGGCATCATCGACTTCAACGGGCTGCTGCGCGGCGCGGGGCTCAAGCAAGGCCCGCATGTCGCCGAGATGCGCGTGAACCTGCGCGACAAGCACGACCGTCGGGCCTCTTCCGTCGACATCGTGCGGGAGCTCAGAAAACCCATCGCCGAGCTGGCCGCCGTAACCGGCGCCAACATCAAGCTCGTCGAGGACCCGGCGGGGCCGCCGGTGCGCGCCACGATCCTGGCCGAGTTGTACGGGCCGGATTACGCAACCCTGCGCAAACTGGCGGCGGAGCTGCGCGCCGAGGTGTTCGAAAAAACCGCGGATGTGGTCGACACCGACGATTCGGTCACCGACGACTGGACCGAATACCGCCTCACGGTGGATCGCGAACGCGCGATGCTCGCCGGCATCGCGCCGGCGCAGGTGGCCGAGACCCTGAACGCCTTCCTGGCGGGCCTCGATGCGGGCACGGTGCACCTCGAGCTCGAGCGGGAGCCGGTGCCCATCCGCTTTCGCATCCCGGCAGCCGATCGCGCGGGTCCGGGGGATTTACGCAAAATCTTCTTCACCAATCCACAAGGTCGGCAGGTGGCGCTCACCGACATCGCGCGGGTGGAAAAACAGACCGCGCCCAAGCCGATCTTCCACAAGGACCAATACCCGGTGGTGTACGTCACGGGCGAGCTCGGGAGCACGAGCCAGGTATACGCGGTGCTCAAGATGTGGAACTACCTGCGTGCGCATGAGCTGCCCTCGGGGGTGAAGCTCACGCAGTACTTCATGGCCGACCCGGATACGACCGGCTATTCCGTGCGCTGGGACGGCGAGATGCGGCTCACGCTCGATGTGTTCCGCGACCTGGGCTCGGCCTTCGCGGTCGCGATTGTTCTGATCTATCTGACACTGGTCGGTTACTACCGCTCGTTCATGACGCCGCTCATCGTCATGGGCGCGATCCCGCTGACCGTCGTCGGCGTGCTGCCGGGCCACGCGCTCATGGGTCAGTACTTCACCGCCACCTCCATGATCGGCGTGATCGCGCTCGCCGGCATCGTCGTGCGCAACTCGCTGCTGCTGATCGACTTCATCCTCGAATACCGCCGCGCCGGTCACGCCCTGCGCGAGGCGGTGTTGCAGGCCGGCGTGGTGCGCCTGCGCCCGATCCTGCTCACCGCGTTCGCCATCATTCTGGGCACCTTCGTCATGGCCTTCGACCCGGTGTTCGGCGGGCTCGCGGTCTCGCTCATCTACGGCACCTTCGCCTCCACAGTGCTGACGCTGCTCGTGATCCCGCTGGTGTACTTCATCTACGAGCAGCGGGTGCAACAGGCCGCGCACCGCTGAGATGCGGCCGGACGCCGCGCGCAGGCGGTGGCGCGGGCGTAGACTATAGGGGACATGGATACCCTGACTCATGCGCTCTCCGGGGCGCTGGTGGCGCGCGCGACGCAGCCGAATGACCCGCGACCCGACCGCTTGCCACGGCGTACGCGGATGTGGGTGGGCTTTCTCGCGGCCGCGTTCCCGGACAGCGACTTCGCGCTGCTGTTTCTCGATCCGCTCACCTACCTCACCACCCACCGCGGAATCACGCACTCGATCGTGATGCTGCCGCTGTGGGCGGCGCTGCTGGCGGTGGCATTCGTATATCTCATGCGCCGAAGGTATCCGTGGCGCGCATTCGCCGGCGTCTGCGCCTTGGGCATCGGCGCGCATATCGCCGGCGATGTCATCACCGCCTTCGGCACCATGGTGCTCGCGCCGCTCTCCGACTGGCGCGCGCAGCTCCCGACCACTTTCATCATCGACCCGTATTTCACGACGATCATCGTGGGCGGCCTTTTGGCCTCGGCGTTTTGGCGCACGACGCGCGCGCCGGCCGTGCTCGGGCTCGCCCTGCTCGCGGCCTATGTCGGTTTCCAGGGGCTGCTCTACGGCCGCGCCCTGGCCGTGGGCACGGCCTACACCGCGACGCAGGGGATCGAGGAAGCAACGGTCGAGGCGATCCCGCAGCCGTTCTCGCCGTTTCACTGGATGGTGGTCGTGATCGAGCCGGGCGGCTATCGCCTGAGCTACATAAGTCTCACGCGCGAACAAATTCCCGAAGCGCCGGCCGCCGATGCGTTCTGGTTTCGGCGCATCGTCGCGGCGTACACCCCGGTGAAGGATGCGGTCTGGACCCGGATCCCCCGCTTCGGCGCGCCAAACACCGCGCACGTGGCGGAGCAGGCCTGGCAGGCCGAGGCGCTCGCACCCTACCGCCGCTTCGCGCTGCTGCCCGCGGTCTACCGCGTGGACCATTACAGCGAGCGGCTGTGCGTCTGGTTTCAAGACCTGCGCTTCGCGCTCCCGGACCGCAGCATGCCGTTTCGCTTCGGCGCCTGCCGCGCAAACGCGGATGCGGCCTGGCAGGTGTATCGGCTCATCGTCCACGACGACGGGCGGGAAATTCCGGACGCGATCCAATAAGAGTGTTTACCGCAGAGAACGCAGAGAACATTCTTAAAATCTGCGGAAATCTGCGTAATCTGCGGATGCAATCGCCGTTTTTAGGTTCAACAAACCCCTAAAGACGATTTCCTCTGCGATCTCCGCGTTCTCTGCGGTGAAACCTAATACATATCAACTGGATCGACGTCGAGCGACCAGCGCACCTGTTTCCCGAATTTCAATTCGGCGAGCTGCGCCACCCATTGCCCGAGAAAGCCATGCAGCGCCTTGCGGTGCTTGCACTGCACCAGGAGCTGCGCGCGGTGACGGCCGGCGCGCTTTTCCATCGGCGCGGGCATGGGCTCCAGCACCTGCACCGACGATTCCTGCGCCGGGGCGCGCGCGCGCATGCGCGCCTCCGCGAGAAACCGCAGGGCCGCGCCGGGGCGGGTCGATTCCGCGCGCAGCAACGCCAGGTGGCTGTAGGGCGGGTAGTCCGTCGCGCGCCGCTCGGCGAGCGCATAGTCGGCGAAGGCGCCGTAGTCGTGACGCGCGAGGGCGGCAAACACCGGATGCTCCGGGTGCCAGGTCTGGATCAGCACCTCGCCCGGCTTGTCCGCGCGCCCGGCGCGCCCGGCGACCTGCATGATCTGCTGGAACAGCCTCTCCCCGGATCGGAAATCCGCGCTATAGAGTCCCTGGTCGGCGTTCAGCACGCCGACCAACGTGACGCTGGGGAAGTCGTGACCCTTCGACAGCATCTGGGTGCCGACCAGGATATCGGCCTCGCCCGCGTGCACGCGCTTCAATTTTTCTTCGAGCGCCCCCTTGCGGCGCGTGCTGTCGCGGTCGATGCGCTCGATGCGCGCGGCGGGAAAGAACTTCGTCAGCGCCGCTTCGATGCGCTCCGTGCCCTCGCCCAGGGGATGAAGCCCGGCGGCGCCGCAGTGCGGACACTTGTCCGCGAGCGGCGCCTCCGCCCCGCAGTGATGGCACTTGAGCTTGCGGCTTTCCCGATGATAGATCAGCCGCGCGTCGCAGCGCGCGCAGGGCGCCGTCCAGCCGCAGCCGTGGCACATCCACACCGGCGCGAAGCCGCGGCGGTTGAGGAACAAAAGACTTTGCTCGCCCCGCGCCAGCCGCTCGGCGAGCGCCGCGCGCAGCGGATGCGACAGCCCCTCGGCGGGCTTCAACCGGCGCATATCGAGCACCGCTACCCGTGGCATTCCGGCGCCGCCGGTGCGGTCCGGAAGCGTAAGCAGTCGGTACGTCCCGACGCGCGCGTTGTTGAGACTTTCGAGCGCGGGCGTGGCCGAGCCGAGCACGACGGGGATATTTTCCCGCGCGGCGCGCATCACCGCCACATCGCGCGCGCTGTAACGAAACCCTTCGTGCTGCTTATAGGAGGTATCGTGCTCCTCATCCACGATGATGAGGCCCAGGTTCTTAAACGGCGCAAACACCGCCGAGCGCGTGCCGAGCACGATCGGCGCCGTGCCGTCGCGCGCCAGAAGCCAGGCGCGCAACCGTTCCTGATCCGCGAGCGCCGAGTGCAGCACGGCGATCGGCGCGTTGAAACGCCGCTGGAAGCGCTCGATGAGCTGCGGCGTGAGGCCGATCTCGGGCGCCAGCACAAGCGTCTGGCGGCCCTGCGCGAGCGCACGCTCGATGAGCCGCAGATACACCTCGGTCTTGCCGCTGCCCGTCACGCCGTGCAGCAAAAAGCATTGATAACCGCCGAGCGCTCCGGTCACCGCCTCGACGGCCGCCTGCTGGGCGGCATTGGGCTGCGGGGGCGGCTGGATCGCCGCGGGCGAGGCGGCGAGGCGGTCGTGCACCTGGACTTCGATCCAACCCCGCGCGCTCAGGGCCTTGAGCGCCGCCCGCCAACGCGGAGAAATGTTCTCGAGCGCCTCGGCCTCAAGCCCCGCCGGGGCGCGTGCGAGCGCCTCGAGCAGGCGGCGCTGCGCCGGGGCGCGTGCGAGCGCCGCGGGATCGGCGGCGCGGCCCGCGGCGCTGAGCGACCACAGGCGCACGCCCTCGACCGCCGCCGCGCGGCCCGCACGCAGCCACGCGGGCAAGGCCGCGGCGACGACCTCGCCTACGGGGTGGTGGTAGTACTCCGCGGCCCAGGCGAGGAGCTTCAGGAACGACGCCGGCAGGAGCGGCGCGGCATCCAGCACCCGCGCGATGCGTTTCAGGCGCGCGTGCGGCAGATCGCTTTCCGGCGCCGTGCCGAGCACCACGCCCACGAGCTCGCGCTTTCCGAAGGGCACGCGCACGCGCGCACCGACGGCCGGCACGCCGACCTCCGACGGCGCGAGATAGTCGAACAGGCGGTAGAGCGGCGCGGGAACGGCGACTTGGTAAATCGGCTGCGAGCGGGCCATGGCCCCCGACTTTAATTCATATGCCGCAGAAAGAAAAAAGTGCCGATGCCGTGGACAGGCGCGTGAAACAATCTGGCTCCACGTTCAAACGCATGCCAACAAGTTGCGCTAACTGCTTGTTGGACAAAGCCCCTTTGGATTACTCACAGGAGCTGTGGATAAGATTGTTAATAGTCCGTAGCGATGCCACGCGCGCCCGCCAAAGCACTGTGGTTTTGCTCGCTTGATTAAAAAATAGTCTATGCATAAAACCCGAGACGGTTCAGATGGTTACGACGGTGTCATATTTTTGACAACAAATCTTTGCCTTTCTGCCACAGGAAATTATTGCAGCGTTTCTGCATGTGCATAAATAATCGGCAGCTCCTCAGGAATTTCCCCAATCTTGCGGGCAGTTACCAGTTACCAACGCAATGAACGCGCCCCGGTCGCGCGCGTAATTTCGCGCAGATCGGGATGGTTTTTCAAACGCGTGGGTCAGGGTGGCGTTTTCATGATAAAAAGGCGCACAAAAGCCGACGATTCAGTGCAAACGCGGACCCCGAGGTGCACCGAATGACCAGCAAGGTTGCCAAAACGCAGGTTCCCATCCACGAGCTCGTCGCCCGGCGCTGGAGCGGACGCGCCTTCGACCGCGACCGGCCGCTCGAGCGGGTGCAACTGATCGCGCTGCTTGAGGCGGCGCGCTGGGCCCCAAGCTGCTACGGTGACGAGCCTTGGCGCGTAATCGTCTGGGACCGGCTCCAGGACGAATCGTTGTGGAGGAAGGCCTTCGAGTGCCTGGGCGAGTGGAATCAGCGGTGGGTGAAGAACGCGCCGGTGCTGATGCTCACGGTCGCCGACAGCGTGTTTGAGAAGAACGGCAAGCCGAACCGCTGGGGACAACATGACACCGGGGCGGCGGGCGAGAACCTGTATCTCCAGGCCGCGGCGCTCGGCCTCATGGCACACCCGATGGGCGGGTTCGACGCCGATAAGGCGCGCCGGGTATTCGCCATCCCCGAGCAATTCGCACCCATGGCCATGATCGCCGTCGGACATCCCGCGCCCGCGGAGGTTCTCGAAGGGGAATATCGCGAGCTCGAGCTCGCCGGGCGCACACGCAAACCGCTGGGCGAGCGCTTTTTCGAGGGCGGCTGGGGAACGCCGGTCAGCGCCTGAGCGGAACGGCGCGCGCTTCAACGCGCGCGGCTTTGTCTTTGCCGGACTTCTTCATGCCCCAAAGCGACTGCTCGAGCCACACCTCGAGATCCTCCGGCGACAGCGGACGACTGAGAAAAAGCCCCTGAGCCAGGTCGCAACCGAGCTCCCGCAAGCGCCGGTAGACCGCCTCGCTCTCGGCTCCCTCGGCCACCACCTCGAGACCGAGGTGGTGCGCCAGCTCGACACTGGTGCGGACGATCGCCGCGTCGTTCTCGTCCTTGATCATGCCGGTGACGAAGGTCTTGTCGATCTTGATCGCGTCCACCGGAAGACGCTTCAGGTACGAAAGCGAGGAATAGCCGGTGCCGAAATCGTCGATCGTGAGCTTGAGCCCCATGGCCGACAGCCGCGCGAGCATGTCCAACGCGCGCGCGGGGTCGGTCATCACCGCGCTCTCCGTGATCTCGAGCTCCAGCCACGCTGGCTCAACCTGGTGCGCGGCCAACTGCTCGGCGATGGTGTCCGCGAGCGAAGGGTCCTGGAGATCGCACACCGACAGGTTCACCGCAACGGAGACCGGAAACCCCATCCGGCGCAGCCGCGCACTTTGCTGCATGGCCTCGTTGAGCACCCACGGCGTGAGGTTGCGGATCTGGCCGGTCTGCTCCAGCAGCGAGATGAACGCATCGGGCGGTATGACGCCCTCGCGCGGGTGGTTCCAGCGCACCAGGGCCTCGACCCCCTCGACCCGGCCGCTCGCGAGGTTCACCTTCGGCTGATAGCAGAGCGTGAACTGCTCCTGCTCGATCGCCTGACGCAGCTCGCTCAAGAGCGCAAGCCGCGTCCCGTAGTGCTGATCCATCTTCGTATCGTAGAAGGCGAATCCGCTGTTGGCGGTCTTGGCGGCGTACATGGCGACGTCCGCGCGCTGGAGCAGGACGTTCGCCTCCACGCCGTGGTCCGGATGCAGCACAATGCCGATGCTGGCGCTGATATCGAGATGGTGCTCATGGAACACGAAGGGCGAACGCAACGTCTGCAGCAGCATGCGCGCCGCGGTCTCGGCCTGCTTGACGCTGACCGCGGACAGCAGCACGGCGAATTCATCTCCGCCCAGGCGCGCGACCATGTCGGAGTCGCGCAGCTTGTCGCGCAACCGCTCGGCCACCTGCTCGAGCAGCAGATCCCCGATGTGGTGCCCGAGGGTATCGTTGATGTCCTTGAAATGGTCGAGATCCATGATGATGAGCGCAAACGGCCGATGCTCGCGCTTGGCGGCGTGGATCGTCTGGCGCAGCCGGTCCAGGAACATGGCGCGGTTCGGCAACTGCGTGAGCGGATCGGTGAAGGCGATGTCGTCCATGTTGACACGCAACTCCCGCATGCCCGCGATCATCGCGTTGAACTCGACCACCAGCTCGGCGACCTCGGCGGTGCCGCGGACCGGCACCGGATGCACCGGCGCCTGAACGTCCCGGCGCACGCCGCGCAGCCGTTCGGCCAGTGCGCGCAACGGCTCGATGGCGGTCTTCTGCAGCGCTACAAGCGCCACGAACATGAACGCTACGGTGAGAAGTACGGCAACGAATAAAATGAAGTATCGGGCCTGCGCGAAGCCCGCGTGAACATCGCTCATGTCCTTGAGCGCGGCGATTTTGAGCGCCATCGCCCGGCCCCGCTCATGGGCGCTGAACGCGTGTTCGACGACGATGGCCTCGTCCGTCGTGTCCGGCGCGGGCCACTTGCCGAGTTGGTGCAGGACGCGCCCGCTCACCATACGCAATTCGAGCGGCAGCGCCATGCCGGCTTGCATCGCGCCCAGACGGCGCTCAACGCCCATCACAACCTGGAGATATCCCACGGGGGCCTCGCGCCCCAGTGGAATCAATACCGCGTAATGCAGTCCGTCTTGCAGGCAGAATCCCGAGAGCGGCGCGCGGATCCCGGGCGCGACTTTTGCGGCGGGGGCGCGCCAATTCGCGCAGAGCAGCGCGGCGAGGGACAAGTCCTGCGGGCGCGAGGCGTGCGCCAGGATATTGAGCTTGGCGTCATAGGCCTGGAGCTGGGCCGGCGCGACTTCGCCGAGCAGGCGCTCGTGATGTTGCGCGAGCACGCCCAGGCGCCGGGCGAGCGCGCGCTCGTCGCGCGCTCCCAGCGCGGCGATCAGCCCGGCATCGTTCTGCGCCGCTTCGCCCAGCCACTGCGCGCGCACCGTCAGGTCCCGGCGCAGCGCGCCGAATTCCGATCTCAGATAATCCGTCAGGACGGCGCGCTGCTGCTCGATCGCGAGATCGCGATAGACGGCGGCGCCCGCAAACGTGAGCGCAAGGCCCAGGGCGCCGAGCGTGAGGACGGTAGCGATGAGGCTGGTGCGCATCGAGACGCGCCGGAAGAACCGCGCGAAACGCCGGCCGAGGCGGTTGCGCCGCGCCTCGGACGCGCTCTCATCGCCTGCTGTCGGATTGATTCTGGCTTCGTTGACCACGTGTGGCTCTGCCTGGTGAAATTATGGGCCCGAACGACCGCCCGTCTCCCGCTGCACGCTAAGCACGCCACCCTGGCTGGGATGTCAGAAATCAGTGCAATTCCGGTGCCATCTGTTAGCCGCTTGCAATCAAGATGTTATGCAACGCTTCGGGCCGCCGGAAGCGCTGCGCGGCAGGTAACGGAAACGCGGTGTGCGGTGGCCGACGCGCGGAGCGCATTTTGGGCAGGC
This sequence comes from Candidatus Muproteobacteria bacterium RBG_16_65_34, assembly GCA_001785115.1. Classification (GTDB taxonomy): domain Bacteria; phylum Pseudomonadota; class Gammaproteobacteria; order Acidiferrobacterales; family Sulfurifustaceae; genus RBG-16-65-34. The sequence continues at coordinate 16,630 of MFSU01000049.1, forward strand.
GGACGTGAAGATCGGGCCGCTTCTCACGATAAGCCGGGGCCACTACATTAAAGGACCGAAATTTCGGTAGGCGAATACAGACATGTCCCTGTGGATGGAGGTGGCGCGACAGGTTTCGGCGGCGACGGGTGAGGCCTTCGCGCTGGCCTCCCGGCGCGACGCAGGCGGCGGGTGCATCAACTCCGCCGTGGTGCTCGAGGGCGAGGACGGTCGGCGCTATTTTGTAAAGCTCAACGACGCCGCGCGGCTTTCGATGTTCGAAGCCGAGGCCGAGGGGCTTGAAGAGCTAGCCGCTGCTCGCGCGGTGCGCGTGCCACGTCCGATCTGCTCCGGAGCCGATGAGGGAACCGCCTATCTCGTGCTGGAATACCTGGATCTGAGCGGCGGCGGCCGCGATCAGGAACTCCTCGGCCGGCAACTGGCGCAACTGCACCGCAGGACAGAGCCCCGCTTCGGCTGGCGCCGGGACAACACCATCGGCTCGACGCCCCAGATCAACACCCCGAGCGACGATTGGGTCGAGTTCTGGCGCCGCCATCGCCTCGGCTATCAACTGGCACTCGCCGCGCGCAACGGTTATGGCGGCGCGCTGCAACGTCTGGGCGAACGACTCATGCAAGAGCTGCCGGCCTTCTTCACCAGTTACAGCCCTGCCGCCTCACTGCTGCACGGCGACCTCTGGGGCGGCAACCGCGGCGCCACGGCCGAAGGCGAACCCGTGATCTTCGACCCGGCGGTGTACTACGGCGACCGCGAAACCGACCTCGCCATGACCGAGCTCTTCGGCGGCTTCTCCGGTCGGTTCTACGACGCCTACCGCGAGGAGTGGGCGCTCGATGCCGGCTACTCGGTGCGCAAGACGCTCTATAACCTCTACCACGTTCTCAATCATCTGAATTTGTTCGGCGGCGCCTACGGCGCGCAGGCGCAGCGCATGATGGAAGCGCTGCTAAGCGAGATCCGCTGAAAATTCACCACGGAGGGCTGTGTCAAAGACAAACGGATCAAGGAGCCTCTAAGAATTATAGGGAACCTCTAAAAACGCATTTGCATAAGATTATTTGCCGCAAAGACGCAGAGGACGCAGAGAAAATCTCCTGGTTTTTCAGCGGGAAAATGCCTTTGCGTTCTTTGCACCTCTGCGGCGAGATATCTTGGTGTTGAATTTCTAGAGGTACCCTATATCTAAAGACTCCCGACCTCGTTGTTTCCCACAATCAATCTGTCCCGGTTTTCGCCCGGACAAGCGAGCGGCAAGATCGGCAAACGCCTACTTGATCTTCAGAATATCGGTCGCCCTGCTGAGGGTATCCAGAGCTTCCTCGTGGCGGCCCAGTTGGTGCAGGAGCTCGCCTTCGGAACGAAACTTCTTGACCTCCGCGAGCCGTTCCGCGCTGAGCGCCGGGTCGGCCGCCAGCGCCTTGTCGATCTTCGCCATTTCATCGCCACAGTGAAAGGCAAAAGCATTGCCCGCCGCCAGCAACAAACCGAGGCCCACGACGGACGTCTTGATTCTCATGTTGACGACCTCCTGTGCAGTTGTAGTGGATTCGGATGCCACACTAAGGTAAACAGCGCAGAACATCGATTTATTCCCGCCATCCCTCGGGGTGCTGTCACGCGACGGGGGCTACCCCATAGCGGTGGCGCCTGCGGCGGGAGGGACGTGGCGCCCCCTCATGGCCGCGGCATCCCGGGCGCGGGTGTCGGCCCGCGCCCGGTTTCCACCTCAGGCCGCTTTCACACGGTTGATATCGATTCCCAAGCCCCGCGCCACGCCTTCACCGTACGCCGGGTCCGCCTGGTAGAAGTGGTGGATCTGACGCACCTGAATCTCGCGCGGAACCGGTTTCAGTGCGTCCACAAGGTTTCCGATCAACTGGGCTTTCTGGTCGGCGTTCATCAACCGGTACAGGTTGCCCGCCTGCGTGTAGTCATCGTTGCCCGCGCGGTGATCGTAGCGGTCGGCGTCGCCGCTGATCTTGAGCGGCGGCTCCTTGTAGCGCGCGTCTTCCACCGGCCCGCCGAAGCTGTTGGGCTGGTAGTTGGGCGCGCGCCCGAAGTTGCCGTCGAAACGGGTTTGACCGTCGCGGTGATAGTGATGCACCGGGCAGCGCGGTTTGTTCACCGGCAACGCCGCGTAGTTGACGCCGATGCGGTAGCGGTGCGCGTCCGGGTAGGACAACAGCCGCGCCTGGAGCATCTTGTCCGGCGAGGCGCCCATGCCGGGCGGCAGGTTGCCCGGCTCGAACGCCGCCTGCTCGACTTCCGCGAAATAGTTCTCCGGGTTGCGGTTGAGCTCCATCACGCCCACCTCGATCAGGGGGTAGTCCTTGTGCGGCCACACCTTGGTGAGGTCGAAGGGATTGATGGCATAGGTTTCGGCGTCCTTCTCCGGCATGATCTGCACCATCGCGCGCCATTTAGGGAACTCGCCCTTTTCGATGGCGGTGAACAGATCACGGCGGTGGTGGTCGAGGTCCTCTCCGGCGATCCGGGTCGCTTCATCCGAGGTCAGGCACTTGATGCCCTGCATGGTCTTGAAGTGCCACTTCACCCAGTAGCGTTCGCCGGCCTCGTTCCACAGACTGTAAGTGTGACTGGAGTAGCCGTTCATGTGGCGCAGCGTGGCGGGAATGCCGCGATCGGAAAACAGTGTCGTTACCTGATGCAGCGATTCCGGCGACAGGCTCCAGAAGTCCCACTGCATGGTGTTGTCGCGCATCCCGGTGCGCGGGTCGCGTTTCTGCGAATGGATAAAGTCGGAAAACTTCAGCGGGTCGCGCACGAAGAACACCGGCGTGTTGTTGCCCACCATGTCCCAGTTGCCTTCCTCGGTGTAGAACTTGACGGCGAAGCCGCGCGGATCGCGCGCCGTGTCAGCGGAGCCGAGCTCGCCCGCCACCGTCGAGAAGCGCACAAAGATTTCACAGGTTTTGCCGACCTTGGAAAAGATCTTCGCGCGGGTGTAACGCGAGATGTCGCCGGTCACCTTGAAGGTGCCGTAGGCGCCCGCGCCCTTGGCGTGCACCACCCGCTCCGGCACGCGCTCGCGGTTGAAGTGCGCCATCTTTTCCATCAGCTGGTAGTCCTGCATCAGCACCGGGCCGCGCGGGCCGGCGGTGAGGCTGTTCTGGTTGTCGCCCACCGGTACCCCGGCGGCGGTGGTCATGCGGTTGCGTTTGTCGGTCATGTCCTTGCTCCTGGATAAGTCTGGTTTTGGGAGAACCGTCGTTCCGACAGTTCGTGAGCGGATTCTGGTCTCCGTCCATGTATTGTTCAAATTGATTGTTTGAATCTATAGAATCTATGAAATAGATATCTAAGGAGATCACCATGACCTTGCAGGAATTGCGCTATCTGGTGGCCGTGGCCGAGGAGGGGCAGGTGGCGCGCGCCGCCGGGCGCTGCCACGTCGGCCAGCCGACGCTGAGCACCCAGCTCAAGAAGCTCGAGGACACCCTCGGCGTGCAGCTCTTCGAGCGCGGCCCGCGCGGGCTCACGCCGACCGCCGCCGGCGCACCGATCATCGCCCAGGCGCGCGTCGTGCTCGAGGAAACCGAGAAGCTGCGCGCGCTTGCGCGCGCCACGCAGGACCCGATGGCGGGACCGTTGCGGCTCGGGGCGATCCCGACGCTCGGGCCGTATCTCCTGCCGCATCTGCTGCCGGTGATCCGCAAGCGTTATCCGCACCTGCGGTTGCTGCTGAGCGAGCTCCTTACCGCGCAGTTGGTCGCGGCCGTGCAGGCGCACACGCTCGACTGCGCGCTGCTCGCGCTGCCGGTGGCGCACGAGGGGCTCGAGGTGGTGGAGTTGTTTCGCGAGCCGTTCGAGGTGGCGCTACCGGCCGGCCATCCGCTCGCGCGGAAAAAGCACGTGCAGCCCGGGGACCTGGCGCACGAGTGCCTGCTGCTGCTCGAAGAGGGCCACTGCCTGCGCGACCAGGCGCTCGATGTCTGCGGGGTGGCGAAGAGTGAGTCGCGCGAGGAGGTGCAGGCGACAAGCCTCGAGACGCTGCGCCAGATGGTCGCCGCCGGCATCGGCTGCACGCTACTGCCGCAGCTCGCCACCCAGGGCGGCGCGCGCCCCGACAAACGCCTCATCGAGCTGCGGCCGTTCGCACGCCCGACACCGACGCGGCTGATCGGCCTGCTGTGGCGCGCCCGCGGCGCGCGCGCTGAAGCGGCCCGGCAGCTCGGCGACCTGATCCGCGCGCACTTGCCGACGGGCGTGCTCGCCACGCGGTCGGTCGGGAGCCGCCCGCACACATCCTGATCGGCGGCGTCGTCGGGTTGCCTCGCGAGATTCCGCCGTATATTTAGCAGCGGGCGGGGCCGGTCTTCGCTCGACGACCTTGGGTTCGACCCGATTTAGCCTTAAGGTAGCGCCATTGGACTCGGCCCCCTTTGGTTCCCGGCGGCGCAGAGTAAAATCAACTTTTGATTAGCGTGGTGATCGCGAATGAGCATTCAATGGTTTCCCGGTCACATGACCTCGGCGCGCAAGGAAGCGGCCAAGACCATGGAATGGATCGATGTCATCATCGAAGTGCTGGATGCGCGCCTGCCGGAAGCGAGCTGCAACCCGATGATCGCGGAACTGCGCCTGCACCGTAGCCGCCCTTGCCTGAAAATCCTCAACAAGGCCGATCTCGCCGATCCCGCCGTCACCCAGGCCTGGCTCAACTTCTACAACAAGCAAAAGGGTGTCAAGGCGGTGGCGCTGTCCTGCAAGAAACCGGGCGATGCCGCCAAGGTGCCCGACCTGTGCCAGGCGCTCGCCCCGCATCGCGACAGCACCCTGAAGCCGCTGCGCATGATGATCATGGGCATCCCCAACGTCGGCAAGTCCACGCTGATGAATGCACTGCTCAAACGCCGAGTGGCCGCAGTGGGCGACGAACCGGCGGTGACCAAATCCCAGCAGCGCCACGACCTGAACGAACGCATGACGCTCACCGACACGCCCGGCCTGATGTGGCCGACAATCGCATACGCCTCCGACGGCCTCATGCTCGCCGCGAGTCATGCCATCGGCCGCAATGCCGTGATCGACGAAGAAGTCGCCGCCTTTCTCGCCGCGATTCTGCTCGCGCGCTATCCCGCCTCGCTCACCGCGCGCTACGGTTTTGCCGTGGAAGGGCTGGATAGCGGGGGCGTCGTCGCAGCCGTTGCAAAAAAGCGCGGCTGCATCTTGAAGGGCAGGCGCGGCGCACCGGACCTGGAGAAAGCGGCCATGATACTGCTGACGGATTACCGCAGCGGCGCCCTAGGCCGCATCAGTTTGGAGACACCCGAAACGCGCAGCACCATGCTCAGTGAGCCGGCGCCGGCAAAAGATGAGGACCCACGGCATGAACAGGAATTACGCTAGCCGCTAACGCAGGCCCGATTGTTTCTGTTCAGAGCGTAATTCGAATCTGGCCCCAAGACCCCGCCAAGACCCCGATCGTTATCGTTGAACCTCGTTCGATTTCCGAGCAACGCCGGCTGGAGTATACGTCTGTTTTGGCTTGACTACTGTAAGTATTACTGTCATTGAGTGTATCCCTGGCCCACTGTATCGAGCAAACTGCGGCTTACAGACCATTGGCTTAATCTCAGCCGAATCTATGTGGAGTGTGTGCAACACTCCGTACGCATACTTGCTCCATTCAACTCCCGCTTTCGCAATGGGATATTTCTGTTTTTCAGTTGTACTTCCGTAATAGGTTCGTCCCGCCGGATAAACTCCATAATAAGTTCGTCCTGCCGGAAAAACTTGTGCCTCGACACCATGTGAAGCCGTTTCGTTCGTGTCCAACTGTAACCCTAGAATTCCACCGGGCTCACAAAAGTTCCCAAGCATGTTTACGCTGGACACACGCACACCGACCTCACCGGTGCCCTGCCTGTCGCATTTCAATGACCACGTCTTATCCACCTCAAGTAGGCAACGCTGCGCTAGAAGCGTCTCCCCCGTTTCGACTGCACCCCGAAACCACGATCGTTCGAGTTCCGCCTGTTCCAGCATTACCGTGTCCAGGCCCTTCGCTTTCACTAAGCTCGCAAGCTGTTCATTCAGCACTGGCCCCCCTATCTTCTCAAGAAGATCGTGCAAGGGGCCGATTCGTCTTTCGCGCATTGCCAATATATGCTTCTTGACCAACGCGGGATCCTTGTAGATGTCACCGTGCCTGTGCATCTTTTCCCTGTTCCAACGGTATGTCGTGTAACTAAGCGTTTCCCTGTCAATGAATATCAGGCCCTTGCAGTCTCCTGCCCAGTACTCTCCGGCGCGGTGGGTCAGGACGGCAATGTATTTCGTCGTTACCTCAATCGATCGTGTTGCACAGTCGATAATCGCCGGATGGCGCAACAATCCCACCTTCAGCGTTTTGGGGTCGAAAAAACCTACTCCGCCAATGCCCTCGTGCCCCTCCCCGGAATAAAAATTCAAGCCGAACCAAATCTTGTTTTCTGCAACGGCCGTCGGTCCGATAGTCGTGTCCACTACGTAATCGAATGTTTTGTCTATATCTGTTCGATAGTGCCTGAGTACTGCATTGGTGGTGTTCGGCAAATCTATTGAGTATTTATCGTCGCCATTCTCTGCACCCGAAATTCCATACCCACCTATCTGAAATGTTTGCCCGTTGACCGTCTCTTCATCAAATGCGCCGTCCTCAGAATAGCCGATAGCAGCGCCCGAAAAAATGCTAAACCCGACAAGCGCCTTCGCTAAGAGTCTGCCCAACATGGATCACCGATAACCGTGCTGCAAGGGATTCTGACAAGAATCCTCCTGCAGCTCCAACTTATAAATGGCCCCGTCCACACGACGGCGGTTCTTGATGTTGACGCACAGACGGACGTTTTCGGGATTCTCCGGTTTCACGCGAATCGGCCATATTGCTACGGCCCGGCCCTCTTTGTCTTCCACAATCTTGGGTTTCACGAAATCTATGGTGGTCCCTCCGATTCGTTTTGGCGGCGCCCATGCTCCGAGCTTGTCGTAATGGGTCGCCCACACGCTCACGCGGTTCTTGTGTGATTCGAGCCATACGACCGTACCTGAGCCCGCTCTTGCCGATGTGATCGCAGGATTGATGCTATGTCCGCCTTCGGTTGGCAGGCTTACTGGAACAGTCCATCCCTTTGGCGCATATTCGCTCAACCATATAGAGTTTCCGTATCCCTTTGGACTAACTAACTGTGTCCACGCCGCCGTGACGGTACCAACGTCGTCTACAACGGCTGTAACACCGGAAACGTCTTCGAGCTTCGGGTCATTGATGCTGGCCACGTTGCTCCACGAATCGGATGCTTTGTCGTAGCGCGTGGCATAGAGGTGTACACCGCCGACCCATAGCACTGTCACATTTCCGTGCTGGTCTACAACGGGTATTGGCTCGCCACCAGATCCCTTCTCCCAGAGCGGGCCCGCAGCAATCGGTTCCTGTCCCATCCAGCCTGTCCCGGGAACGTATCTCTGGGCGGTAATAACGTAATCCTCATCACCCGCCGTTCTCCAGACCACTACGGCGTGTCCGTTATTGACCGCCGCGGCGGGATGATCGGCGTACCGATCCTGACAATCATTCTCCGTGGGTATTGGCGAGCCAAGGTGAATGAGCCTGCAACGAAGCCCCCCCTTTTCGAGCCATACGATCAGTCCGTTTCCCGTCTTGTCAATCACCGCATCGGCGGTTTCGGGTGCGTACGGGTTTGCGTTCCCGATGCGGTATGGCTTACCCCAATCGTTGCTGGGATCGTATTCGCGCGCCCACAACTCAGAGCCACCCCGCGACTTTTCTTGATGCCAAACGACCAACGCCTGGCCGGAGTCGCCGGCCGCGACTTTGGGCGAGCTTGCGCGCTCTTCCCCGAAATAGACTTGGGAGGGGCCGATCCAACCCTGCTCAGGATCGTAGCGGCTGGCAAGAATGTGTTTTAGGGAACGTCCGTTCCTCTTCCAGACCACCAAAACCCGTCCCTTGCCGTCCATTGTCATGTCCGGTTCAAGCCATGCCGTCGGCGCGACATCGCCGTCTTGAGGGTCTAGATGTCTCGGCGTTTGCCAGTGGTGAGATGATTCCTCGCTCCAGGATGCCGCGGGCGCCGGCGACGCAATTACAAGAGTTGCACAAACCACTGCCGCGAGTGCCGCAGCGCATCGGTTCGATGCATGGCCCATGAATTGTGCATTGGGGTCACCCATTGGTCGCGGCAGTGCGCACCAAGAAATCCTGTTAATCCTGTCTATTTCGGTTTTTCTTCCCGCCCGGTGGCGAAGCCGATTATCGTGGCGCGCAGGTCTTTTTTCAGGACCTTGTCCGCTTCGTCCAACGCGCGGCGGCGGGCGACTGCGTGGTCGGTCGCCGAGGACTTGATGCTCCAGCGCTGGGTGCCGCGCACGCGGGCGCTCGCGGCCTCGACGAGGCGGACCTCGAGGGCGCCGCGCTGCCAGTACCAGCCCTCCTTGAGCCCGAGGTCCTCGAGCGGGAACGCCGCCTCGAGCACGTACTCCGGGCTCTGGCCGGTCTCGATCAGGAAGCCGGCGCCGGCCAGCGCCCCGCTTACGACCGACTCCAGGCCGCCGGCGTCGTCCTGCACGATGCGCGGGGCGATGCGCACGCGGCCCAGAAGCTCGGCCAAGTCGGCGCGCAGCTTGTCGCGGCTCCACGGGGCCGCGATCCCCTGGCCGGTCACGTCGACGACCTTGAGGGATTTCTGGTACGACTGGCGCTCGAGCTGGGCCTCGTAGGCGCGGCTGGCGGCGGCGATCTTGAGGAACAGATCCCCCGCCGCGCGGGCGCGCTCGAGGTCGCTGCGCGTCGCGGCATCGAGCCGGTCGATCTCCTGGCGCAGGCTCGCGGCGGTCTGAAGCCGCGGGAGCGTCGCGAGCGCATGCTGCGCGCGCGTCTTCGGGTCCTGCCACAGCTCCGCGATCTGGATGCCCTGGACGATCTGCTCGGCGCGCGTGGCGATGCGCCGGCGCGCCTGCGTGGCGTACTCGCCCGCGCCGCCTTCCTTGCCCCCGGCCTTGAACGCCTGGACGTCCTCGGTATCGACGACCACCGAGACCTCGAAGATCTTGGCGAGGTCCGCGCGCGCCCGGTCCTTGGCCTCCTCGAGGCTCGCGGCCTGGCCGCGCCCGATCAGGTATTGCGCGGCCGGGTACTGGCCGCTGGCGCCGTCCACCCAGTCGGGCTGGCCGGGGCGGGTGGCGCAGGCGCTGAGCAACAGCAGCGCGATCAAGGCGGTTCGGCGGAAGATGTTCATGGTCGGTTCCTCGGCACGGTGAACTACGGGGACACCACGTGTTGCGAGACGAAGGTCTTGTGGCCTTTGCGAATCGTAACGCGCGGGAGCGTGCGCGTTTCGATCGCCTGGCGGTGCGGCCCGAGCAGCTCCACATTAACCGTGTACTCGCCCGGCGGCAAGGGCAGGCGGACCAGCTGGATGTCATGCGGGAGCGTGAGCCAACTGCGCGTGTCGGCGCGCTCGGTGAGCAACCCGGCAACCTCGACGGTGAGGCTGAGGAGCGCCGGCGCGAGCGAGGCCTGCTGGTCGCGGTTGTCGCGACCGCCCGCCTTGCGCGCAACCTCCTGCTTGACCGCGGCGCGCGCCACCGCGCGCGCCGTGATGACGGGCATCTTGGCGTTCAGGCTCTCCACGGCCATCGCCTGCACGTCTTCGGCGGGCTCCGTCGTGGCCGCCGACCCGCCCAGGTTCAGGCGCGCGGCGGTCACGGCGGGCGCGCGGGTTTGGTAGTAAGGCAGCGACACGCGTATGAGGTGACCGGAGTTCGGGTTGACCACGGTCACCGCGTGCTCGCGCTTGATGGGGGCCAGGCCGTTGTGGAGCAGGAATACGAGCTCACCGCCCTGCCCCAGTTCCTCGAGGCTCATCCAGCGGTCGATGGCGAATTCCTTGCGGTACTTCGCGAGCTCGTCCCTGAGTCCCTGGCGGCTCGTCAGGCGCAGCAGATCCTGCTTGAGCTGGGAGGGCGGCTCGCCGGCGTTGTTCCGGCGGTAGGTCCGGTACGCCTCGTAGGCCTTGCGGTAGGCGATGAGGGCGTCGCTCCACTCGCCCAGCTCCTCGTAGACGAGGCCGGTGAGATAGCGCGCGAAGGCATCGCCGGCGTAGCGGTTCTCCGGGAGCCGCTCGGCGATCTCGCGCAGCTTGATGTCGATCTGCAACGCCTCGACGCGCGCCGCGTCCGGCTGTCCCTGCTCGAGATAGTTGAGCGCCTTGTACACGCGCACCAGCACCTGCTCGTATTCCTCGCCGGCGTAGCTCAACGTGGCGTCGTTGATGACGAAGGCGAGCGCGTGTTCGCTGACGCTCGCGGCGTAGAGCGCCTCCATGCGCTGCTTGGCGGCCTCGAGCGCCTGGTTGGAGGCTTCGAGGTCGCGGTTCATGCGCGTGAGCATCCCCCGGTTGAGCAGGTACAGGACCTCGTCGCGGTCCGGATGCGGCTTGCGTTCGAGCTCCTGAAGCGCGAGATCGTAGCGCTGCGCCTGGAGCTGCTGCTCGATCGGCCGGAAGGAGTCGCTGTAGGTCGCGCAGCCGGAGACGGCGAGGAGCAGCGCCCCGAGGAGCAGGCTTGGCGCGAGGCGCCGGGCGCGGCGGCGCGCGGGCGCCGCGTCGGCTCGGGCCCCGCGCACGCGGCGGGCGGCGGGCATCGGGAATCAGGGTCGCAGGTTGCTGCGTTCCACGAGCTTCTTGATCTTCTTCTGTCCGATCCAGACCTTGGTGTTGTCCGCCAGGCTAATGAGGGTGAGATCCACCTGGTAGTAGCGCACCTGGGTGCGGCCGGCGACATCGACGATGGTATTGATCGTGCCCTTGAGCATAAAGTCGGCGCCGAGTTCCTGCCCCATGGGCTTGCGGGTCGCCTCGGCGGCGTGCAGCTCCTGCTCCTTGCGCTCCTCGCGGATCTCGCCGCGTTCGGTCTTCGAGGCGACGAACTTAACTTTTCCGGAGTTGATGAGCGCGCGCTCGACGTCGGCGACGAAGGTGTTGACGTTGATGTGCTCGTGCGACAGGTTGCGCACCTCGCCGACGATCACGGCCGGCGGGCGCTTGCTGGCGCGCGCATGCTCCTCGACCCAGGGGCGCGACAGCACATCCTGGATCATCTCCTCGGATACCAGCCGCGAGTCGGTGTCGTTCCAAGCGCCGGAGAGGTCCTTCACCTCGCCCACGTCGAGGCGCTCGACCGACGTGGCGCAGCCGGCGGCGGCCGCGGCGAGCAGCGCGGCAAGAATCAGGCGCGCGGCCGAATACAATGTCGTGGTCCTCGTCATTATTTTTTCTCCTTGGAAACACGGTCAAAGATGTTGTCGGCGTTGCTCTGGATGTAACGGCGCACGTCCTCGTTCATCTCCTGCGCCGCGCCGAGCGTGGTCTTCAACTGGCGCATGTCGATCTCGGCGATGGAATACACCGCGCTGGTCTTCTTGTCGAGCCAGCGCGCGACGATCTGGGCGCCGGCCAGATTCACCTGGGTGAGATTCTTGATCTGGCGCGACACCGACTCCTCGGCGACGGCCGCGCCGCCGGACCTGGCCGCGGCCTGGTAGTCGCTCGAGACCACATCGAGATAGGAGGAGAAGATGCGCGCCAGCTCCGCGCGCGCGCGGTCATCGGCCACCGAGCGCTGCAATGAGGCATCGCCCGTCGGCCCCGCCGAGCCCACGCCGTGGAACAGCTTGCCGTCCTGATTCTTGACGTAGGCGGTTCCCTTGTTCACCCAGTCGGGCGCGCCCTTGACGCCGATATCGCTTTCCAGTTGCGTGCGGCCGGCGCACGCCGCCAGCAGCGCCACGCAGGCCAATACCGCGCCCAAATGTCCCGCTTTTCGAATGTTCATCGTTGTCTCCACGGCGAATGAAAGTGCCCAGTGCCATTACCCGTGCCATTATGTAAGCACCAATTAACCCGTTATGCAAAACCGGCCCGATGGTCGCACAACTGAACACAAAAAATCAGTATAGACGCTGGCGCGATACGAATATCCCGCGCCCTCTACTATAGTTGATCCAGGCGGGCCGGGGCGCGTGCTCGGCGCCGCCCAAAAGAGGGATAACGATGGAGGTCCTGTTCCACGGCGCGGCACGCGAGGTGACGGGCGCGTGCTTTCTCGTACGCTGCGCCGGGCATCGGTTGCTGCTCGACTGCGGGCTGATCCAGGGCGCCGCGGCCGACGAGGCGCGCAACCGTGAGCCCTTTCCCTTCGACGCCGCCGCGATCGACGCCGTGGTGTTGAGCCACGCCCATCTCGATCATTCGGGCCGCCTGCCGTTGCTCGTCAACGCCGGCTTTCGCGGCCCGGTCTACACGCACGCCGCCACCCGCGACCTGTGCGATATCCTGCTGCGGGACGCGGCGCATCTGAGCGAAAAAGACGCGGAGCTCGAAAACCGCAAGCGGGCGCGCAAGGGCAAACGCCCGCTCGCGCCGCTCTACACGCGCCCCCAGGCGGAACGGGCCATGCGCCAGTTTCGCGCCCTCGCCTACGGCGAGGAGCGCGAGATCCTGCCGGGCGTGCGCGTGACGCTGCACGATGCCGGCCACATCCTGGGATCGGGGATCGTGGAGCTCACGCTCACGGAGCAAGGCGTGCGCCGCAAGCTCGTCTTCAGCGGCGATCTCGGCCACGCCGGCGCGCCCATCCTGCGCGATCCGCAACCCTTGCGCGAGGCCGATCTCGTGTTGCTCGAAAGCACGTACGGCGACCGCGACCACCGTTCCTGGGAGGAGACGTGGCACGAGCTCTCCGGGGTATTCCGCAACGCCGAGCAATCCAAGGGCAATATCCTGATCCCGGCCTTCTCCGTCGGCCGTTCGCAGGAGCTGCTCTACGTGCTCAAGCGCAACTACCGGGAATGGGGCCTCAACCGCTGGACGATCTTCCTCGACAGCCCCATGGCGATCGAGGCGACCGCGGTCTACGCGCGCCACTGGCGGCTCTACGACAGCGAGGCCGCCCGCGAGCAGCGCTTCAACGGCGGCGCCTTCCGCATGCCGAACCTGCATTTCACCCAGACCGCGAAGCAATCGGCGGCGATCAACCGCGTGCAATCGGGCGCGATCATCATCGCCGGTAGCGGGATGTGCAACGGCGGCCGCATCCGCCACCACTTGAAGCACAACGTCTGGCGCGAACACTGCCACGTCGTGTTCACCGGCTTTCAGGCGCAGGGCACACTCGGCCGCCAATTGGTCGAGGGGGCCAAGCAGATCCGGCTCTGGGGCGAGACGATGCGGGTCGCGGCGCGGATCCACACCATCGGCGGGCTTTCCGCGCACGCCGATCAGAACGGCCTCATCGACTGGTATCGGCATTTTCGCGGCGCTCCGCCGGTGGCGCTGGTCCACGGCGAGGCCGGCGCGATGGAGGCGCTTGCGCGCCGCCTCGGTCGCGAGCTTGACGCCACCGTGCATACGCCGAGTTACGGCGAGGCGCTGAATCTTGCCACCGTCACCGCCCGCCGAGGTCGTGGCGCGGCAAAAAAACCACCGCTCGGATAAATGGGGTTTTGTCGGCTGCGACCTATCCGTACGCTGCGGGCGCCGGCAAGTTCACGGATTCGCGTGCGATGCGGAATTTTCGCCACGGCGATTCTCAATTCGCATTCGGGACGAAATCGCGCTAACCGTTTCATAACCCGGGGAATAATCCGGGCGCGGCCCGCAATAATCCGGGTGGAAAAACGCCTGCTGAATCTGTCAGACCTGACAAATCCGGCGGGCCAACCGGAAGGATGCGCTCGCTGCGGGGCAAATTTCTTTCAACCCGCGCCAAAACATTTGATATACGTCAACAACAGGCCTACGATCTTGTGCAGAGATAATGTTTCGCCAAAAACGAATCTCGACGCTGCGTCTGCCGAGACGAAGTTTTCATTGCGCATACCGATTTTTTTTACAGCCACCGATGAGGAGGTGCGAAATGAAGTGGAGAAAATCAACAATAACGCTGTTGCTGGCCGCGGTGGGCGCGGCCGCGACGGCCTGCTCGACCACACCGCCCCCCGCTCCCGCCGCGCCGGCGCCGGCCGCGAAGCCCGCCCCCGCACCGGTCGCCGCGCCACCCGCGGCCGCAAAGGTCGAAGAGCCGGCGAAGCCGATCAGCGCGGCGGCGGCCGCCAACATGGCGAACAACTGTTTCGCCTGCCACGGACCGCGCGGCGTGAGCCCCGGCTCCATCCCGAGCCTGCATAACCTGACGGCCGGCAACATCGCTTCCCTGCTCAAGGCGTTCAAGAGCGGCGAGCGTCCGTCCACGGTCATGGGCCGGCACGCCAAGGGCTATACCGATGCGGAGATCGAGGCCCTGGCCAATCACATCGCAAGCGTCAGCAAGAAATAGGGGGCGGACATGAGCAGAATCACACGCAGAGATTTTCTGAAACTCGCCGGCGCGACCGGCACGGCGGCGGCCTTGGGGACCTTCGGCCTGAGCGCGCGCGCGGCGCAAGGCAAGGGACCGCGGGTCGTCGTCATCGGCGGCGGTTTCGGCGGCGCGACGTGCGCGAAGTACCTGCGCGGCGGCGACGCGGGCATCGCGGTAACGCTGGTCGAGCCGAACCTGAAGTTCATCACCTGCCCGTTCAGCAATTACGTAATCGGCGGCTTCCGCACGATGCAGTCCATCACGCACGGCTACGACGCGCTGCGCAAGAAGCACGGCGTCAACGTCGTGCACGACACCGTGACCGCGATCGATCCGGCGGCTAAGAAGGTGAAGCTCAAGAGCGGCAAGACGCTCGATTACGATCGCCTCGTCGTCTCGCCCGGCATCGACTTCAAGTGGGATGTCATCAAGGGCTACGATGAGAAGGCGGCGCAGGTCATGCCGCATGCCTGGAAGGCAGGCCCGCAGACCGTGTTGCTGCGCAAGAAGCTCGAGGCGATGAAGAACGGCGGCACATTTATCCTGGTCGCGCCGCCGAATCCCTTCCGCTGCCCGCCCGGACCGTACGAGCGCGCGAGCATGGTGGCGCATTACCTCAAGCAGCATAAGCCCAAATCCAAGGTCCTGATCCTGGATGCCAAGGACTCGTTCTCCAAGCAGGGTCTCTTCATGGAAGGCTGGAAGAAGCTCTACGGCGACATGATCGAGTGGGTGCCGGGCGCGAAGGGCGGTATCGTCAAGGCGGTGAACACGAAGACGATGACCGTCGAGGGCGAGCTCGACAAATACAAAGGCGACGTGGTGAACGTGATCCCGCCGCAGAGCGCGGGCCAAATCGCCCTCAAGGCCGGGCTCGCCGACGACAAGGGTTGGTGCCCGGTCGACCCCAAGACCTTCGAGTCCAAGATGCACCCGGGTATCCACGTGATCGGCGACTCCTCGATCGCCGGCACGCTGCCCAAGTCGGGCTTCGCCGCGAACAGCGAGGCCAAGATCGCGGCGGCGGCGATCGTGGCGATGCTCAAGGGCGAGACGGTGGCCGACGCCTCCTACGTCAACACCTGCTACAGCCTGATCGCGCCGAACTACGGCATCTCCGTCGCGGGCGTGTACCGCATCACGGAAAAAGGCATCGCCGATGTGCCGGGCGCCGGTGGCGTGAGCCCCAAGGAGGCCTCCGAGGGCTTCCGCGAGGACGAGGCCAAGTACGCAGTGGGCTGGTACGCCTCGATCACGGCCGATGTCTGGGGCTGACGGGTAAACAGTGAGGGGTGAGGAGTAAGGGGGTGACGAAAAAAGATTCGTCACCCCCGCCTCGCACCTCGCGCCCCGCGCCCTCGACGCTCTCGGCCGGCGTCGTGGTCGTGCGGCAAATCGCCGACAAGCGCAACTACCTGCTCCTGCGCGCCTACAGCTACTGGGACTTCCCCAAGGGCGAGGTCGAGCCGGGCGAAGAACCGGGGCACGCCGCCTGCCGCGAAGTCGAAGAGGAAACAACCCTCAGGGATCTCGACTTCCGCTGGCTCGATTACGACGCGGCCCGCGAGCTGCTGGTGCCGAGGGTGCAGGCGATTCTGGATTGGGCGGACGAAATAACAAAACGGAACCGCAGATGAACGCAGATAAACGCGGATAAGGATTCAACCCCCCATTCCCCTATCAGCCCTTCTTCCTCCGACGCTTCAGCAGCGGCTTCCGATATCGGCCGACCCTTTTGACACTACTATTCTTCATCACCCGCACTTCCAGCAAACAGTCATTGGGACCAAACAACTTTCTGATTGCCTCCGCCGCCCGCCGCCTCTTGAACAAGGTCGCGGCGGAAATATCGTTCATGGCGTACGTATCGCTCGACACGTTGTAGTAGAGAACAAACTTGCGCGAAAACTGGCTGGCAATAACAAATCGCACGGGATCGTCAAAATCCTTGACTCGCGCTCTGATCTCGCGAACTTGAGAAGGCGTCATACGACTGGCGCCTGAAGTAACAGGCGCATGCTTCTTTCGGGCCCTAGCGGATTTTTTGCTCATTTCCATATTCGAAAGTTAAAGCTTTCGTTTTTCCCCATTCTCTGCCCCAATTCAGCCGGCGGGGCCTGAAAGCGCGGGGAGCGCATTAGCTTTGAGGTCATGGTTAGCATGGCAACCTTTTTGTCGCAGCCTAAATCCAGTTAACCCTGTAAATCCTGCCTGTTAAATCACTCTTTCGTTCCCCCCATCCACCGGCACCTGCGCGCCGGTGGTCTTGGCGAACAGCGGGCCGCACATCTCGGCGGCCAATTCGGCGACATCGCGGCTCGTGACCTCAACCTTGAGCACGTTCTTCTTCTTGTACTGCTCGACGGTCAGCCCGTAGTGCGCGGCGCGGGCCTTGAGCACCTCGTCGGTCCAAATGCCGGTGTCGAACACGGCGTCGGGGTGAAGCGCGTTGAGACGGATGCCGTCGGCGCCCCATTCGAGCGCGGCGACCCGCATGAGCTGGGTCAGCGCGGCCTTGGAGGCGGAGTAGGCCGCCGCGCCCGGACCGGGCGCGGGGACGTTCTTCGAGCCGATCACGACGACACGTCCGCCGTTGGGGGCGAGTTTCAACAGCGCATGCGCCTCGCGCATGAGGGTGAGGTTTGCGTCGAGATTGAGGCGCAGGACGCGATCCCACTCCGGTGTCGTCAGGGATTCGATGCGGCAGCCCGGCGGAAACACCCCGGCGTTGAGGATCAGCATGTCCACCCCGCCGAAGGCGCGCGCGGTTCTTTCCAAGGCGTCTCCAAGCTGCGCCTCGTCGGTCACGTCGCACTTGAGGCCGAGATAATCCGCGCGCTTGAAAAGCGTCTCGATGGCGGGATTGATGTCGAGACCGGCAACGGCCGCGCCGCGCGCAAGCAGCGACTCGACACAGGCCTTGCCGATGCCCGAGGCCGCGCCGGTTACGAGCGCGACCTCGCCGGTGAATACTGGCGGTCTTCCGCCGCTTCTAAGCTTCGCCTGCTCCAGATCCCAGTACTCGACATCGAAAATGTCTCGCGCCGGAAGCGCGCGCCAACCGCCGAGCAGCTCCGCTTGCTGGACGATCTCCAGGGTATGCGCATAGATGTCGAAGACCATCGCCGCGTCCTGGGCGCTGCGCCCGGCGGTGCAGACCCCGAGCGCGGAATCGAGGATCACCCGCGGCGCATTGTCGAGCATGGTCTTGGGCTCCCGCGCCTTCGGCGCATGCTCGTCGAAGTATTGGCGATACGCCTCTGCATAAGCCGTCACATCGCGCCCGATCATCGGCACGCGCTTGGTGCGGATCGCATGGTCCGGCGTCGCCGGTCCCTGCTGCGAGATCGCCCCGATATCGGGGCGGTTCGCAAACGCAAGGCTTTGGGCGTCGTCGTGTACGGCGAGGATTACGGGGAAACCGGCGGCCTCCGAGATCCCACGGCGCAACTCGGCAACCTCCCGCCGCGACGGTCCCGTTGTCGCTGGAACGGCGGACGCCGGAATGTCCCACGCTTTGCGTTGCTTGAGGTACTCCTCGGCCCGGGTCACGAGCGCGATCATGCGCTCGTAAGATTCTCTTGCGGTCTCGCCGAAGGCGAAGATGCCGTGGTTCATCAGCACCATGCCGGTCGTGTTCTTCCCGGCCTGCTTCGGAAACTCCTCGGCGCACAAGCGCGCGAGATCGAAGCCGGGCATTACATAGGGAATCACCACGACCGAATCGCCGTAAATCTCGCGAATGCGGTCCGCGCCTCCGGGCGTATTCGCGATCGTGACGACCGCATCGGCGTGGGTGTGGTCGACGTACCGGTAAGGCAGGATCGCGTGCAGGATGGCCTCGACCGAAGGCGTGGGCGCATCCGCCCGCAGCATGTGCGCGCGCAGCTCGTTCACCATCTGCGGATCGGAGAGGGTCTTGAGCTGCGCCAGCTTGAGCAGCCGCGCCATCCGCACCGGCGAGAACCCCTTCTCCTCGATCGCCTCCAGGTCCCAGCCGCTGCCCTTCACATAGAGGATGGTCTCCTCTTCGCCAAGGATGTTTTTCTCTTTGATCTTAACTGAGGTGTTGCCGCCGCCATGCAGCACCAGCGCCTTCTCGCGCCCGAGCAGCCGCGAGGTATAAACGCGCAACCCGAGATCGCCGCGGTACCGAGACGCTTCGCTGTCGTTCCAGAGGCTTTTCATTTGTGGTCGGGTGGTTGGTGGGCGGACATTATTTATCGCTGACGATGCTGGAAGCGGCTTTCAAGGACTCTGACCCCCTTGGCCGCTATTTCTTGATAGAGCTGACGAAGTACCGCATCTCCGGCGTCATGAAATCAGTGGAGCGCGAACCTACATATAACGTCATGGTCGAGGAGTCTCCTATATGGTTAATCACTCGAAACGTGAGTGATCCTCTTTCAGAATCTTTTGTCCCTGTAACAGTGCCAACTGTTCCGTAGCTATCTACACGATATTCAAAGGCAGGCAGTTTCAGACCAAGGCGAGACGAAATTATCTTCATATAGCTATACATCTGCTCTTTATTAGGCCTAGTTCCGCCCGACACTGGATGCGAACCGCATTCGGCACGTAAGAATGCGGTTCCATTTTCAACAGTGAGTTGAGCCCCATGCAGAGGGACCAACTTGCCGACTGTATTCTCGATATCAACTGAGTAGAGTTTAGGAACATCTGGAAATCGAACAACATATTCACAGCCTTGGGGCTGAAATCTATAGCCATCGGTTCGAACCGACGCTTCATATGAAGTTACAGTAATACTGCTCGCGGCTAGAATGAGCCACACAAGCGCAGCCACCCCAAATGCCGTTTTATCAGCGACAGGGCTATTGACGATTTTTCGGAACAGCATGACGATACTTACGGCAACGACAGGAACAAGCACGAGCGCTATTACTTTGCCCAAGATAAGGGGAAGCACCTCGACTAGCAGATCCCCGCGGAACGCACCTTCGCGCCAAGTGAGGTAAAGTGCGATTACGATACTGGCCAGAGTAAGCGTGATCCAAAAGATTGGCCTTTTCATATTCGTGGTTGCCTTTTAACGCAGAACCAACCGGCCGAGGGCCCGCGCCAGCGGGACTGAGGTCCGGTTAAATGTCGTGTTAGATGCCATACTTTTGCTGCAAATGAAACTGCACGCCTCTCCTGAGGCGTTTGACCAGATGTTGTGTCAGAGCCGGATCTGGCAGGGTGTAACCATGCCCTGAAATTCGATATTCGAATCGCTTTGAAAGGTAATCGAGATTCAGTACTCGAACGATGGCGACATCTACTCCGCTCGTGCCAATAAGACTACCAATACCTCGGTGGCAAGCTTCGTTGTACAGCTTTAGAAGGTCATGCCCAAACTTCCCGGACTTGAGTTCGGTCGCTGATACTCCTTCTGCTAGGAGGTAGCTCTTGAGAAAGAGCTCAATTGTACGGCCCCATAGAAAGTATTTCGGGAGCGGATCGACTTTCACCGCATCGCGAACCGCGCGAGCGGCATCATCGAATACTGCCGCGTGCGTATACAGGCTGCGTGCGGTTGTGGATGTGGAGCGGATGGTCATCTGCGTCTAACGAGACTGTAGAAAAGCCCCCTGTTTTCGGACCTTGTCTTACCAGAATCCGCACAGCGCTACAAAAGTGCTGTTGTGTCCGTAAAGCTCAACGATAGCGCAAAATGCCGTCGGTGAAGGCTCTGACGCGGTTCTAACAGTTCGTTGAAAAACTCGTTTTTCAACAAACTGCGGTGCGGCATAGGGACGCGCCGCCATTTTTCGAACACGTTAA
>MFSU01000050.1 GCA_001785115.1 Candidatus Muproteobacteria bacterium RBG_16_65_34
GGAAACAACGCCTCGTCGAACCCGAGCAGGCGGATGTCCTTGAGGCGCATGGGGTAGAGAATGCCGTCCAGATGGTCGACCTCATGCTGCACGACGCGCGCATGAAAGTCCGCCACCGTGCGGTCGATCGGATGACCGTGCTGGTCGAAGCCGGCGTAGCGTAGCCGCTTGTGCCGGCCCACCAGACCGCGCAAGCCGGGCACGCTCAGGCAGCCCTCCCAGCCGTCCTCCATTTCGCTTCCGATCGGTTCCAGCACGGGATTAATCAGGATCGTGCGCGGCACCGGCTCGGCCTCGGGATAGCGCGGGTTGGACTGCACCTCGAAGACGACCACGCGCTGGGAGACGCCGATCTGGGGCGCGGCGAGGCCCGCGCCGTTCAGCGCCGCCATGGTGTCGAACATGTCCGCGATCAACGCATCGAGCTCGGGGGTATTGAAACCCGGCACCGGCTCGGCCCTGCGGTAGAGCAGCGGATCGCCCATCTTGAGGACGCGGCGGACGGCCATAGTCTGGGTCACGCGGCATGAAACGGGAGAATGCGGACTCGCGCACGCCCCGGGTCGATCGAGACCATGGCTCCGCGCTCCAGTTCACCCCGCAATTCCCTGAGGCTCTTGGCAACGGTTTCGCCGATATCTTCCGGGAGCACCTTCTGTGTCCGGACCTGAATCACACTGGGGCCCATCGCTCGGGTTGCTGCAAGCAGCGCTCCGAAATCGAGATCGTGCGTAAACACGATATACCCATGCTCCTTGGCCCAAGCCATGATCGTGCGGTCGGTTGCCCTAAAATCTCCGATCGCTGCCCAGTGAACCGCCTCCCAACCAGCCGCTACGAAGAACTCGACCCAGCGCGGCGACAAATTCATGTCAACCAGAATCTTCATCAAGAAGCGAGCGGAAATTCCTTCTCTTCCGAACGCCATGCCGCATATGCCAGCGCCTCCTGCACGTCCTCGCGTTCAAGGTAGGGATAAGCGGCGAGTACATCATCAATGGTCTTCCCCGTCGCGATCAAGCCTACCAATGTCCCGACCGTAACGCGCATCCCCCGGATGCAGGGTTTGCCCCCCATGACTTGCGGATCCATGGTAATTCTGGTCAGTTGTTGCATGACGTGCTCCATATCGCGAAAAAGTTGTTCACCTTAATGATAGCTGGCCCGCTGGTTTCCACCAATCAGGACAATCAACCGCCCTGCCTGCGCCGGCCCCTGCGCTAAACTGCCAAAGCAGCGGACGGCCATCTCGGAATCCCTCGAATTCGGGCTGCGGTTAGGACATACTATAAAAAATACTCCGCTGGGGAAATCTCGTGAAACGGCTATTTGCTTTACTCGGTCTGGTGTTTCTGCCCATCGGCCAGACGCTCGCCGCCCCGGCTGCGGCTGCGGGTTCGACCTACGAAATCGAGGTGCTGGTGTTCGAAAACCGCGTACCTTCGCTCGAGGGGGGCGAGCTCTGGATACATGACGCGGCCAAGGGTGCGACGGCCGACACCGCCGAGGGCGCAACGATCGGCGAGGTGCCGCCTTCCGACTCCGCACTGTCGCCGGCGGCTGCGGTTCTGCACCAGGACACCAACTACCGTATCCTCGCGCACATCCGCTGGCAGCAGACCGCCGACACCAAGTCCGCGACCCCGCCGGTTCGGATTCGCAGCTCCGACGGACAGCTCGACGGAACGCTGCGGTTTTACCTGAGCCGGTTTCTGCACACTGAGCTCAATCTCTCGTGGCATGCGGCGCCGGCCGAGGGAACGGGCGCGCGAGGAGACGAAGGGCAAATCTACCGCATCAGCGAGCAGCGGCGCGTCAAGACGCTGGAGCTTAACTACTTCGATCACCCCAAGTTCGGGGCGCTGGTGCGGGTGGCGCAGGTTGGGAAGGAGTAAGGACTGAGGACTGAGGACTGAGGACTGAGGACTGAGGAGGACTGGCTCGGTCTCACCTATCACCCGTAGCCGGACCCCAGGCGATTCTGCTATTGTTTATATTCGAGTAAACGAGATTTTACCTATGTCGAGCGTTTCCGTTCAGCGCCACCGTTGGGCCAGACAGGAATACGAGCGCATGATCGCGGCGGGCGTGTTCCATCCGCAGGCGCGCCTTGAACTCATTGACGGAGACATCGTCCACATGACGCCACAGGGAAGCTTGCACGCAACGGCTGTACGACTCGCTGAAGACGCACTGAGGGCTGTTTTTTCGGCAGGCTTTGATGTCCGAGTGCAGATGCCCCTCGCCTTGGACGACAGCTCCGAACCCGAACCCGACATCGCGGTGGTAACGGGCGCCCCGCGCGACTTCCGCGATGCGCATCCCGCCGGTGCCGCCCTGGTAGTAGAAGTTTCCGATACCACCCTGGCGTTCGACTGCGCGCAGAAGAAACGGGTCTACGCCGGCAGCGGGATTCGTGAATACTGGATCGTCAATCTTATCGACCGGCAGCTCGAGGTCTATCGCGACCCGCGCGGCAACGACTACACGACCAAAACGATCCTCCGGTCCGGGCAGTCCGTCTCTCCCCTCGCCGCGCCGAAAGAAGATATCCCGATAAAAGACCTTTTGCCTTAACGCTGACAACGTTCTGCCTGCAGGGGCGGTCTTTTACCAAATCACCCACCGCCGATTACTCATCGCCGTTTTTAGCTGCTCACCGTTCACGAATCACGAGTTACGAGTCACTGCTACTATTCACCCCTCACCCCGCAACGAGGGGAATCGCGTGCTCGAGCAGGGTACGCACCTTCGCCATGCCGTTTTCCAGGTGCCGCTCGATGTCCTTGAGGTCGATCGCGCCCTTCGCCTTTCCGGCGGCCGGGTTCACCACGACGGCGACGGAGGCATAGCAGAGCTCGAGCTCGCGCGCGAGCCCCGTCTCGGGCATCCCGGTCATGCCGACGACATCGCAGCCGTCACGCTCCAGGCGCAGGATCTCGGCGGCCGACTCGAAGCGCGGACCCTGGGTCGCGGCGTAGGTGCCGCGCCCCACCGCGGCAAGCCCGGCACGCCCCGCGGCGTCGAGCAGAACGCGGCGCAGCTCCTCGCAGTACGGCTCCGTAAAGTCCACGTGCGTCACCTGCTTGTGCTCGCTGCCGAAGAAGGTGTGCGCCCGACCCCACGTATAATCGACGATCTGATCCGGGATCACGAGCGAACCCGGATCGAGGTAGGCCGGCGAGATCCCGCCCACGGCGTTCACGGCGACGACCTTCCGCGCGCCGGTCTGCTTCAGCGCCCAGATGTTGGCGCGATAGTTGATATCGTGCGGCGGGATGGTATGGCTCGGTCCATGGCGCGGCAGGAACACCACTTCGCGACCGCCGAGCTGGCCGAAAACCATGGGCGCCGAGGGCTCGCCATAAGGCGTGCGCACCACCTCGCGCCGCGTGAGTTGCAAGTTCTTCAAGGCGGTCAGGCCGCTGCCGCCGATGATCGCGAGCGTTGTCATTCTTCCACCTTCTCGGCGTAGATTCCCGGGGCGTTGCGCAGATATCCCTTGTAGTCCATGCCGTAGCCGAACACGTAGCGGTCGGGAACTTCCAGGCCGGTGTATTCGACCTTGACCTCGTGCGTACGCGGGCGCTGTTTCACCACGAGCACGGCCTTCTGCACCTCGCGCGCGCCCTCCGCGCGGTAGCGCGCCTCAATCCCGGCGAGCGTGGCGCCCTCATCCAGAATGTCGTCGATGAGCAGCACGGCGCGGCCGCGCGGGCTTACCCGCGGGCCGACGATCCACTGTAGCTGCTTGCCGTGCAGATCGACCCCGTAGCGCGTGGCGTGCACATAGTCGATCTGAAACGGAAACGGCATGCGCGGCAGGAGCTTACCGAAAGGCACGACGCCCCCCGTCATCACGCACACGACGAGCGGGTCCGCGCCCGCGAGCGCGTGCGTGATGCGCGCCGCCATCGAGTCCAATTCGGCCTCGACGGCGGCCGCCGGGAACAGGCAATCGGCCTGCCGCAGCACCTCCCATGCCTGCTGCGCGTTGATCGTGCTCAAGTTGAAGCGCCCGATGACGGTTGTTCTTGTTCAGCGAATGTACAGATGCCGGCTAGGAGTTTGTTGAAAACCCCCTCTCCCTTCGATGGGAGAGGGAATCTTGCAACCGGCTTTTTCAACAAACTCCTAGAGTTTAAGACTTTTGAGATAAGAACGGAACTTCTCCTTAAGCTCCGGATGCGCGAGCGCATGCTCAACCGTCGCCTGCAGGTAACCGAGTTTGCTGCCGCAGTCGTAGCGCTTGCCGGTGAACTCGTAGGCGAGGATCGGCTCGTGCTTGAGCAGCGCGGCGATACCGTCGGTCAACTGGATCTCGCCTCCCGCGCCCGGCGTCACCTGCTCCAGCATCTCGAAAATCCGCGGCGTCAGGATATACCGGCCCACCACGGCGAGCGTCGACGGCGCATTCTCCGGTCTGGGCTTCTCCACGATGCTCTCCATCCGGTACACACCCGGGCGCTGCGGCGTTCCCTTCACGATGCCGTAGCTGCCGGTGTCCTCGCGCGGGATCTGCTGCACGCCGATGACCGAGCATTGACACTCTTGAAACAGATCCACCATCTGCTTCAGGGCGCCCGGGCGCCCGTCGATCAAATCGTCGGCGAGAATCACGGCGAACGGATCGCCGCCCACCACCGGCTTCGCGCACAGCACCGCATGGCCCAGGCCCAGCGCCTCCGGCTGACGGATATACACGCACGAAGTCCCGTTCGGCACGATATTGCGAACGACATCCAGCAGATCCGTCTTGCCTTCCGCCTCGAGCTCGGTTTCCAGCTCGTAGGCCTTGTCGAAGTGATCCTCGATCGAGCGCTTGTTGCGGCCGGTCACGAAGATCAGCTCGTGGATCCCCGCGGCGATCGCCTCCTCCGCCGCATACTGGATGAGCGGCTTGTCCACGATCGGCAGCATCTCCTTGGGGCTCGCTTTGGTCGCGGGCAGGAAGCGTGTGCCGAGGCCGGCGACGGGAAACACTGCTTTGGTGACCCTGCTCATGAAGTCATGTCTGTTGTTATCTCTGCTCACCACCGGGGCACAACATCAACTATAGAATCGGATTCCCCTGGGACGTATGGCGCATCGCCCGGTCCGCGCCTTGCCCGCGCGGGATGCGCGCACCATGGGGCGAATTCTCCCGCTTGTGATCATCCACCGCGCTTCTCAAGGGCGTTTTTACGAATGTCCACCCAATTCCTTCCGAAAAATTGCGGCGGCCTCGCTGTCTCCGCGCTTGAACGCGGCATACCGGATGACCTGCGATAAACACATCACGCCCCACCGCTCGCGCCCACCGGTCGCACCGCCTCGTGCGAAATCTCTCGGACAACCCCCCTTACAGCGAGGAAATTCACCACGCTGTTCGCGCAGTGCTCAAGGGATGCAAGATGCGTATCTACCACCAAATCCGGATTCTCCGGCTCCTCATAAGGCGCGGAAATCCCGGTGAACTCCTTGATCTCGCCCGCGCGCGCCCGCTTGTACAGGCCTTTCGTGTCGCGGTCTTCGCACACCTCGAGCGGGCAGCGGCAGTAGATCTCGAGAAAATCGTTCTTGCCCACCAGGTTGCGCACGAAGTCCCGGTCTCTGCGGTACGGTGATATGAACGCCGTGAGAGAAACCGCTCCGGCCTCGAGGAAAAGCTTAACCATTTCAGCGATCCGACGAATGTTCTCCGTGCGGTCCTGCGGCGAGAACCCGAGGTCCGAACACAACCCGTGGCGCACGTTGTCACCATCGAATACGAACGTCCGAAACCCTAGGCCGTGCAACCGGTCCTCCACCGTGTGCGCCAGGGTCGATTTCCCGGACCCCGAGAGCCCCGTGAACCAGAGCGCCGCGCTGCGATGCCCGTTGAGCCTCTCACGGCGGTCCCGGGTCACTAAGGCGTTGTGCCAGACGACATTTCTTTGCCGATCCATAACTATAGGGAACCTCCAAAAATTGCCAAAAGGATGGTTTTCACCGCAGAGGCGCCGAATTATTGAAACGAAAAAAAGTCTGCTCGGCGTTCTTACGGCTTTTCACAGTAATTGCACACCGCACGACCGCGCGGCTCTGGTAAGCACCTTGTCGAGCGTTGCGAGTGGCAGACCGGTCCGTAGCGCCAATGCCAAATAACAGGCGTCGTAGGCTGACAAGCCGTGCTCCGGGCCCACTCGCCGCGTATCCTCCAGCGTTGTTCGATTATCCTCGGGCGCCATTGCTATCGGCAACTTAAGAATGAGCTCCACCTCGCGGGCGGCGTCTGCGGGTTTAATTCTTCCCTTTCGCTCGGCCACGAGGGCCATCTCAACCGCCCAAAGCGAGGGGACGATGGCCTCGGCATTGGACAATGCCTTCAGTGCAACTTGGGCTTTTTCGCTGTGCTCGTCCTTGAGGCGCCACGCGGCCGACACCGAGCAATCGAGAACAAATTTCTTCAAAACCGCCGTCCTTCCTCACGCAGATGGCGAAGCGTCTCGGGACCGTGCTTGGTGCGCTTTCTGATCTCCGCAAGCTCCTCTATAGCGGACGTTATGCTCGCGGGCGCCGTTTTCCGGATCGGAACGAGCTCTGCCACCGGCATACCATGTTTCGTAATAATGATGCGTTCGCCCTTCCGCACGCGATCGAGAAGCCGTGATAACTGGGTCTTCGCCTCAAACGCCCCGATTTCCTTGTGCATGTCCGTAACCCGCTGCGCTCGTTTAAACCAGTGTCAGGCTAGTTTAAACAACCTAAAGGTGAGAAAAAAGGCGGTCGTGTCGGCATACCGATATCAACCAAGCATGCGCAACCGGAAGGCACGCCGCGTGCGGACTCAGGTGATTATTCCGAGGTCGGGGCCTTCGGATTTAACTACCGACCGATACCCTTATACTCAAATCCAGCCTGCCGAAGGACCGCAGGATCGTACTGGTTCCGCCCGTCAAAGATTATCGGGCGCTTCATGAGCTTCTTTATCTGTCCGAAGTCGGGGTGGCGGAAGGGCTTCCACTCGGTAACCAGCACCATCGCGTCAACGCCCTCGAGCGCGCTGTACTGTTCGTCCACCAGCCGCAGATGGCCGCTGTCGAACCAGGCGCGGGGGAGCTCGCGCTTTGCCGCCGGCATGGCAACGGGATCGTAGGCCTTAACCGACGCGCCCGCCCCGAGAAGCTCTCCCAGCAGCACAACCGCGGATGCCTCCCGCATATCGTCCGTGCCGGGCTTGAACGCCAACCCCCAGAGACCGAAAGTCATCCCCTGCAGGTTGGTGCCGAAATGACGACTGATCTTTTCGAACAAGACATGCTTTTGCGCCTCATTCCGCGCTTCCACGGCGTTGAGCACCTTGGGCTCAAAATCGTGATCTTTGGCCATGCGGATCAGCGCCTTCACATCTTTCGGGAAGCACGAGCCGCCGTACCCCGCGCCCGGGTAGATAAAGGAGTAACCGATCCGCGAATCCGAGCCGATTCCCTGACGCACGCTTTCCACGTCCACGCCCATGCGCTCACACAGGTTGGCGATCTCGTTCATGAACGAAATCTTGGTGGCGAGCATGGCGTTGCCCGCGTACTTGGCCATCTCGGCGTCCCGCACGCCCATG
>MFSU01000051.1 GCA_001785115.1 Candidatus Muproteobacteria bacterium RBG_16_65_34
GCGGCGCCGGTGAAGCTCGTCGAGTTTGCCGACACCGAGTGCCCGCTGTGCAAGCGCTTCCACCCGGCCTTGCAGCGTGTCGTGGACGACTATCCCGGCAAGGTCGCCTGGGTGTTCCGCCACTTCCCGATCGCCGAGATCCATCCCAAGGCGCCCAAGGAGCACGAGGCCACCGAATGCGCCGCCGAGCTCGGCGGCGAGCCGGCGTTCTGGGCCTACCTGGACCGTCTGTACGCGATCACCCCGAGCAACGACCGGCTCGACCCGGCCGAGCTGCCGCGCATCGCGCAGCACGTGGGTCTCGATCGCGCGCCGTTCGAGCAATGCTTGCGGAGCGGCCGGCACGCCGCGCGCGTCGCTGAGGACGTGGCCGACGCGCTGGCCGCCGGCGCGCCGGGCACGCCCTACAGTGTGATCGTGGCGCCGAACGGCAGGACCTACGCGGTCGTCGGCGCCCAGCCCTACGCGGCGCTGCGGCTGGTGATCGACATCGCGCTCGAGCAGAAATGAATCCCATGGGCACGCTTGAGCAAAACCCCGGGCGAATCGTGATCGAGGCCGGCATCGAGGTACTGCGCCGTCCGGCCTATATCCTGCTCGCCGCCGCGATCGCAGTGGTCGTGCTGGCGGCCGCGCTGTGGCTGCCGAATTACCGGTTGCTCGGCGCGGTGTTCACCACGCCCGGCGTGGCGCTCGGCGCCAAGCTGCAACTGCTCGCGATCCTGCTCGGCGGGCTCGTCAGCAATTTCGGCGTCGTGGCCGCGGTCTCGACCGCAACCACGCCGGTGTTGTTCGGCGTGGACGTCGCCATGATCGTGTATTTCGCGAAACGGCGGCGCGCTCGTCTCGCGCGCGGGGAGATCGCCGCGGGCTTCGGCGGTGCGGCGAGCGGCGCGCTCGCGGCCGGCTGCGCGGCCTGCGGTTCGTTTCTGCTGCTGCCGGTCCTTTCCTTCATCGGGGCCGCCGGGGCGCTCGCGCTGCTGCCGCTCGGCGGCGCGGAGCTGGGGCTGCTGAGCATCGGCCTGCTGCTGCTTTCGATCTATCTCATCGCCCGCAAGATCGCGGTGCCGCCGCTGTGCGAGCTGCCGCCGGACGGGCCGGTCCAGCGCGCCGACCGCGAATCGCACACGACACCCGGGAGGAACCCGCCGTGAACCATCGTCACGAGGAGGAACCCGGCTCGCGCCGGCGTTCGCCCGCCGGCCTCGCCCTGCTCGGATTTCTCGCCATCGCCGCGTTCTTTCTGCTCGCCGAGCACCGGGCACACGCGCTCGGCCTCCTGCCGTTTGCGCTGCTCCTGCTATGCCCTCTGCTGCATTTCTTCGGTCACGGGCACAACCACGCGGGTGAAGAGAAGAAGGACGGGCGGCCATGAGCACCACGAACGCGCCCGCTTACGGGTTGTGGTCGCTCGTGATCATCAACTCGGCGGTGTTCATCATCTTTCTGTACAGCTTCGCCAAGCCGCAGACCCGGCGCGACTGGCGCTCCTTCGGCGCGGCCTACGCGTGCCTGCGGGAGCGGAGTCATGACAATGTCGGTGTCCCTGCCTGCAGAAAGGCGCGGTGTCTATGCATGATCTATTCGCTGGAGACGCGAATGTCGCCGGGTGAATCGGTCGTCGATCGTTGCAGCGCCAAAAGCGCGTCCCCTTCCCGCCGCGGGGGCGGTACCGGGGACGCGGACCACCGTTACCAGATGGTGACTACGGGGCCGGGCCGGTCAGCCCGAAATATCCTGCGGGTTGGGCGCGACGTAGGCCTTGATGGCGCGGTCGAGCATGCCCGCAGGCGCGAGCTTGTTGAGCTCGATCACCGCGCCGTAGGTATAGGTGTCGAACCGCCAGGCGAAGCTCTGCTCGCCCCTCGCGTCCTTGATGACGAACTTGATCGTCTCGCCGTTGGTCACGTTCACCCACTTCATCGCCGGATCGACGACGACGGTGCGGTCGGCGGACCCTTCGTGGACCGGCGTTCCCAGGTTCGAGTCGACCGGCGGATGGTTTGCGAACGCGGGCGCCGCTGCGCCGAGCGCCGCGACCACCGCCAACGAAGCGAGATTAAAAGGCTTAGGGGTCTTCATGGTTGTCTCCTTGAGTTCGAGTTGATCGATCGTTCATGTAACCACCGGTTCTATCCGATGGTATTGAGCATCGTAGCGGGCGCGCCCCGACACCAGCCTGACCCCGGGATTACATTTTCGTAAGGTTGCGATGCGCGCGGAGAGGACGTGACAGAATGAGCGGATTCATGCGAGTGCTGATTGTGGAAGACCAGATCAAGACCGGCAATTACCTGCGCCAAGGGCTGACGGAGAACGGCTTCGTGGTCGATGTCGCCCGCAACGGACTCGATGGGGGGCATCTCGCGCTCACCGGCGAGTACGCCGTCATCGTACTGGACGTGATGCTGCCGGGCGCCGACGGCTGGCAGGTGCTGCGCGAGCTGCGCCGCCAGGGCAAACAAACCCCGGTGCTGTTCCTCACGGCGCGCGACAAGGTCGAAGACCGGGTGAAGGGGCTCGAGCTGGGCGCCGATGATTATCTCGTCAAGCCGTTCGCGTTCTCGGAGCTGCTCGCGCGCGTGCGCGCATTGATCCGCCGCGGCAGCACGCACGAGCCCGAGACCCTGCGCGTCGCGGACCTGGAGGTCGATCTGTTGCGTCGCCGGGCTGCGCGCGGCGGCAGACGGATTGATCTCACGGCCAAGGAGTTCGCGCTGCTGGTGCTGCTGATGTGCCGGCGCGGCGAGGTGCTCTCGCGCACCCTGATCGCCGAGCAGGTGTGGGACATGAACTTCGACAGCGACACCAACGTCGTCGAGGTCGCCGTGCGCCGGCTGCGCGCCAAGATCGACGATCCCTTCGAGCGCCGGCTGATCCACACGATCCGCGGCATGGGGTACGTGCTGGAGGCGCGGGAGGACTGACGATGCTCAAGCGCGTCTCCATCACGCTCCGCGTGAGCCTGCTGTTCGCGCTGACCTCCGTGTTTGTGCTGGCCGGGGTCGGCGCGTTCCTGTACCGGTCGCTCGAGGGCCAGTTTGCGCAGCGCAACACCGCCGAGCTGGTGGGCAAGGTGGAGCTCGTGCGCTACATCCTCGCGGGGGTGCGGTCGCGTCAGGACGTTCCGTTGCGCCGCCAGCACTTCGCGCATGTGGTCGTCGGGCACCCGTCGCTGTATCTGGCCGTGCTCGACGAGGGCGGTGAGGTCCTGTTCGCTTCGTCGCGCCTGCGGCTGCCGGAGGCGCTACTCCGCGCGGCCGTGGATGCGTCCGCGGCCCCGACCTTCACCGAAGTATGGCAGCCCTCGCCCGATCAGCGCTACCGCGCGCTCGCGGCCTGGGCCGGTCTCGCGAGCGAGACCAACCAGCGGGTGCTCATCGCGCTCGCGCTCGATACGACCGAGCAGCAGGCGCTGCTCGCGACCTACCGCCATCACTTGGTTGTCGCGCTGCTGAGCGCCGGGGCGCTTGCGGCGCTGGTGGGTTTCTTCGTCGCCCGCCAAGGGATGCGCCCGCTCAAGCGCATGGCGGCGACCGCGTACCGGATCTCGGCGGACTACCTGAGCGAGCGGCTCGACGTCGAGCACGTGCCGGCGGAGCTCAAGCAGCTCGCCACGGCGTTCAACGCGATGCTCACGCGCCTCGAGGACGCGTTCGGGCGGCTCGCGGGTTTCTCGTCGGACCTCGCACACGAGCTGCGCACGCCGATCAACAACCTCGTGGGTCAGACGCAGGTGGCGCTCACGCGCACGCGCCCGGCCGACGAGTACCGCCGGGTGCTCGAGTCCAACCTCGAGGAGCTTGATCGCCTGTCGCGCATGATCGCCGACATGCTGTTCCTCGCCAGGGCGGACCACGCGCAGGTAACGCTTCGAACCGAGGTGGTCGACCTGCGCGCCGAGCTCGGCAAGGTGGCCGAGTTCTACGAGGCGCACGCGCAGGAGCGCAGCGTTCGGGTCGTGTGCGCGGGGGAGGGCCGTGTCACGGCGGATCGCCTGCTCGTGCAGCGGGCGGTGAGCAACCTGCTCTCCAACGCGATCCGCCATACGCCGGAGGGTGGGGAGGTCGAGCTGCTGACCGCCCGCGACGACGACGGCGCGGTCATGGTGCGCGTGAGCAACGGGGGTCACGGCATCCCGCGCGAGCATCTCGGTCGCGTCTTCGATCGCTTCTATCGCATCGACAGTGCGCGCGGCAGCGTCCACGAGGGGGCGGGCCTCGGGCTTGCGATCGTGCGGTCGATCATGGCCTTGCACGGCGGCCGCGTGAGCGTCGAGAGCGTGCCGGACGGCATCACCACGTTCACCCTGCATTTTCCCGCCGTCCTATCAGGTGGCGGGCACGGGTCGGACAAGGCCGCCCAGCACACGCCGCCACGGGAGGCTTTCCATCGGAAGGCGCTGACGGCGTGAACTCTGTCTGCCTCGACCGCCGGCTATACAGGCAAGCCCGGTGAAACCTTGGAGGAAGGAAGTCATGGATCACTCGCACAACGAACGACAGGATAATGAGTCCCGGTCACTATGGCGCTCACGCACCGGCCTGATGCTGCTGGGCTTTCTCGCGATCGCGGGCTTTTTTCTGCTGAGCGAACACCGCGCGCACGCGCTCGGCGCGCTGCCTTATATCCTGTTGTTGCTCTGCCCGCTACTCCATCTCTTCGGGCATCGTGGGCACGGCGCGCCGCGGCGAGGAGGCGGTCATGAGCACTGACACCGCGGTCCTCGCCCGCGGTCGCGGGTGAACGTGAATTCGGACGGACGGGCAGCGCACGTAGTCGGCATTATCTGAACCGGAGAGAAAAGATGATTGAGATCATTCCCAACTGGCATCCGATATTTGTCCATTTCACCGTGGCCCTGCTGAGCATGGCGGCGCTGTTCTTCCTGGCGGCCCGCTTCGCCGCCTCCGACCGGTGGCGCAGCCAATGGGCCGTCGTGGCCTATTGGAACCTCTGGATCGGGACGGCGCTGACCGCGGTCACCGTCGCCGCCGGTTGGTATGCGTTCAACACCGTGACGCACGACGATCCCTCGCACGCCGCCATGCTGACACACCGCAACTGGGCCATCCCCACCTTCGCGGCGTTCGTCGCGCTCGGCGTGTGGGGGTGGCGCAACTACCGCAAGGCGCAGGGCATCACCACGGCGTTCCTGCTGGTGACGCTGGCGGGAACGGGATTGCTGCTCTCCACCGCCTGGCACGGCGCCGAGCTGGTCTACCGCTACGGCCTCGGGGTGATGTCCTTGCCCAAGGCGGAAGCGGGCGACCATGCCCACGAAGCCAGCAGCGGCCACGACGCCGGTGCGGCCGCCACGGTCACACCGGCGCCGAAGAAGACGGCGCCCAAGGGCCACCGGGATGACGGTCATGCCCACTGACGCCGGACTCCATCGCCGCGAGCGCGCGCCGCGGGCGTTGCCCCGTGTGTTATTGCCGCTCCGTCCGCTGCTCCATTTTTCCGTGCCCAAAGGACCGCGGCCGGATCGGGGAGGGAACGATCATGGCTGATGCCGCGCCGGCTTACGGTCTGTGGTCGCTCGCCATCGTCAATTCCCTGGTGTTCATCGTCTTCGCCTTCAGCTTTTACAAACCGCGGACGCGGCGCGACTGGCGCTCCTTCGGCGCCTTCTCCGCCTTCATCGTCGCGCTGTTCGCCGAGATGTACGGCTTTCCGCTGACCATTTATCTGCTCTCGGGTTGGTTGCAGAGTCGCTATCCGGGGGTGGATTGGTTCGCGCACGACGCCGGCCACCTGCTCGAGATGCTCTTCGGCTGGCGCGCGAACCCGCACTTCGGGCCGTTTCATATCCTGAGCTTCGCCTTCCTCGGCGGCGGGTTCTGGCTGCTCGCGTCCGCTTGGCGCGTGCTCTATGCCGCACAGCGCACGCACACGCTCGCGACCACCGGACCGTACGCGTGGATACGCCATCCCCAGTATGCGGCGTTCGTGCTCATCATGTTCGGTTTCCTGGTGCAGTGGCCGACGCTGCTCACGCTCGCCATGTTCCCGGTGCTCACCTACATGTACGT
>MFSU01000052.1:0-33207 GCA_001785115.1 Candidatus Muproteobacteria bacterium RBG_16_65_34
GGCTCGACGTCGATGTGCGGCTGTGGCGCGTGGCGAGCTTTGCGGTCGCGGCCATGGTGGCGGCGCCGATCGTGGTCGTGGCGCTCGCCTGGTTTGCGCCTGCAGGCGATGTCTGGCGGCACCTTGTCGACAACGTGCTCGGTGAGGTGCTGCGTAATACCCTGGTGCTCCTCATCGGCGTCGGCGTGGGCGTGTTCGCCCTTGGGGTGGCACTCGCCTGGCTGGTGGCGGTGTGCGAGTTCCCGGGGCGGCGGTTTTTCGACTGGGCGCTCATGCTGCCGCTCGCGGTTCCGGCGTACGTGCTCGCCTTCGTGGCCGTGGGGTTGCTGGATTTCAGCGGACCGGTGCAGTCCTGGCTGCGTGCCGTGTTCGGTCCCGGCCACTGGTTTCCTCAGGTGCGCTCGGCGGGCGGCGTGATCGCGGTCATGGTGCTGGCGTTTTACCCCTACGTATACATGCTCACGCGCACGGCGTTTCTCGCCCAGGGCCGCAGCCTGCTCGAGACCGGCCGCGTCTTCGGCCTCTCGCCCGTCGCGGCGTTTGTGCGTGTCGCGCTGCCCATGGCGCGGCCGGCGATCGCGGCCGGTGTCGCCCTGGCGCTCATGGAGACGCTCGCCGACTTCGGCGCCGTGGCGGTGTTTAATTACGACACCTTCACCACCGCGATCTACAAGGCCTGGCAGGGATTGTTCAGTCTGAGCGCCGCGGCGCAGCTCTCCTCGCTG
The DNA here is from genome assembly GCA_001785115.1 of Candidatus Muproteobacteria bacterium RBG_16_65_34. Classification (GTDB taxonomy): domain Bacteria; phylum Pseudomonadota; class Gammaproteobacteria; order Acidiferrobacterales; family Sulfurifustaceae; genus RBG-16-65-34. The sequence continues at coordinate 726 of MFSU01000052.1, forward strand.
CTGCTGCTGTTCGTCGCCGCCACCCTCGTCGGCGAACGGCGCCTGCGCGGGCGCGCGCAGTATCATGTCGGTATGCGGCCCGCGCGCGAGCAGCGTTACCGGCTGCGGGGCGCGCGCGGCTGGGCGGCGGCGGGGTTTTGCGCGGCCGTGTTGCTCGCGGCCTTTGTCCTGCCCGTGGCCCAGCTCGCGCACTGGGCGTGGCAGGTAGCGCGTACCGACCTCGACGCGCGCTACCTGCGGTTCTTCGCCAACACGCTCGCCCTCGGCGCGGCCGCCGCCGCGATTACGACACTGTGCGCGCTGCTGCTCGCCTTTACCTATCGCCTCAAGCCCGACCGCATCGTGCGCGGCGCCGTGCGTTTCGCGACGCTCGGTTATGCGCTGCCCGGATCGGTGCTCGCGGTCGGCATCATGATCTCCTTCGTTTGGCTCGACCGCTATTTCCTGCGGCCGGTGCTGGAGTGGATGGGCCTTGCGTCCGGCCCGGTGCTCGCCGGCGGCCTGCTGGCGCTCGTGCTCGCCTACGGCGTGCGCTTCATGGCCGTGGCGCACGGGCCGGTGGACAGCGCCTTCGAGCGCATCAAACCCTCGCTCTGGCTCGCGGCGCGCAGCCTCGGCGCCTCCGGTCGGGAGATCCTCTGGCGCGTGACCTTCCCGATGCTGCGCGGCGGGTTGCTCGGCGCGGCGCTGCTCGTGTTCGTGGAGGTCATGAAGGAGATGCCGGCGACGCTGCTGCTGCGGCCCTTCGGCTGGGACACGCTCGCCACGCGCATCTTCGAGATGACCTCCGAGGGCGAATGGGAGCGCGCCGCGCTGCCGGCCGTCACGCTCGTGCTCGCGGGATTCGTTCCGGTCATTCTGCTCGTGCGCCGTGCGGCGCCCAAGTCGTAGCGTCGCAAAGTGGTAGAAACTTTGCGGGATTTCACCCGCCTTGGCTTGGACCGGGGCGTGCGCTATAGTCCCGCCCTCGACATACCCCCGTGGGAGAGACCCCGCCACTAAATCAGGGGCATGTTCTGGTGAACATGCGGAGCCGTTGGGCCCATCGCTGCTCGGATGGATGCCGATGGCAGGCCCCTGTTTTAGTGGCGGGGCGCCGACGGCGCAACCCGCCCGGAATCGCTCAGGCAAAAGGACCGCGGGGATCAGTCGACTCTGGAGAGACCCCGCCACTAAACCGGGGGAATGCCGGTGCGAAATAGAGTAGACGGCGACCACTCGCTTTGTTCGCATCGAAGGCATTACCCGATTTAGTGGCGGGGCACCGAAGGGGCTCAAGCTCTCAGGTTACCGGACAGAGGGGCGATGGCTTTTATGGCCATCGCCCCTTTTTTATTTATTAACCCGAAACCGCAGATGAACGCGGATAAACGCAGATAAACCGTCTCTGGAATTTCTTGTTTCTTAACATCGGCGTTTATCTGCGTTTATCTGCGGTTACGAAAATCATATGGGACTTAGAACGCCGTTATACGACAACCACGTCAAGATGGGCGCCAAGATGGTGGACTTCGGCGGCTGGGACATGCCGCTGCACTACGGCTCCCAGATCGAGGAGCATCGCAAGGTGCGGGCCGACTGCGGCATGTTCGACGTCTCGCACATGAACGTGGTCGATCTCAAGGGCGCGGGCGTGCGCGATTTCCTCAAGCTGCTGCTCGCCAACAACGTCGACAAACTGAAGACGCAGGGCAGAGCGCTGTACAGCTGCCTGCTCAATACCAAGGGCGGCGTGATCGACGACCTCATCGTGTACTTCATGGACGCGCAGTGGTTCCGGATCGTCGCCAACGCCGCCACGCGCGAGAAGGACATGGCCTGGATCGGCACCGCCGCGCGCGAATTCGGCGAGGTGAAAGTGGTGCAGCGCGACGATCTCGCCATGATCGCGGTGCAGGGTCCGAACGCCAAAGAGAAGGTCTACCGGGCGCTCGGCGAGCAGCTCCGCGGGCTCGCCGGCGAGATCAAGCCGTTTCACTCGGTGACGGTCGGAGCGTTGCATGTCGCCACGACCGGCTACACCGGCGAGGACGGATTCGAGATCGTTCTTCCGGCCACGGCCGCCGCCTTTACCTGGCAGATGCTGCACGAGGCCGGCGTCCCGCCCTGCGGGCTCGGGGCGCGCGACACGCTGCGGCTCGAGGCCGGGATGAATCTCTATGGCGCGGACATGGACGAAACCACCACGCCGCTCGAAACCGGACTGGCCTGGACCGTCGCGCTCGAGCCCGCGGATCGCAAGTTCATCGGGCGCGAGGCCCTGGAAAAGCAGAATGCCGCCGGCGTTCCGCGCCAGCTCGTCGGGCTCGTGCTCGAAGACAAGGGCGTGCTGCGCAACCACCAGAAGGTCACCTGCGACGGCGCGGGCGAGGGCGAGATCACCAGCGGCACGTTTTCGCCCACGCTCGATATGTCGATCGCGCTGGCGCGCGTGCCGGCCGCCGTCGGTATCGGCGAGCGCTGCACGGTGGACCTGCGCGGCAGGCCCGCGTCGGTGCGCGTCGTGAAGTATCCGTTCGTCCGTAATGGCAAGAGTTGCTTTGGCTAGAGAAAAGTGAAAAGAGGAAAGACAAAAGGAAGAGTTTATGAACACGATTCCCAAAGACCTTAGATACACGAAGTCGCACGAGTGGGTGAAGCAGAATCCCGACGGTACCGTGACCGTCGGCATCACGCACCACGCCCAGGACCTGATGGGCGACATGGTGTACGTGGACCTGCCGCAGGCAGGCGCGCAGGTCGCCGCGGGCAAGGAGTGCGGCGTGGTCGAATCGGTGAAGGCGGCCTCCGACATCTACGCGCCGGTTTCCGGCGAGATCGCCGAGGCCAACGCGGCGCTCGCCGCCGCGCCCGAGACCGTGAACAAGGACCCCTACGGCGCGGGCTGGATGTTCCGGTTGAAGCCCGCGAACAAAGCCGAGCTCGATGGTCTGCTCGATGCCAAGGCGTACGAGGCGCTGGTGGCTTCGGAGAAGCATTGAAAAAATAGACAGGATTAACAGGATTTCTCAGGATTTACAGGATTACTTCGAGAATACTTTTTTAGGCCTTAATCTTGTTAATCCTGTTTCAATCCTGTTAATCCTGTGAATTGAATTATTAGGAAATACGATGCCGTTTATTCCGCATACCGACGCCGATATCAAAGCGATGCTCCAAAGCATCGGCGTGAAGTCCATCGACGAACTCTTCAGCGAGATTCCGGAGCGGCTGCGTGCGGGAAAACTGACGCAGACGCCCGAAGGCATGAGCGAGATGGACGTCGCGCGCCTGATGCAGAGCCGCGCGACGCAGGACGGCGCTTACATCAACTTCATCGGCGCCGGGGCCTACGAGCATCACATTCCGGCGGCGGTGTGGGAGATCGTGACGCGCGGCGAGTTTTACTCCGCCTACACGCCGTACCAGGCCGAGGCGAGCCAGGGCACGCTCCAGCTCCTCTACGAATACCAGACCATGATGGCCTCGCTCACCGGCATGGACGTCTCGAACGCCTCGCTCTACGACGGCGCTTCGGGGCTCGCCGAGGCGGTGTTGATGGCGGTGCGCGCGCACAAAAAGGCGCGCCGGATTCTCATGCCGTCCACGGTGCACCCGATCTACCGCCGCGTCGTGCACGCCATCGTCAAGAACCAGGGGATCGAGCTCATCGAGATTCCGTATTGCACCGAGGGCGGCCACACCATTCCGGAGTCCCTCAAAAAATACGAAGGCGGCGCCTTCGCCGCGCTCGTGATTCCGCAGCCGAACTTCTTCGGCGTGCTGGAAGAGGCGGACGCGCTCACCGATTGGGCGCACGCGCACAACATGTTCGCGATCGCGCTCGTGAACCCCGTCTCGCTCGCGCTATTGAAGCCGCCGGGCGAGTGGGGCGCGAAGGGCGCGGACATCGCGGTGGGCGAGGGCCAGCCGCTCGGCGCGCCGCTTGCCTCCGGCGGACCCTATTTCGGTTTCATGGCCTGCAAGGAGCCGCTCATGCGCCAGATGCCGGGGCGCATCATCGGCCGCACGGTGGACAAGGACGGAAAGCCCGGGTTCACGCTCACGCTCCAGGCGCGCGAGCAGCACATCCGCCGCTCCAAAGCGACGTCGAACATCTGCACCAACCAGGGACTGATCGTCGCCGCGGCGACTATTCACATGGCGCTCCTTGGGCCGGATGGCTTGGAGCGCGTGGCCGCCGCGTGTCACGTGAACACGACGGCGCTCGTCGACCGGCTCACCGCGATCAAGGGTGTCACGCGCGTCTTCAACCGCCCGGTATTCCACGAGGCGGTGCTCAGTCTCGATGTGCCGGTGGCGGATGCGCTGCGCGCGCTCGAGGCCCAGGGCATCCTCGGTGGCTACGATCTGACCGAGCATTATCCGGAGTTCGGCCAGAGCATTCTTGTTTGCGCCACCGAGACCCGTACGCCCGAGGACATCGAGCAGTATGCCTTTCACCTGGAACGCGTTGTCAGCAAGCGCCGGCTGGATCCGCCGTGCGCGGTTAAGGTGTCACCCAACGTGTAAACAAGGAGAGCAACCATGGCCGAGATCAAACTACGCGGAACCCCCATCCACACCAACGGCGATCTGCCCAAGGTCGGCGGCCCCGCCCCCGACTTTCATCTGACGGACGCGGATCTGAACGACGTCACGCTCGCGAGCTTCAAGGGCAAGAAGAAACTCCTCAACATCGTGCCCTCGCTCGACACGCCGACCTGCGCGCTGTCGACGAAAAAGTTCAACGAGGACGCCAAGAAGCGCAACGACGTCGTGATGCTGATCGTCTCGGCCGACCTGCCGTTCGCGCAGAAACGCTTTTGCAGCGCCGAGAACACCAACAGCGTGAAGACGCTGTCGATGATGCGCGACCGCAACTTCGCCAAGGACTACGGCGTGCTGATCCAGGACGGGCCCTTGAAGGGCATCACCGCGCGCGCGGTGGTGGTGCTCGATGAGAACGACAAGGTGAAGTACACCGAGCTCGTGCCCGAGATCGCGCAGGAGCCGAATTACGACAAGGCGCTGGCGGCGTTGAAATAAGGAAGAGAGACTGGTATTAGTTTTCGACGCAGAGACGCGAAGGCGCAAAGAAGGCTAGAATAACGAATCGAGGTAGGCGAGATTTCCTCTAAGGAGGCGGCAATGGAGCGACATCGTTTTTCCGTCGTGGTTGAGAAAGATAAGCACGGTTATTTTGCGTTCTGCCCGGAGCTGCAGGGTTGCTATACGCAGGGGGACACCTACGAAGAGGCGCTGGAGAACATTCACGATGCAATCAATCTTCACGTCGAGGACAGAAAGGCCTCGGGCGAGGAGCTTCCCCAAGCGGAACAGATCAGTCTGACGTATTTTGATATCGCCGTATGACACGGCTTCCGCGTGTTACCGCAGCGGAGGTTATCGGGGTTCTGGAGAAAGCGGGATTTTCGTTAGCCCGCCAGAGCGGCAGCCACAAGATCTACAAGAACGCGGCTGGAAGAAGAGTCACGGTATCGTTCCACGCCGGAAAAGTGCTACACCCGAAGCTGCTAAAGAGCATCCTGAAAGATGCCGACCTATCGGTGGAAGTGTTTGATCGGGTGCTCTGATGAGTCGTGCAGGAGGGCTTTGTTGTGACGCCGGAAGGGCTCGATGTCACCAGGCACATGGAACTCGTGCCCGAGATCGCGCAGGAGCCGAATCACGACAAGGCGTTGGCGGCGTTGAAATGAGGAAGAGAGACTGGTATTAGTTTTCGACGCAGAGACGCGAAGGCGCAGAGAAAAGCGAAAGCTAGGGTGGATTAAGGCGCGTCAGCGTCGAGTCCACCACTTTGCCAGGGCGGACGACGGTTGAGCGAGTACCGAAGGCCTTATCTGTGGCGGCAAACGATTTTATTTTGATTCGAGGTTGTCAATGCTGATTTTCGAACAGTCCCAAACCGGCCGTCGCAATCCGTCCCAGGCCCCGCTGGCGAAGGCCGATGTTAAGGATATTCCGGGAAAATTCCGCCGCAAGCAGCGCCCGCTGCTGCCGGAGGTGTCCGAGATGCAGGCGGTGCGGCACTATACGCGGCTGTCGCAGAAGAACTTCTCGATCGACACGCATTTCTATCCGCTCGGTTCGTGCACCATGAAGTACAACCCGCGGGCGTGCAACAAGGCTGCGATGCTGCCGCAGTTCCTCGGGCGCCATCCGTATGCGCCGGAGAGCACCGGGCAGGGGTTTCTGGCCTGCATGTATGAGCTCCAGGAAATTCTGAAAGACGTCACCGGCATGAAGGGGGTGTCGCTCACGCCGCTCGCCGGCGCGCAGGGCGAGTTCGCCGGGGTGGCCATGATCCGCGCGTATCACGATGCGCGTGGGGACAGGGCGCGCGCCGAGATCCTCATCCCGGACGCGGCGCACGGCACCAACCCGGCGACCGCGGTGATGTGCGGGTATACCGTGCGCGAGATCCGGACCGATGCCAACGGCGATGTGGACATCGAGGCGCTCAAGGCCGCGGTCGGACCGCAGACCGCGGGGCTCATGCTCACCAATCCCTCGACACTCGGTGTGTTCGAGCGGCGCATCACCGAGATCGCCAAGATCGTGCACGACGCCGGCGGGTTGCTCTATTACGACGGCGCGAACTTAAATGCCATTCTCGGGCGCGTGAAGCCGGGCGACATGGGTTTCGATGTGATTCATCTCAATCTGCACAAGACCTTCTCCACGCCCCATGGTGGCGGCGGCCCCGGCGCGGGTCCGGTGGCGGCGGGCGCAAGACTTGAGCCGTTTCTGCCGGTGCCGATCGTGGGCGTGACCGCTGACAAGTATCACTGGCTCACGGAGAAGACGCGCCCGCAGACGATCGGAAGGCTCAGCGTCAACATGGGCAACGCCGGCGTGCTGTTGCGCGCCTACGTGTACGCGAAGCTCCTCGGACGCGAGGGCATGCACCGGGTGGCGGAATTCTCGACGCTCAACGCCAACTACATCATGGCCGAACTTTCGAAGCGCGGCTTCGACATGGCGTACCCCAACCGGCGCGCGACGCATGAGTTCGTGCTGACCTTCAAGAAGCTCAAGGACGAGACCGGCGTCTCCGCGATGGACGTGGCCAAGCGCCTGCTCGACAAGGGTTTCCACGCGCCCACGACCTATTTCCCGCTGCTGGTGCCGGAGTGCTTCCTGATCGAGCCCACGGAGACCGAGGCCAGGGAGGAGCTCGACCGCTTCATCGCGGCGCTGGAGGAAATCCTGAAGGAGGCGCGCACCAACCCGGAGCTGGTGCAGGGCGCGCCGCACACGTTGCCGGTCAAGCGCCTCGACGACGTGCGCGCGGCGCGCGAACTGGACCTTACTTGGAAGCCGGCGGCGTAAAAGATGGCGCTGCTGAAAGACCTCTGTGACCTGCGGCGCGTGGTGCGCGCCGGGGGTTATTCATTGTGCGGCCTCAAGGCGGCACTCAGGAACGAAGCGGCCTTCCGTCAGGAAGCGGCGCTATTCGTGATTCTTGCACCGCTCGGTTTCTGGCTCGGGCGCAGCGGCGTCGAGCGCGCGCTGCTCGTGGGAAGCCTCGTGCTGGTGCTGATCGTGGAGCTGCTGAATTCGGCGATCGAGGCGGTGGTGAACCGCGTGGGCTCCGAGCGCCACGAGCTTTCCGGCCGGGCGAAGGACCTGGGCTCGGCGGCGGTGTTGCTTGCACTCGTGCTCGTGCCGCTGACTTGGGCGCTCGTGCTGTGGGAGCGCTTCTCCGGAGGCGGCTAAGCGGCGGCGTTTTTGCCCTGTGCCGTGTCGGGAGCTTCGTTACGCGCCACCCGGCGGCATTCGAGGAAGATGCGTTTGTCGCAGCGCTCGCAGACCGAGCGGTCCAGGCGCTTGAAGACGCTCTCGATGGCGTCGGCCTTGGTGATAAAGATGTTCTCCCGGCCGAATCTCTCGGCGAAGCCCCCGCGTTTCAATATCTCGCAGACCTCGTCCTTGACCTTGCATAGATAAAGGCCGCCGCCCAGCTTGCGCCGGCGCTCGGCCTCCTGCACCAGCATCTCGGCGCCGGCGACATCGATGAAGTTGATGCCGTTGCCGACGATGAGCAGATGCCGCTGCTCCGGATGCTGCGCGAGCAGGCTTTGCAGCACACCCTGCACGTGGTCCACCGCGCCGAAGAAGAGCGAGCCGTCCACGCGCACGATCTTGAGCTGCGGACACTCGGGCAGTTTCGGGTCGGTGACGAGGTGGCGGTTGGGGCTCGCGGGGTCGGGCACGCGCGTCACGATCCCGGGGCGCGCGGTGCGCATGAGGTACATCACGAGCGAGAGCATCACGCCGACGTAAATCGCGAACTCGAGCTCGACGAAGAGCGTGGCGAGGAACGTGGTCGCGAGCACCGCCGTCTCGCGCCTGCTCGCGCGCACGATGGTGGCGATGTGGTGGAAGTCGATGAGCCGCCAGGCCACGAGCAGCAGGATGCCGGCCATGGCCGCGATCGGCAGGTGCGCGGCGAGCGGCGCGACGATCAGCACGATGAGGGCGAGCGCGCCGGCGGCGAAGATCGCGGCGAGCGGCGTCACCGCGCCGGCGGCGTAGTTAATGCCGCTGCGGGTGAACGAGCCCGATGAAGCGTAGCACGAGAAAAAGCTGCCCACGATGTTGGCCAGCCCCTGGCCGACGAACTCCTGGCTGCCGTCGATGCGCTGTCCGGATTTGAGCGCCACGGAGCGCGCGATCGACACCGCCTCCACGAGCCCGAGCATGGCGATGGCGAGCGCGCCGCTGCCGAGCGCCTTGATCGAGCTCAAGCTCAGGTCCGGCATCGACAGCGGCGGGAGATGCCCGGGCAGCTCGCCCACGAGCGCGATGCCGCGTGCGGTATCGCCGAGGAGCGCGGCCAGCACGCTCCCGAGGATCATGGCGAGCAGCATACCCGGCCAGCGCGGCTTGAAAACCATGAGCAGCGCGCCGCCGGCGAGGGTAGCCGCGGCGACGGCGGTGACGTAGGGGTTGATCTCGCCGATCTGGAGGAAGAGGTCCTGCCAGGTGTGCAGGAACGATTCGCCCGCGGGGATTTGGATGCCGAAGAAGTGTTTCAACTGGCTCGTGCCGATCAGGATCGCCGCGCCGGCGGTGAAGCCGACCACGACCGAGTGCGAGACGAAATTGACGAGCGCGCCCATGCGCGCCGCCCCGAGCGCGAGCTGATACACACCGGCGAGGAAGGTGAGCGTGAGCGCCATCTGGATGAAGCGCTCGCTGCCGGGCTCGGCGAACCTGGCGACGGTCGCGAACACCACGATCGAGATCGCCGTCGTCGGGCCGGAGATCAGATGGCGCGAGGAGCCGAAGAGCGCCGCGACGATCGGCGGGACCATGGCGGTGTAGAGCCCGTATACCGGGGGCAGCCCCGCGATCATGGCGAAGGCCACGCCCTGCGGCAGCACCACCACCGCGCCGGTGAGCCCCGCGAGGAGATCGGCCTTAAGGGTCGCGCGGCCGACGCGCGGCCACCAGCGCAGGAACGGAAACAGGCGCGCCTGCCAGACGGTGCATTGAGGGGCGGGGAAATCGGGCATGGGGTCGCCGGATTATATCGCCTTTCGCGCCGCCGGATCAGCCTGTGCGAACCGCGTCCGCCGCGGTTGAGCAAGCGCGCTTTATATCCGTATAATCGCGCACCTCATTCGTGTCCAATGACCCGTTCATGCTCGATGTCCTGCACGGCCTGTTCAACCATCCCGGCCTGAGGAAGCTTTTTCTTCGGCTGCGCTACGTGCTCGCGCTCGTCCTGCTCGCGGCCGTGGCGCGCTACGCGCGGCCCGAGTGGCTGCCGCCCGCGTTCCTCGTGTCACTCTTCGGCGAGGGGATTCAGCTCTGGTCGTTCGCCTCGCTGGTGAAAAACGAGCAGCTCACGGCGCGCGGGCCGTATGTATTGGTGCGCAACCCGATGTACCTCGGGCGCTTCTTTCTGATCCTCGGGGTCGTGCTGCTGTTGGCGAACGTCTATGTCACGGCGGCGTATGTCGTGCTGTATTACTTTTATATGGTCAACCGTGTCGGGCGCGAGGAGCGGCGCCTCGAAGCGCTCCTCGGCGAGCCATATCGCGAGTACCGCCGGCGCGTGAACCGCTTCTGGCCCACGTTCTCGCGCCTCGCCGATCCGGGGCTGCGGTTTTTCCGCCGCGACGTGCTCATCCGCAACAACGGCCACTGGAACCTCGCGGCGATGCTCGCGGCCTACGGCGCCTTATACGGGTATCTCCAGTATCTCCGCTGAGCGCGGCGCGACCGTCGGTTAGCGCGGCGTCGCGGCGGCCGGCTCGTTTTGCGCGAGCAGGCGCTCCAGCTCGCTCGGATCGGTCATCGGCGCCTGACAGGCGCTTCCCGCACAGACATACGCCGTGACCTCGGCGTGCAGCGCCTGCCCGGCAAGTGCGCCGGGTAGCGCCTCGATCTCATTCGATATGGCGAGCGCGACCCGGCGCGGCGCGTAATGGCGCGCAAGCCGCGCGCGCCAGGGTGCGAGCGCTTCGGGCGCGCCGCGCAGCACCACGATCTCGGGCGGATAAAGATATTCCTCCAGCGCGATCAGCAGCGAGCAGTACGCCGAGGGCTGCTGCGCGATCGCCGCCGACAGGCCCGCCAGCGTACGTTCGGCTGCGTGCAGATAGCGCGGCTCGCCCAGCAGGTGCCCGAGCCTGAGCAGCGCCTGGGCCGCGACGCCGTTGCCGGACGGGGTGGCGTCGTCGTGCGTCGGTTTCGGGCGGTAGACGAGCGTTTCGTGATCGTCGCCGGTGAAGTAAAAGCCGCCGTGGTGTTTGTCTTCGAAGCGTTCGAGAACGATATCCGCAAGCTCGGTGATGAATTCGAGATCATCGGCGCGAAATTCCGTTTGCAGCAGCTCAAGTCCCGCCTCGATCAAAAAAACATAGTCGTCCAGATAGGCATTGAGACGCGCGCGGCCGTCCTTGGCGGTGGCGAGAAGCCGTCCGTTGCGCCAGAGCTGCGCGCGCACAAACTCGAAGGCGCGGCGCGCCGAGGCGCTGAAGTCCTCGCGCCCGAGCAGCCGTCCGGCGCGCGCCAGACCCTTGATCGCGAGGGCGTTCCACGCGGTGAGGATCTTGTCGTCGCGCCCGGGGCGCGCGCGGCGCTCGCGCGCCGCAAAGAGTTTGCGCCGCGCCGACGCGAGGAGCGCGCCGGCTTCGGCCTCGGGGCGCCCGAAGCGTTCCGCGATGGTGGCGACGTCGGCACGGACGTTGAGGTGCCAGCGGCCCTCGAAGTTCGGCGCGCCCGTGAGCCCGTAGTGCGGCTCCACGAAGCCCCATTCCTCGGGCGTGAGAAGTTCTTCGATCTCGGCCGCGCTCCAGACATAGTACCTGCCCTCGTGTCCCTCGGAGTCGGCGTCGAGCGTCGAGTAGTAGCCGCCCGCGGGCGACTGCATCTCGCGCATCACCCACGCGCCGGTCGCGAGCGCCGCGCGCCGGAACAGCTCGTCGCCCGCGGCGCGCGCGGCGTCGGCATACACGCCGAGCAGTTGCGCGTTGTCGTAGAGCATTTTTTCGAAGTGCGGGATCTCCCAGCGCTCGTCCACGCAGTAGCGGAAGAAGCCGCCGCCCAGTTGATCGCAGAGCCCGCCGCGCGTCATCGCCGCGAGGGTGTGGCGCGCCATCGCCAGCGCCTCGCCCCCGGCCGCGCCGCCGGCGCGCGCGGCATGACGCAGCAGGAACTCGAGCGCGGTGGGATGCGGAAACTTCGGTGCGGCCCCGAAGCCGCCGTGGCGCGGTTCGTATTGCCGCGCGAGCTCGGCGAAACCGCGCTCCAGCAGTTCCGGCGCCGGGGAGGCGCCGGGCGCGGCGTCCGCGGGCTCGATGCGCGCGAAGGTTTCCCGCAGCGTATCGGTTTGCGCTTCGATCGCGTCGCGCCGGTCGCGGTAGACGGCGGCGACCTGGCGCAGGATGTCGGTGAAGGCCGGCAGGCCGTGGCGCGAGGTTTTCGGGAAGTACGTGCCGCCGAAGACCGGCATCCGGTCGGCGGGCGCGAGGAACATGTTGAGCGGCCAGCCACCGGGGCGGCTCGCCAGGATCTGGTGCGCGGTCTGGTAGACCTTGTCGAGGTCGGGGCGCTCCTCGCGGTCGACCTTGATGCACACGAAGAGCTCGTTCATGAGCCGCGCCACGTCCTCGTCCTCGAACGATTCCCGCTCCATCACGTGACACCAGTGGCAGGCGGAATAGCCGATCGAGAGCAGGATCGGCTTGTCCTCGCGCCGCGCGCGATCGAGCGCCTCCTCGCCCCACGGATACCAGTCCACCGGGTTGTGCGCGTGCTGGAGCAGGTAGGGGCTGGTCTCGTGGATCAAACGATTGCTGTGGGCGGTCCGGGCCATGCGCGAACCTCGTTCCGGGCGGGCCGTTCGACTATACCCCTTCATCCCCGGATTGTCTTATAGTGCGCCTGAGAAGCTTAGGGTCTTTCCGTGCGCATTCTGATCATCGAGGACGACGCCGACATCGCCGCCAATCTCTACGATTACCTGGAGGGGCGCGGGCACGAGGTGGACCGCGCCGCCGACGGCGTGACCGGGCTGCATCTTGCGGTCACCCACGAGTACGACGCGATCCTGCTCGACCTCGCGCTGCCGGGGATGGACGGGCTCGCGCTGTGTCGCAAGCTGCGCGAGGAGGCCAAGCGCGACACGCCGGTGCTCATGCTCACCGCGCGCGATACGCTCCCGGACAAGCTCGCGGGCTTCGCGAGCGGCGCCGACGACTACCTGGTCAAGCCGTTCGCGCTGAGCGAGGTCGAGGCGCGGCTCGCCGCGCTCGAACGCCGACGCAGCGGGCGCGTGGCGGGCCGGGCGCTGCGCGTCGGCGATCTCGTGTTCGACCCCTACACGCTCAGCGTCGAGCGCGCCGGCGCGCCGGTGAAGTTGCCGCCCAAGTGCCTGCGGCTGCTCGAGCTGCTGATGCGCCATCCCAACCGGGTGTTCGCGCGCGCCGAGCTCGAGACCGCCGTGTGGGGCGAGGAGCAGGAGCGCGGCGACACGCTGCGCTCGCACATGCACATCCTGCGGCGCGCGCTCGCGCGACCGGGCAAGCCCGACCTGGTCGAAAACGTGCACGGGCTGGGCTACCGCCTCACCGATGCGGCTGAACGTTAAGCCCAGCCTGCGGCGGCGGGTCGCGCTCGGGATCGCGACCCTCGGCATCCTGATCGTCGCCGCCCACAGCGTGGCGCTCTACCTGGTGACGCGGGATCAGGAGGAGGAGCTGACCGCCCAGATCCTCACCGAGGAGATGGACCATCTGATCGCGGCCCACGCGCGCGACCCGGGCGCGCCGCCGCCGCGGATCCGCAATCTCAACGGCTACCTCGTAGCGACGGAGCGCGCCCGCGCGGAGCTGCCCCCGTACCTGCGCGAGCTGCCCCTGGGCGATCACGAGTTGCGCGTGCGCGACGTCACGCTGCGGGTGGCGGTGCGCGCGGTAGGCGCGACGCGCTTTTACATCGCCTACGACGCCACGCACCACGAAGACCGGATGCGCCAGCTCCTGTGGCTGCTGCTCCTCGGGGTCGTCGCCACGGCGGCGCTCGCCGCGGGGCTCGGATACTGGCTCTCGGAGCTGCTGACGCAGCCGGTGAGCGATCTCGCCGCGCGCGTGGGCGCGCTCGGGCCGGGGCGCCCGGACGCACCGCTCGCCGACCGCTACGCCGACGAGGAGGTCAAGCGGCTGGCGCAGGCGTTCGACGGCTATCTGCGCAAGGTCGCGGATCTGATCGAGCGGGAGCAGGAGTTCACCGCCAACGTCAGCCACGAGTTGCGCACGCCGCTGACCGCGATCCAGACGAGCTGCGAGCTGCTGGCACAGGACCCGCGCCTGGATGCGGCGGCGCGCGGGCGCCTCGACATGATCCGGCGCGCCGCGGCGCGCATGTCGGAGCTCACGCGCGCGCTGCTGTTCCTCGCGCGCGGGGAGCCGGCCGCCGAGGTCGAGGACGTTTCGGTCCACGCGTGCGTCGCGGAGGTCGCGGAGCTTCTGCGCGATGCGCTGGCGCAGCGCGGGCTCGCGCTCGAGATCGCGGTGGATCCGCCGGCGGTGCTGCGCGTGGACCGAAACGCGCTGTTCCTCACGCTCGCCAATCTCCTCAAGAACGCGGTCGAGCACACCGAGCGCGGGAGCATCCGCGTGCGCTACCGGGACCGGCGGCTCGAGATCGAAGACTCCGGACGCGGCATTCGCGAGGAGGAGCTGCCGCGGATCTTTCAGCGCTTTTACCGCGGCGCGGCCGGCACCGGCGAGGGCTTCGGACTGGGGCTCGCCATCGTCAAGCGCATCTGCGATCGCTACGGCTGGCGGCTCGCGGTCGAAAGCCGCCTCGGCGCGGGCACGCGCGTGAGCGTTTCGTTCGCCGACGCCGGTTCTTCACAGAATCTTCACGCGGCCGCGACGGAAAATTGATGTTCCCTGCCGTAGCATAGCGTGCGGGTAGGTCGGCCTCGCCCGCCGATATCGGCTTGGCGAAGCCGCGATCTCCCGAAGCCGGATTCGCGGCGGCACGCATTGCGTTGGGTGTCGATCGTGGCTATTTTTTCTGGAAAAAGCAGTTATCCGCAGATTTCGCAGATTATTGCGGCGGCACGAATCTACCTGAACATGCCGAGGAGGCCTGAAACGGCGCCGGCACCGCATCGAAGCCTCGATGCCGCCGCAATAATCGAAAAGTCATAAGATTTTCGTCCCGCCACTAAATCGACACAAAGGGACTGCAAATTGGCACGGCGGTACCGTCGATTTAGTGGCGGGACGCAGATGAATCATTTGGCTTGAATGACTGCCTGGCGCGCCCATATGGTGAGAGAAGGAAAGTTACTCGTAACATTCTTAAAATCTGCGGAAATCTGCGTAATCTGCGGATGCAATCGCCGTTTTTAGGTTCATTCAAGCGGCCTCACAAAAAAACCGGATCCTCGCGCACACCATGCCCACACAGCCCCCGCAAACAAACGATTCAAGGCGTTCCTGGAAGCAGGATCTGGTTATTCTGACCTTGATCTTGGGCACGCTGTTCGGGTACGCGCTGGGCGAGCGCGCGCTGTGGGACCCGGACGAGGGGCGCTATACCGAGATCCCGCGCGAGATGCTCGAGACCGGCGACTATGTGACCCCGCGGCTCAACGGCGTGAAGTACTTCGAGAAGCCCGTGCTGTTTTACTGGCAGCAGGCGCTCGCGCTAAAGGCGTTCGGCCTCAACGAATGGGCGGCCCGGCTGTGGCCGGCGTTGTTCGCGCTGTCGGGGTGTCTCGTCGTCTACGCCGCGGGCCGGCGGCTCTACGGCCGGCGTGCCGGCCTGCTCGCCGCCGGCGTGCTGGCGACCAGTCCGCTGTATTATTTCCTCGCGCGCGTCATCACGCTGGACATGGCGGTCACCGCGCTGCTCACGGCGGCCATGCTGGCGTTTCTGATCGGGTATCGCGCGCCGCCGGGCGCGGCGCGGCGGTGGTATTTCTGGGGCTTCTACGCGCTCACGGCGTTCGCCACGCTGACCAAGGGCCTGATCGGCATCGTCATCCCGGGCATGGTGATCGGCGCCTGGATGGCGCTGCTCGGCGAGTGGCGCCTGCTGCGCTCGATGTATCTGCCCTCGGGGCTCGCGCTGTTTCTGCTCATCGCCGCCCCGTGGCACATCCTGGTCTCGCAGGCGAACCCCGAGTTCGCGCAGTTCTATTTCATCCACGAGCATTTCCAGCGCTATCTCACGACGGTCCATCAGCGCTATCAGCCGGCGTGGAGTTTTATCCCGGTGCTGCTGCTCGGCGTCTATCCGTGGACGGCGTTTCTGCTCCAGGCGATCAAGGACGCCCTGCCGGTTTCGTGGCGCCAGCGCCGGCAGCACCCGGATGCGCTGTTCCTGATGCTGTGGGTCGGCGTGGTGTTCGCGTTCTTCTCGTTTTCCTCTTCCAAGCTGATTGCGTATATCCTGCCGGTGCTGCCGCCCCTGGCCTTGCTCATCGGCCGGTATCTGGCGCGTCTGCCCGAAACCCCCGGGATGCGCTCGGCCTGGTGGGCGCTACTGGGGGCGGGTCTGGCGCTCGCGCTGACGGTGGTGCTTATGCCGCGGTGGTACGTGGGAGAGGGGTCGCAAGCCATCGAGTTTGCCGAGACATTCGGTGGGTTGATCCGCGCCTTCAGCGGGTTTTTCCTCGCGACCGCGATCGTCGCCGCGGTCTTCCTCCGGCTCCGGCGTCCCGCCGCGGCGGTCACCGCGCTCGCGCTGATCTCGGCCGTGGCGCTGAGTTTTGCCGCCGTGCGTTTTACCGCGCTCGATGACAGGTATTCGGTCAAAAGTCTGGTCCTGGCCCTGAAGCCGCGGCTTCAGCCGGCCGACGAGGTGATGGTCTATCACACCTATTATCAGGAGCTTCCGGTCTACCTGGGCCGGCGGGTCACGGTGGTAGAATGGCGCGGCGAGCTCGAGTTCGGCACCCGGCAGGAAGACACCGGCGCCTGGATGATCGACGACGCGACGTTCTGGCGTCGCTGGCAGGGCGCGAACCACGTCTACCTGATCACCCGCCGGGAAAACTACGAACGCCTGCGGGCGGGCAACCGCGCGCGGTTTCACCTGCTGGCGCAGACGCGCGAAAACGTATTGATCTCCAACAAGGAACCCGCCTCATGAACCATCTTCCGCTGATTCTGCTGGGCGTGTTGCTCAACGCCGGCGCGCAACTGCTGCTCAAGGAGGGCATGCGGCGCATCGGCTATTTCGAGTTCGCCTGGGCGAACGCCGTCCCCGTGGGCGTGCAGGTGGCCGCCAACCCGTTCGTGCTGGCCGGCCTGCTCGCTTACGTCGTGAGCGTGATGGTGTGGCTGCTGGTGCTCTCGCGCGTGGAGGTGAGCTTCGCCTACCCGCTGCTCTCCGTGGGCTACATCGTCAATGCCGTGGCCGCGTATTATCTGTTCCAGGAAAACATTTCGCTCACGCGCATCGCCGGCATCCTCATCATCGTCGCCGGGGTCTATCTCATCACCCGCAGCTAGGACCGAACATGGCAACCGAAGAATTCCTGCCGTTCTCGCGGCCCTCGATCAGCCGCGAGGCGATCGCCGAGGTGGTGGCGTGCCTCGAATCCGGCTGGATCACCACCGGGCCGCGCGTGAAAAAATTCGAGGACGAGCTCAAGCGCTATTTCGGGGCGCCGCACGCGCTGGCGCTGTCCTCGGCCACGGCCGGGTTGCATCTGGCGTTGCTCGCGCTCGAATTGAAGCCGGGCGACGAGGTCATCACGACCCCGATGACCTTCGCCGCCACCCTCAACACCATCGTGCTTGCGGGCGGCAAACCGGTGCTCGTCGACGTGGAGCCGGACACCTATAACATGGATGTCTCCCAGCTCGAAGGCGCGATCACCAAGCACACACGCGCCATCGTGCCGGTGCACTTCGCGGGCCTGCCCGTGGACCTCGATCCGCTGTATGCGCTGGCGGCCAAGCACGGCCTGCGCGTGATCGAGGACGCGGCGCACGCGATCGGCACGGAATACCAAGGCAAGCGCATCGGCGCCTTCGGCGACACGCAGGTGTTCAGCTTCCACCCGAACAAGAACATGACCACCGGCGAGGGCGGCTGTGTGGTGACGCGCGACGACAAGCTGGCCGAGACGATCGCGCTGCTGCGCTTCCACGGCATGGACCGCGAGGCGTGGAACCGCTTCGGCAAGACCGGTTCCCAGCATTACGAGATCGTCCTGCCGGGCCTGAAGTACAACATGATGGACCTCCAGGCCGCGCTCGGGCTGCACCAGCTCCCGGCGCTCGAGGGGTTCATCCAGCGGCGCACGCAGCTCGCGCAGCGCTATCAAAAACTTCTCGCGGGCTGGCCGCAGTGGACGCTGCCCGGCGCGCCCGGGTATCCGCACCGGCATGCGTGGCATCTCTATACGCCGCTCATAAATCCGCAGGCCGCGGGCATGGACCGCGACGCCTTCATGACCGGCATGAAGGAGCGCAACATCGGCACCGGGCTGCATTACCGCGCGGCGCATCTGTATCCGTATTACCGCGAGCATTTCGGCTTCAAGCCGGGCGATTTTTCGAACGCCGAAACCATCTCCGACCGCATCGTGAGCCTGCCGCTCTTTCCCGCCATGACCGAAGCCGATCAGGATCGTGCGATCGCCGCCATGGCGAGTGTCTTCGGGAGGCGCGCGTGATGCAGCCCTATGTGAGCGTCGTGATCCCGGTGTACAACGAGGAGGAGAACCTCGAGGCGCTGTTCGGGCGTCTGACGAAGGTGCTCGATGTCCTGGGCCGGCCGTACGAGATCCTCTTCACCAACGACGGCTCGCGCGACCGCTCGGGCGCGCTGCTGCGCGAGTTCCACCGGCGCCGTCCGCGCGAAGTGCGGGTCATCGACTTCAACGGCAACTTCGGCCAGCACATGGCGATCATGGCCGCGTTCGAGCGCGTGCGCGGCGAGGTGGTGGTGACGCTCGATGCCGACCTCCAGAACCCCCCGGAGGAGATTCCGAAACTGCTCGCGGCGATCGAGGCCGGACACGACGTGGTCGGCGGTTACCGCAAGGACCGCCAGGACAGTTTTTTCCGCCGCTACGCCTCCAAGCTCATCAACGCGATCCGTGCGCGCATCACCCATATCACGATGCGCGACCAGGGCTGCATGTTGCGCGCCTACCGCCGGCGGATCGTGGACCTGATCGCCTCGAACAGCGAGACCTCGACCTTCATTCCCGCGCTCGCCTACAGCTACGCCGCGAACCCCACGGAGGTGGAGGTGGAGCACGCCGCGCGCGCCGCCGGACGCTCGAAGTACAGTCTGTACCAGCTCGTGCGGCTCAACTTCGATCTCATGACCGGATTTTCCGTGGTGCCGTTGCAGCTCTTCACCCTGTTCGGCATTGCGCTCTCGGCGCTCTCGGGGCTGTTTGTGGTCTACCTCGTCATCCGCCGGCTCGTCATCGGGCCCGAGGCCGAAGGCGTGTTCACCTTGTTCGCGATCCTCTATTTCCTGGTGGCGGTGGGCATCCTGGGACTGGGGATCATCGGCGAATACATCGGCCGCATCTACCAGGAGGTGCGGCGGCGCCCGCGCTTCGTGATCCGCGAGATCCTGGAGCAGACCGATGCTTAAGCCCGGGATCGTCGTCTTCGGTTACCACGACGTCGGCTACGAGTGTCTGGACGCGCTGATTGCCCGCGGCAGCCGCGTGCTCGCGGTGTTCACGCACCGGGACAACCCGGCGGAGAACATCTGGTTCCAGTCGGTGGCGGAGCTGGCGCGGCGGCACGCGATTCCGGTCCACACGCCGGAGACCGTGAACACGCCGGAGTGGATCGCGCGTCTGCGCGCGCTCAAGCCGGATATTATCTTCTCGTTCTATTACCGCAACCTGATCGGCCAGGAAATTCTGGATATCCCGCGCCTCGGCGCCTTCAACCTGCATGGCTCGCTGCTGCCGAAGTACCGCGGGCGCGTGCCGATCAACTGGGCGGTGCTGCACGGCGAGACCGAGACCGGCGCGACGCTGCACTATATGGTCAAGCGCCCGGATGCCGGTGACATTGTGGACCAGGAGGCCGTTCCCATCGGCCCGCGGGACACGGCGCAGGAGGTCTTTATCAAGGTGACCGCGGCGGCGCGCAAGGTCCTGGAACGGAGCCTCGACGCCATCAAGCAGGGCCGCGCCCCGCGCCGTCCGCAGGACGAGTCGCGGGCGACCTGCTTCGGCGGACGCAAGCCCGAGGACGGGCGCATCGACTGGCGCCGCGACGCGCGCGCGATCTTCGATCTCATCCGGGCGGTGACGCATCCCTATCCCGGTGCGTTCACCGACGTCGGCGGGCGGCGGTTATTCATCTGGTGGGCCGAGCCGCACACGGACTGCGCGGGTGCGCCCGGACAGATCGTCGCGGTCGCGCCGCTGCGCGTGGCGGCCGGCCAAGGCTGTCTTGAGGTCGCAAAATGGCAATGGCGCGACGGGCCGGAGCAAGGCGCCGGCGACGCCCACGGCCTCACGCTTGACCAGCTTCTGGGCGAGACAGCCCCGCAGGCGGCATCGGTTTAACTTACGCATCCAAAAATGGAGTCAGCATGAGCCTCAAAGTCCTGATCCTCGGCGTGAACGGGTTTATCGGCAACAGCCTCACCGAGCGCATCCTGCGCGACACCGACTGGGAGGTGTACGGCATGGACATGGGCCGGGACAAGCTCGGGGAGTCGCTCGGCCACGAGCGCTTCCACTATGTCGAAGGTGACATCACGATCAACAAGGAGTGGATCGAATACCACATCAAGAAATGCGACGTGGTGCTGCCGCTCGTGGCCATCGCCACGCCCGCGACCTATGTGCAGGACCCGCTGCGCGTCTTCGAGCTCGACTTCGAGGCGAACCTCGAGATCGTGCGCCAGTGCGCGCGCTACAAGAAACGCGTGCTGTTTCCCTCCACCTCCGAGGTCTACGGGATGAGCGCGGACACCGAGTTCGACGAGGAGAGCACCAGCCTCGTCCTCGGGCCGATCCACAAGCAACGCTGGATCTACTCGTGCTCGAAGCAGTTGCTCGACCGCGTGATCTACGCCTACGGTCAGCGCGACGGCCTCAAGTTCACGCTGTTCCGGCCGTTCAACTGGATCGGTCCCAAGCTCGACAACATCCTCGAGCCCAAGGAGGGCAGCTCGCGCGTGCTCACGCAGTTCATCGGCAACATCCTGCGCGGCACGGACATCCGGCTCGTGGACGGCGGCGCGCAGCGCCGCAGCTTCACCTACATCGACGACGGGGTGGACGCGCTCAAGCGCATCATCGAGAACAAGGACGGTTGCGCCGACGGGCGCATCTTCAACATCGGCAACCCGAAGAACGACATGTCGGTGCGCGAGCTCGCCGAGACCCTGGTCGCGCTCGTGAAGACCTATCCCAAGTACGCCGCGCTCGCCGACAAGACCCGTCTCGTCACGGTGAGCTCGGGCGACTACTACGGCAAGGGCTACCAGGACATCTTGACGCGCGTACCCTCGATCCGCAACGCGCAGCAGTATCTGGGCTGGAACCCGACGACCGATTTCACGACGGCGCTGCGCAAGACGCTCGACTACCACCTGGGGCGGCCGTCGCAGGAACTGGAAGGTTAAGAAACCCCAACAACAAAAAAATTCAGACAGGATTAACAGGATTTACAGGATTCAAAAACAAGCAAAAACCGGATTTTCTTTTTCAAGATTTAATCCTGTAAATCCTGTTAATCCTGTCTATTTCTTTTCTTTGATTCGGACGTGACCGCTGAACTGGCGATTAAGGTCGATGTGGACACCGAGCGCGGCACGCGCCTCGGCGTGCCGGCGTTGCTCGAGCTCTTCGGCGAGCTCGGCGTCCCGGCGACGTTTCTGTTCTCGCTCGGGCCGGACAACACCGGCCGCGCGATCCGGCGCATCTTCCGGCCGGGATTTTTCCGCAAGGTCGCGCGCACGAGCGTGGTCAGCACCTACGGCCTGCGCACGCTGTTGAACGGCGTGCTGCTCCCCGGGCCGCACATCGGCCGGCGCCACGAGGCGCTGATGCGCGATGCGCGCAGCCGCGGCCACGAGGTCGGCATCCATTGCTACGACCACATCCGCTGGCAGGACGGGCTCGCGCGCATGACGCGCGAAGAGGTGTTCGCCGAATTCGCCAAGGCGCGCGCGGAGTTCGAGCGCATCTTCGGCGCGCCGGCGCGCACCGCCGGCGCCGCCGGCTGGCAGGCGAACGGCTTGAGCCTCGCGGCCTATGACGCCGCGGAGTTGCTGTACGCAAGCGACACCCGCGGCGCCTACGCCTTTTTCCCGCGCGCTGACGGCACGGTGTACCGGACCTTGCAGATTCCGACGACGCTGCCGACCCTGGATGAGCTGCTCGGGCGGCCGGAATTCCCGGACGCGCGCCTGGTGGATCATTATGTCGCGCTGCTTCGCAGCGACCGCCCGAATATCCTGACGATCCACGCCGAGATCGAGGGCATGAGCCGGATCGGGTTCTTCCGGGAACTACTCGATCGGCTGCGGGCGCTCGGCGTGCAGTTCGCGCGGTTGGACGCGCTGGCGCAGGATTATTTGCGCAACCGGGCCGGCATCCCGGTCTGCGAGCTGATCGCCGGCGAGGTCGACGGGCGCTCGGGCACGCTCGCCGTCCAGCGCGCCTAGCCCAAAACGTCGCACGCGACCCATGACGCAACCCGCACCCCCGGCCGACCGCGCGCCGCCGTCCGTGACGCGGTTTTACCTGATCCATGCCGGCCTGCCGGCGCTGCTGACGCTCGCGCTGCTGGTCGTGTTCCAGGTTACCGATCTCGACCGGGCGCTCAGCGATCTGTTTTACGATCCCGCCGCGCGGCAGTTTCCACTGCGTTACGCCTGGTTTCTCGAGGTGGTGCTGCACCAGTGGGCGAAGTATCTGCTCGTGGTCATCGGCTGCGGCACGCTCGCGGGTTTTGTCGCCTCGTTCGGGGTTCCGGCGCTGCGCGCGCAGCGCCGCACGCTGCTGTTCGTCTTTCTCGCCATGGTCCTGGGCCCGCTTGCCGCCGGGGCGGTGAAGGAGTTTTCCAGCCAGCACTGTCCCCATAATCTGGAAATCTACGGCGGGTATGCGCCGCAGACGCGGCTGCTCGAGCCGGCGCTGCCGGGCATCAAGGCCGGGCAGTGCTCCCCGAGCGGCCACGCCTCGGGCGGCTTCGGGCTCATGGCGTTTTACTTCGTCTGGTACCGCCGCCGGCGCCGCGCGTATGCCGCGCTCGCGGCGGGCGTTACCTATGGCTCTATTCTCGGTTTCGGCCGCATCCTCCAGGGCGCGCATTTCCTGTCGCACATTTTCTGGTCCGCGGTCGTTGTCTGGTTTGTCATCCTGTTGCTCCATCGGCTGATCCTGCTGCCGCGCGCTGGTCGAAACATCCGCGCTGCCGCATAATGGCGCGCCATGATTGCTCCCGACATCGATCCCGTCGCCCTCCAGCTTGGGCCCCTCAAGATCCACTGGTACGGGGTCATGTACCTCGTCGGTTTTCTCGGTGGCTGGTGGCTCGGCGTGTACCGCGCGAAGCGCCCGGGCTCCGGCTGGCAGCCGAACGAGATCTCCGATCTGCTGTTTTATCTCGCGCTCGGCGTCATTCTCGGCGGACGCCTGGGCTACACGCTGTTTTACAACCTGCCTTATTACCTGAAGCATCCGCTCGAGGTGTTTTTCCTCTGGACCGGCGGCATGTCGTTTCACGGCGGGCTGCTCGGCGTGATCCTCGCGATGTGGCTGTACGCGCGCAAGACGCAGCGCGGGTTTTTCGCCGTCGCCGATTTCGTCGCGCCGCTGGTTCCCCTCGGCCTCGGCGCCGGACGCATCGGTAATTTCATCAATCAGGAGCTGTGGGGGAAGGCAACGGATCTTCCCTGGGGCATGGTGTTTCGCACCGGCGGGCCGCTCCCGCGCCATCCCTCGCAGCTCTACGAGTTCGCGCTCGAAGGCGTGGCGCTGTTTGCGATCCTGTGGCTGTACTCCGCGCGCCCGCGCCCGACCGCCGCAGTCTCGGGGCTGTTTCTCGCCTGCTACGGCGTGTTCCGCTTTGCGGTCGAGCTCGTGCGCGAGCCCGATGTGCAGTTAGGTTATCTCGCCTTCGGCTGGGTCACGATGGGGCAGGTGTTGAGCCTGCCGATGATTCTGCTGGGCGCGGGATTGATCTGGTGGGGGCGGCACAGGTGACGGGCCGTGCGCTCTGGAATAGACGCCAAGAGTGCAGAGACGCGGAAAAAGAAAAAGAAGAATGGACAGGATTAACAGGATTTCTCAGGATTAACAGGATTAGGTCAAAGGCAAAACCAAAAAGACTTTCCTTGATTTGGTTTTAATCCTGTTAATCCTGAGAAATCCTGTTAATCCTGTCTATTGCTTTTCCGTTCTCCGCGATCAGTGTCCTCAGCGCTTTTCGTCGAGCTCGTCGCGCCGCACGAACAGCCGCCGGTCGGCGCCCACCGCGAGTTTCACACGGCTGGTCGCGATGTCGACCACGCGGATTTCGATCGGCCCGTTCGCGAACAGCTCGCCCGCCGGCATGGACGGATCGGCGCTCGGATCGAGATCGATCAGGATTCCTTCATCGAGTTTTCTGGTCAGGACTAGCATGTATCACCCTGACCCGTAGGCATGCAAGAACTCTGCCATCCCGCATGCCGCGGTCAGACCCATCTCGGCCGACTGCGTGATCCACACCGTCGTCACATTCACGAACTCGCGGATGCCGCGGGCGGAAAGCCCCCTCAGTCAATGCCCTCGCAGCGTTGCGCCTCGTGCCGCCAGGCGGCTTGATTCATAAGTTGCGGCCAAAAGGGATAGTTGCGGCACTGTGCCGGACGCACGGGATAAATGCGGCAGCGCTTGTCCGGCCCGAGGAAGACGCAACGCCCGCCGGCCATGCTGAGACCCTCGGTGCCGTCGTCGTAACGCACGATGTAGCGGCGCCGGAACCAGCGCCAGGAGATGCCGAGATAGTCCTGGATGCGCCGCTGCTCGGCCCGCGACGCCTCGACGTAGTAGTACGCGGGATCGCCGGTGCAGCACTTGCCGCAGCCGGTGCATTCGAACCGCAGCGCCCGTTGCTCGTCCAGCATTTACCTGATCCACACCGTCTTGATGTTCACGAACTCGCGGATGCCGTGAACGGAAAGCTCGCGCCCATAACCGGAGGCCTTCACGCCGCCGAAGGGCAGCCTGGGGTCGCTCTTCACCATGCCGTTCACGAAGCTCGCGCCCGACTGGATACGCCGCGCGAATCGCTCGCCGCGCGCGGCGTCCGCGGTCCAGACGCTCGCGCCCAGGCCGTAACGGTTGTCGTTGGCGATGCGCAGGGCGTCGTCCTCGTCGCCGGCCCGGATGACGATCGCCACCGGCCCGAAGAGCTCTTCTTCATAGGCGCGCATGCCGGGCCGGACCTGATCGATCATGGAGGGCTGGTAAAAATAACCCGGCCCGGCGATCGGCGCGCAGCCGAAGACGGCGCGGGCGCCCGCCTGGATCGAGTCGGCGACTTGGCGGTGCAACTGCGCGCGCAAATCCGCGCGCGCCAGGGGCGCAAGCGTTGTGTCCGCCTTCAGGGGATCGCCGGCTTTCAACGCCTCGGCCTTCTGCCGGAACAGTGCGATGAACCGTTCCGCGATCTCGGGAACCAGAATGAAGCGCTTGGCGGCGATGCAGCTCTGGCCGCAGTTCTGGAAGCGCGCGGTCACACCGACACTTGCGGCCTGCTCGAGGTCGGCGTCGGCGAGCACGACGAAGGCATCCGAGCCGCCGAGCTCGAGCACGGTTTTCTTGAGCGCGGCGCCCGCGGCCGCGGCGATCTTCCGGCCCGCGGCCTCGCTGCCCGTGAGCGTCACCGCGTGGATGCGCGGGTCGGCGATGAGCTGCTCCGCCTGCGTCGCCGGGATCATGAGCGTGCGGAACACGCCCGCGGGAAAGCCCGCGGCGCGGAAGATCTCTTCGATCGCCAACGCGCATTGCGGCACGTTCGAGGAATGCTTGAGCACCATCGTGTTGCCGGCCATGAGCGCCGGCGCGGCCGCGCGGAACACCTGCCAGAAGGGAAAATTCCACGGCATGACGGCGAGGATCGTCCCGAGCGGGAGATAGGCGATGTAGCTCGATCCCGCGTCGGTCTCGATCTTTTCATCCCTGAGAAACTCCGCGGCCTGCCCGGCGTAGTACTCGCAGCCCCAAGCGCATTTCTCCACCTCGGCACGCGCCTCCTTGAGGAGCTTGCCCATCTCGAGCGCGACGAGCGCGCCGTAGCGCGCGGCGTAGCGCCGCAGTTCCGCGGCGGCGTTGCGCATCAGCCGCGCGCGCTCCTCGAACGGGGTCGCCCGCCAAGCCGGCGCCGCGACGGCACTCTCCGCGAGCGCCGTCTCAAGCTGCGCGTCGCGCCACGGTTCGTAGCTTTTCAACAACTCGCCGGTCGCGGGATTGATGGATTCCATGACCTTTCGTCGGTACTGCGATCTTGGGGCAGACAAGATACTCTATACTAATGGAACCTCTAAAAATGCATTCGCATAAGATTGTTTGCGGCAAGATGTCTTGGTGTTGAATTTCCAGAGGTACGCTAAAAGCTAAAATGACGTTCCGACTCCGGGGTGCGTTTCTTCTGTGGACTTTGCTGGCGGCCTGGCCCGCGGCCCTGCCGGCAATGGGGTTTTTGGTCAGTGAAGAAGAACAGCGCCGCGACTACCTTGCGGCCCAGACCGCCATCCGCGCCGGCAATATCTCCAAGTTTCAGTCTCTGCTGAAAAGCCTCGACGGCTACATCCTGCACGGCTACCTCGAGTACGAATACCTGAAAGACCGGGTGGCGACGACGCCGGCGCCGGAGCTGCACCGCTTCCTCGAGGACAACGCCCAGGCCCCGATCGCCGACACCATCCGCAAGAAGTGGCTGCACCAGCTCGCCGCCCGCGGCGACTGGAACACCTTCCTCGCCGAATACAAGGACATCGACGACGACCCCGAGCTCGCGTGCGTGCGCCTGGCGCAGCTCCTGCGCGGGAGCGAAGAGCAGGCCGCGCTCATGATCGAGATCGAAAAACTCTGGCGCACGGGCAAGCGACTGCCCGCGGCCTGCGAGCCGGTGTTCGCCGTCTGGCGCAAGGCCGGGCACATGACGCGCGAGCGGGTGTGGGAGCGCATCCGGCTCGCCATGGAGTCGCGTAATCTCGTGCTCGCCGGCGAGCTCGCGCCGTATCTCGATCCCCGCGAGCGCGTTTGGGTCGCCCGCTGGCAGGCCATGCACCGCGATCCGGTGCGCGGGCTCCAGGGCGTTAATTATCCCGTGGACACGCCGGTTGCGCGCATGGTGGTCACGCACGGTGTGGTGCGGCTCGCGCACCGCGATCCCGAGGAGGCGATGCGCCGCTGGGAGGCGCTCAAGGGCCGCTACCAGTTCTTCGGCGAGGACGACAATTACGTCCTGCGCTACATCGGCATCCTCGCGGCGCAGAATCATTCGCCCCTGGCGCTCAAGTGGCTCGCCGCGGTGTCGGCGGACCCGAACGACGAGAACCTGCGCCTCTGGCGCGTGCACGCGGCGCTGCGCGCCGGCGACTGGGAGATGGCGAAGAGCTTCGTCGCGGGGCTTACCGAGGAGCAGCAGAAGCAGCAGCAGTGGCGCTACTGGAAGGCGCGTATCCTGGAGGGGACCGGCGAGCAGAAGCAGGCCGAGCGGCTCTACGCCGGGCTCTCGCGCGAGCGCGGCTACTACGGCTTCCTCGCGGCGGACCGCGTGGGCGCGGATTACTCCATGCAGCACCAGCCCGTCGAGGCGAGCCCGGAGGAGGTGAGCACCGTGCTCGCGCGCCCGGGCATCCAGATGGCACAGGAGCTCTACCTCATGGGCCAGGTTCTGGATGCGCGCCGGCAGTGGAGCTGGATCGTGCGGCGCATGAACAATCGCGAGCTCGCGGTGGCGGCGGTGATCGCGCGCCACTGGGGCTGGTACGACCGCGCCATCCTCACGGTGAGCAAGAGCGATCATCAAGACGACCTCGATCTGCGCTTCCCGATCCTCTACCGCGACACGATCGAGGCGAACGCCAGTCTCCACGGCGTCGATCCCGGCTGGGTCTACGGCGTGGTGCGCCAGGAATCGGCCTTCGTGGTGGACGCGCGTTCCCAGGCCGGGGCCTTGGGCCTGATGCAGCTCATGCCGCAGACCGGCCGCCTCACGGGGCGCAAGCTCAACCTGAACATCCGCAGCAACCAGGCGCTGCTCAACATCGAGAACAATCTGCTTCTGGGCGTGGGCTATCTAAAAGAAGTCCTCACGCGCAACAACGGCCATCAGGCGCTCGCCACCGCCGCCTACAACGCCGGCCCCAATCGCATCGGCGCCTGGATGCCGCAGGGCGAGCCCCTGGATGCGGACATCTGGGTCGAGACCATCCCGTTCAACGAGACCCGCGATTACGTCAAGAACGTGATGGCCTTCACCACCGTCTACGACTACCGCCTGGGCATCCGGCCCACCCGTATTTCCGCGCGCATGCCGCAGGTCGTGCCGGCCAAGGAGTAGCGAGTAGCGAGTAGCGAGTAGCGAGTAGCTAGTAGCTAGTGGCTAGTGGCTAGTGGCTAGTGGCTAGTGGCTAGTGGCTAGTGGCTAGTGGCTAGTGGCTAGTGGGGCGGAGTGCGTTATAGTATTCAGCCGTTGCCTCGCTACTCGCCACTCGAAACTAGCTGCTGCCTATGAAGATATGCATTTTGGGCGGAACCGGCTTCGTCGGCAGCCGCCTCGCCGCGCGCCTCTGCGAACAGGGCCACCAAGTCTGGATTCCCACGCGCCGGTTGATGCGTCACCGGGAGCTCTCGGTGTTGCCAACCGTGCAGCTCATCGAGGGCGACGTGCACAACCCGGCGTTCCTGGCCCGGTTGTTCGCGGGCGATGCGCCGGGGAGCGCCATGGCCGCGGGCGGCCGGGCGCCGGGAGCGGCCATGGACGCGGTGATCAACCTCGTCGGCATCCTGAACGAGAAGGGCCACAGCGGGCGGGGCTTCGCGCACGCCCATGCGGATCTGCCGGCCAAGGTGGTGGAGGCGTGCCGCAAGGCGGGCGTCAAGCGTCTGCTGCACATGAGCGCGCTCAACGCCGCGCTCTCCGCGCCGAGTCATTACCTGCGCACCAAGGCGATGGGCGAAGACGCGGCGCACCGCGCCCACGGGCCGGAGCTCGCGGTAACGAGCTTTCGCCCCTCGGTGATCTTCGGCCCGGGCGATTCCTTCACCAACCGCTTCGCGCAGCTCCTCAGGCTCTCGCCGTTCGTGTTCCCGCTCGCCTGCCCGAACGCGCGCTTTCAGCCGGTCTACATCGAGGATGTGGTGCAGGCCTTCATTGCCGCGCTCGAAAACCACAAGACCTTCGGGCAGCGTTACGACCTCTGCGGCCCCAAGGCTTACACGTTCAAGGAGATCGTCGAATACCTCGCGCGCCTGCTCGGCCGGCGCACGCGCATCGTCGGCTTGAACGACACGCTCTCGTACCTGCAAGCCGTCGCGATGGAGTTCGTGCCGGGCAAGCCGTTTTCCCTCGACAACTACCGCTCGCTCAAACTCGACAGCGTCTGCCCCAAGGGCTTCCCGGAAGTCTTCGGCCTCACGCCCGCAAGCCTCGAGCAGATCGTCCCGGGCTATCTCGGCCGCGACAACGACCAGGCGCGCTACGCCGCACTGCGCGGCCTCGCCGGCAGACGCTAAAGGGAATAGACAGGATTAACAGGATTTCTCGGGATTCACAGGATAACGAAGGCCTGAATAATAGTTTTTGCAGCAAAGGCGCAAAGAGTATTTCATCTTTGATGAACCAATGGGCTTATTGCTTGACGTTGCACTTTACCGCCGCGTTATGGCCGCACGCATGGCTCGGCAATTCGATCGGAATTGGCAGGGGCGTTGTGTAACGTAAAGCAACGACCCCTGATTTCGCTTATCTTTACATCCTGAACAGCCGACTTTGATGCGGTAGACTGTCTCAATTGGATTGGCACAGAAGATCTGTGTAGGTCAGTGAGGGAATACAGTGTGTGCAGTTCTTGGTAGCTGCTAACTGTGAACGGTGAGGACTACGATGAGACCTATAACGCAAGAAATGCTGCGGGAAATAGTTCCGGACTTCGCACAGGCTATCCGGGAAAAGAAAACCAAGACAGTTAAACCAGCGTTTGCAGTTATCAACTTTCGCGATGAAAAGTCGCAAAACTATGAACGGCCAATTGAGTCTGTACCGATCGACCTCCTTCGATATCGTAAGGACAACGGGCGGATTGCTTCTGACGTGATGAACTATGAAAAACTGAATGGCCGCTTAGACGAAAAGGATAAGGATGCCCAGCAAATTCTCCGAGGTTTCTTGGAGAAAAAGCATCCCGAAATGACCGAGATACTTATCAAGTCGATCGAGCATACTGGACAGAGCGAACCCGCAATAATCACTTGTGACGGATTCATAATTAACGGCAATCGCCGAAAAATGGTGCTTGAATCCTTGCGCAAGCGCCACCCCGGAGATGAAAAATACCAATACGTGAAAGTTGTCATACTTCCCGGTACTGGCGAAGAAGGTGGACCGCCTACTCTGTTGGAGATTGAGCGTCTCGAGAACCGCTACCAACTGCAGAGTGAGGGAAAGTCGGAGTACTATGGTTTCGATAGAGCACTATCTATCAAGCGAAAGATGGAACTGGGGTTTTCCCTTGAAGAGCAACTGAAGGATGACCCGCGATATGTAAGGTCAACGGAGCCGGAACTTAAAAAGGCAGTTAAACAATACGAGCGTGATTACATTTTGCCTCTGGAATGCGTCGATCGTTATCTTCAGCAATTTGATCGCGAAGGCATGTACGGGACCATTTCTTCAGGGGTGTCAGACAGGGAAGGACGTTGGCAAGCATTTATTGATTACAGCAACTCTTATTCTACCCGTTTGAAAAACCAGCAGTGGCAAATTGAAAATGCTGTTGATGAAGAGGACGTAGGGGCGATTGAGGAGGCGGCATTCAAGATGATCCGACTGCGGACATTGAAGGGGCTACCAAAGATTCACCACATAATGCGGGAGTTGCCGAAGATGTGCGCTCTGAAAGACAGCCGAAAGTCAATTCTTAGCATCGCAAACGAAGTGGACTCTTCTCTTTCGTCGGACGAGCAGTTTGACGCCCAGGGGGACGCGCTATCCTTGGATGATGTTGACAAAAAGTGGGCACAACGCCATCAGCAAAAGCTGATTATGCTTACAAAGAAAGCGCTGGATTTCGCGGAATCATCCAGGGAGAAGGAAACGCCGTTGATGCTTCTTGAGGCGGCGTTGAAAAAACTCACGCACGAAGACTTTGCTATCGAAAATATACCTCATGTGCAATACCATGAAGCAGGAAGACTTGCACGTGAGATCCAGCAGATTGCACGGGACATCGAGCACCAGCTTTACGAAAACGAGAAAAAGCTAAAAGATTTGCACCGTAAGAAATGAGCTGCAAGGTAACTATCAGCAACGGCAGACTGGTAATTGATGACCCATCGCGGTTATTGACCGGCAGGCACCATAGCCAAATGTCCGTTTGGGGTTTCCGATATGAACCCAACACAAACTCGTACGTAGCGCGAGCGGATGAAATATACACTTTGTTGCAAAAGATCACGAAATATTTTTCGCGGTATCAAATTCCGCTAGAGCTGAGTCAAGATGTCGAATTAGCGCAGTCCGAGGTCCAACAGTCACAAGATGAGTTGAGTACTGCTCTTGAAACGGGCGCACTCTTCAAAAGCGGCGTGACCGAGCCCTTGAACGTTCGCGATTTCACGGATTTCCTAATCAGCCGGATTCCGCGCCGACTCAAAGAACACCAGGTTAAAGCTGCCCTGCATCTTCTCGCAGTCCGTAATGGAGCCAATTTTTCAGTCCCTGGAAGCGGTAAGACTACAGTTGTCTTGGCGGTCTTTGATTGGCTCAGAAGTCGCGGCGAAGTCGATTCGTTATTTGTCGTTGGACCCCCGTCGTGCTTTGCGCCGTGGCGTATGGAGTACGAGGCAGTAATTGGGAAGA
Organism: Candidatus Muproteobacteria bacterium RBG_16_65_34; assembly: GCA_001785115.1. GTDB lineage: Bacteria > Pseudomonadota > Gammaproteobacteria > Acidiferrobacterales > Sulfurifustaceae > RBG-16-65-34. The sequence goes on from MFSU01000052.1 coordinate 32,285, forward strand.
AACCGTCACTCGAAATTTTGGCAGGAGGTGACGTCGAAGATCGACAAAGCAAGTACTACGCGAGCAAGGATAATCTATCCGACCTCTATCTAACCTCTTTTCAGACGTTACAGAGGGATTGGGAGCGGGTTAAGTTGCTATTTAATCAGCGAGACGTCCGCTTTGTCTTTGTCGTTGATGAGGCGCACTATATTAAGCAGTTAAACGGTGCGTGGGCGAATGCCGTATTAACTGTTGCACAGTACGCCAGGATTCGCTGGATATTGACCGGTACCCCGTTTCCGCACTCGTATGCAGACGCCTTCAATTATTTCGATGTTTTGTGGCCTCGATGTTCACCAATTTCTCAACACGATAGGATCAGAATCACGAACGATATTCAGAATAAAAAAGATGCTGATGCTGCACATTTGCTTAGCTCACGTATTGGGCCGCTATTTTATAGGGTCAGGAAGCGTGATCTCGGGTTGGCTCCACAGGACTTCCGCCCGCCCATGATGATCCAAATGAACAAACATGAGCGACATGTCTACGATTCGATCGTTGAAAAGATACGAAATCTTTCTATAGGAGATGATTTTCGAGAGTTTGAATTGCTGATTCGGCTACGACGAGGTCGCATGATGAGGCTCCGACAATGCCTATCTTATACACGACTGCTTGGAACCGCCGTTTCAGAATACAGTGAGGATTTGCTTGATGAAAAAGTGTCACTCGCTGATACGATCAAGCATTACGATGAGCTAGAATCTCCGGCAAAATTGGAAGCGGCACTCGCGCTTGTCGAGCAGTTGCGCCAGCAAGGGGAAAAAGTAGTCATTTGGTCCAATTTCGTCGAGACGCTGAAATTGCTGCGTAGACGCTTGGAGGATGCGGGTCATAGAACGGAACTTATTTACGGTGAAACACCTACCGAAACTACC
>MFSU01000052.1:33219-44084 GCA_001785115.1 Candidatus Muproteobacteria bacterium RBG_16_65_34
AGATAATTGCAGATTTCGTTAGTCGTTCCAGTGGCCTCAACGTCCTTGTGGCAAATCCGGCTGCGTGTGCCGAGTCAATATCGCTACACAAAGAGTGTTCGCACGCCATTTATTATGACTTGTCCTATAACTGCGCCCAGTATCTTCAATCATTGGACAGAATACATCGTGTAGGCGGGTCTGAAAATAAAATCGCTCATTATCATTTCCTTCAATACGCTGACACGATAGACGAAGACATACTGAGCAACTTACTGAGAAAATCAGAAAACATGAGCGCAATCGTGGATCAGGATTATCCGGTGTATTCACTCGATATGTTCTCGGAAGATGAAGAGATAGCCGCATATGAGCGCCTCTTCAGATAAGCGATTGGAGCTATTTGCGAAGCTTGAGACAAAACAGATTCAATGTCTGTTAAACATATTGTTTCAGTCTACTATGCACGGTAAACATTTTGTGGAGACAGCTTACAGTGAACGGGCTCGAAATTTTGTAGAGACGTTGCAGTTTCTCAAAGATATGAATTGGGTAAAGGAACGGCATGGCGAGCTCGCTCTTTCCGATGCCGGATCTACAGCTTACGCGGTTGCGCAAGATGATGGGGAAATAAGAAAACGGCTTACCGAGGCTTTGATTTCAGAGGTGAGCCCATATCGTGCCGACCTTGCGGACTATCTGCTGCGATTCAGTTTAAGTGGGTCGAATCTTGCGTACCGCCCATCATTGTCGGAACGACTGCAACAGAGTCCGCTTCGTAATTTTCTGATGGATATTCGGGCTGTGACTTACCGTGCGGCCGATGACAGTTACTTGCTTGAAGAAGATGCTGCGGACCTGTACGTGTGGGCGATAAATTCCAGGCGCTCTACCTCGAAAGAAATGCTGCAGTCTGATGCCAAGCGCAAGGAGGAGTTGGGGTTTGCATCTGAGATTGCCATATTAGAGTATGAGAGAAACCGAGTCGGCGCGCTATGGACACACAAAGTAGAGCACGTTTCATCAGATAGCCAATTTGCATGCTACGACATTAAAAGTGTGACGGTGCAAAACGGCGATGCAGTTCCCCGATATATAGAAGTAAAGGCCGTGCCCCCTGATTCTTTCCAGTTCTATTGGACTCGGTCAGAGTTAGAAGTAGCACAGTTGCTGAAGTCGAAATACTTTTTGTATCTTCTTCCGGTAATTCCTGACGGGAGTTTTGATCTCAGGCGGATATTAATCGTCAATGATCCTTACAGCTCCGTGTACCAGAATTCCGAAGCATGGCAAATTGAAGAAAACGTGATCGTATGCAGAAGAACGGTATAAACCTGACAGCCACAAAAGGTAATGCATTAGGCAGCGATGGCAATTGGCAACCGCTAGTGGCTCCGTTTGGGTATCACGGCGCAAAGCAGCGCCTTGCTTCACGGATTGTTGCAAAGCTCCCGCCACATAACGCTTGGGTTGAGGCGTTTTGTGGGTCCGCCGCGTTGACACTAGCGAAGAGACCCGCTCAGATCGAGGTAATAAACGACATAAATGGAGAAGTGGTTAATTTCTTTTGCCAGCTACGAAATAATTCAACCAGACTTTCTCAGGCGCTACGACTTACTCCTTATGCCCGTGACGAACTCAAATTAGCGAGAGTACCCGCAGTAAAGTTGACGGATATTGAGCGCGCACGTCGTTTCTTCGTCACGGCCATGATGGCGATAAATGGCAGTTTTGGAGAACATCTTGGGGGGTTTTCGTTTAGCAATTCTTACACGCGGCGAAATATGGAGGCCAGAGTAAGTCGCTGGAAGGCGATGCCTAGCTATCTTGAGCTTATCGCGGCAAGGCTTAGCCAAGTTCGTATCGAGAACAAAGACGCCATCGAGCTATTTGGCGATTTCAGCAACCGTCCGGCAACCCTTGTGTATTTCGATCCCCCTTATCTTGGCGATAGAGCACGAGGATATGATCATGACCAATGCTCGGAAAAATATCACGAGCGACTACTCATCGCCGCGCGCAAGGCCAAGTGTATGGTATTCCTCAGTGGGTACGAAAACGATCTCTACAATGATTACCTCACTCCTGCGAATGGATGGCACAAGCGGCGGATCAAGACAACCACTAGAGGCCATAACGGTAAGGACTCCAAGCGGCAGGAGATCGTTTGGTATAACGAGCGATACGCGAGCGCCGTTAAATCAGGGCGCGTCCCAGTGCGGCTATCCGCAAAGGAGCGATATAATAATAAAGTGAACCCTAAGCGTTGACTTTTCACTGCCGGCGTATTGGCGATACACGCCGGAACTAAGGGTCAGGTCTTGTCTTTTGCTTACCAATAGAGACAACTCTGACTTATTCCGGCTCGCCAATTTTCTGTAGCATCGCCGCGCGCTCATCGGGCGGAAGCCGCGCCAGCACCTGCGCCTCACGGTAGAACGCGGCGAAATCGCCGCCGTGTTTTGCGAGTAATGCCTGAAACGCCGCCACGTACTGGTGATACACGCCGACCGCGGCGATGCGGGCGTTGTTGAGGCCGTCGTCGAACCAGGCGTCGTAGCCGTCATACCCGCCCCAGCGCGCCTTGAGGGGGGTGCTAGAATTCATAGCAGCAGCGCACCGAAGGTATTCCGCCATGATCTATACCATCAAGGCCATTGTCTACCGGGGTGAAGAGTCCGGATACGTCGCTGAATGCGCGACCTGCCTGTGGCGACGCAAGGCGCCACGCTCGACGAGGTGACACAAAACTTGCGCGAGGCCATCGCCCTGCATCTGGAGGACGAAGATCTCGAGGCACTCGGCTTCACGCCAAACCCCCCCATCATCGTCAGCTTCGAGATGGAGCCGCTGCGTGCCCAAGCTTAAGCGTTTGAGCGGGCGCGAAGTCATCTCCATTCTCCAGAAGTTCGGTTTCGCAGTTTCCTCCCAGAAAGGCAGCCACGTAAAACTTGTTCGACCGATCGCCGGCGGCGAGCGCCAGGTTCTCACCGTACCAAATCATCCCGAGCTCGATACCGGCACGTGCCGCGCCATTCTGCGTCAGGCCAGCCGCTATGTTCCGGTGTCGGAACTTCAGCCCCACTTCTACACCGATTGATCGACCGCGCCGTCGTCGAGTTTGCGGATAATGCGCTTCGCTGTTCCGTTATAGAAAGGGTAGCGTCCCCAATGGGCCCCGATAATTTCCGGTCGTTGCAGGTGGACAGCGTCTGCGCCAGCCGCGCGTTTCCGGAAGTGTTCGGTATTACTCCGACGCCGATGGAGCAGGTGGTACCGACATATATTGGTCACCGGCCCTAGCCGGTATTGAGCAACCAGCGGCCCGATCCTGTGGCGATTGTCATGTTTTGTATTACAATGTACTGTAATGGATTACAGCGCCGATGATTCGCAAGTTCAGGCACCGTGGTCTTGAGCGATTTTTCCGGCACGGCGACCACCGTGGCATCCCTGCGAAGAGCGCCGACCGGATCGAGCGCATGCTGGACCGGCTGGATGCGGCCATAATGCCCGGGGACATGAACTTGCCGGGGTATCGGTTTCATCGCCTGAAAGGCGATCGCGCCGATACGTATTCTGTAGCGGTAACAGGTAATCTGCGCCTCACCTTCCGTTTCGAGGGCGAGGACGCCATGGACGTAAACCTTGAGGATTATCACTGATGAAGACGACGAAGACGTTGCGTGATCCCCGCCGCCGGCCGACCCATCCGGGGGCGTTGCTGCGCGAGGACGTGCTGCCGGCGCTCGGCATGACGCAGGGCGAGTTCGCCAAGCGGTTGGGCGTGTCGCGGCTGACGGTTTCCGAGCTGTTGCACGAAAAGCGCGCGTTCAGCGCCGAAATGGCAGCGCGCCTAGGAAAGCTGCTCAACACCTCGCCCGAGTCGTGGCTGCGGATGCAGCAAGCCGTGGATCTCTGGGAGATTCAGCAGCAGCCCAAGCAACTTGCGGGCATTCGTCCGATTTCCACCGCCGGGCGCCGTCGCGCGGCGTAGCTGCAAGCCGCCTTCATGGAATTCGCCCCGGCAAGCCGTTCTCGCCCGACAACTACAACTCCCTCAAGCTCGACAGCGTCTGCCCCAAGGGCTTCCCCGCGGTCTTCGGCCTCACGCCCGCAAGCCTCGATCAGATCGTCCCGGGCTATCTCGGCCGCGACAACGACCAGGCGCGCTACGCCGCACTGCGCAGCGTCGCGGGGCGGTGAAAATCGATGGACAGGATTCACAGGGTTAGGAACCGAGGCCACATGCCTATCTTCCGAGACTTGACCTTAACGACCGCGGAAGGGAACTCTACAGGGTCGAATCGAGTATTATTGTCTTGACCCCCGGCGCACGCGCGCCCTGCAAGTAGAAAAGTAGAATGTCCCCAATGGCACACCGATGCAAGTCCACAGGGGGAAAGGGAGGAATTTTTTTTAGTATCGCAACCAGCGAATAGGGTAGCGTCCCATTTTTTCAAGATAGGAAATTAAAGGAGCGCGGCTTGAAAATCACCGCCCAGCTATCGGTCGGCAAATCAAGTTCGCGCATTTTTTAGGTATAATGTAAGGCGTTGATTTAGTATTGACTATTATTTTTGGACACAGTATGGCACCAATAAATGGCTGGAAGTATAGCTTTGACACGGCCAGTTCTTGGCTGTTGAAAGTAACAAAAGCAATTGGCGAAAAATCTCATACCGATATTAGTACAATAAATTTCATTACGGTATTTGCGTTAGGTAACGCGATTTTCTACCATCACCTTCTGTTTTTATTTGCTGTAAATACTCTGGATTTCCTCTCTCTTAATGGAATTCTGACTCTGCTCACTTTGTTTGTTTTGGTGGTCTTTGCTTCCTCTTTATTTCTTACTGTTATTGCCTTGGTTGCTCAGCGCTTGGTTAAACCCATTTGCATGCTTATTGTATGTGGTAATGCCGTAGCACTTTACTTTGCGGAGACCTATCAGGTTATTTTTGATAGAACAATGATGGGGAATGTATTTAATTCCAACCTTAAAGAAGCAACGGAGCTTTTCCACCCTAAGTTACTTATTTATATTTTTGTGTATGCGGTTTTGCCATGCCTTCTTTTATCAAGACTTAATATCCAGAAGGTCAGATTTTATAAACGATTTGCCTATTTATTCATTGTCTTATTTTTAGGCTTGGGGTGGAGTTTTGCCAATGCGAAAACATGGTTATGGATAGACAAAAACAGCAGTAAGCTTGGCGGAAGGGTCATGCCTTGGTCCTATGTTGGTAACTCGATAAGGTGGTATCACGGGAATTATTTTAGGGCTTCACGCGAGGTAATCTTGTTACCTGCAGCACATTCAAATGAATCTGGTAAAACGATTGTTATATTGGTAATAGGGGAATCAGCAAGAGCGCAAGATTTTTCACTTTATGGCTACCAGCGCCCAACGAATCCTCGCCTTGCTAAAGCCGGTGTGGTTGCATTACCAGAAGTAACCGCTTGTTCAACTTACACAACTGCCTCACTTGAGTGCATGCTTTCCCATTTAGGTTCTAACACAAGTTTAATGACTTTATATGAGCCATTGCCGAGCTATTTGCAGAGGCATGGGGTTAATGTGATTTGGCGTTCTGACAATTGGGGTGAACCCATATTAAAAATTAATCATTATCAACGCGCTGACGTTATCCGAAAAACCTGCCAAGATGAAAATTGTAACTACGATGAAGTACTACTTCATGGTCTTAATCAAGAATTGCAGAATTCCACGCAAGATAAAACGTTTGTTGTTTTACATCAACATGGTAGTCACGGCCCCTCATATTTCAAGAATTATCCGAGCAAATTTATGGCATTCAAGCCAGTATGTAGTTCAGTAGATTTGCAAAAATGCACCAATGAAGAGTTGGTTAACGGCTATGACAATACTGTCTTATATACCGATCACTTTCTTTATCGGGTTATTGAGTTGTTAAAAACATTCCAACAGCCGACGGTGATGCTATATGTTTCCGATCACGGCGAATCACTTGGTGAATTCGGTCTTTATCTCCATGGCACCCCTTATTCGATTGCACCAGATGTTCAAAAGAAAGTGCCTTTTATAGTGTGGGTGTCGGATGAATTCAAGAAGCAAAAAGGCATCGATAATAATGATATTGGTAAGGATTCAAATTACTCGCATGACAATGTATTCCACAGTGTGATGGGAGCTTTTGGGATGCGGAGTGATATTTATAATAAACAATTGGATATTTTCAATATTGACTGAGCTTAGAAACATATCGAATTTTTTATCAAAGGATACAGAGTGGGTAATACCGCCTTTCGAGGCGATATTCAATTTTTACAAGAAACAGCGCGATATTTGTTCTGAAAACGTACCATTTCCATGATCAATTCCCCGTCCGATCCTTTCTCGCCCGTCACTTCCTACGAACAGGCGATGGGTAAAATGCGCTTTATATTGCCTCTGCTCATGTTGATTACCACAGGGCTTAGCCTGTGGGGTAGAAGCTGGGATCGGCAGTTTTTTTTGTGGATTAATACCAGCATTCCTCGCGCACTGCCTGATTCGCTGCTTCCGATGTGGGATACCACCATGATCGCCCTTACCTATCTGGGGGATACGCATGTGATGCTGTGGATGATTTTGCTTATTAGCCTGCCGTGGTGGATGGCTGTGGACAGAAAAACCCCTGATAAACTATCTCTGTATTTGGTGGTTTTTGCCATCGTGCTGGTTCTGGCAATTTTAGCATCGCAAGGACTCAAAGAGATTGTGGGGACGCTTCGTCCCGCCGGTGTGCTGCCAGTTGAGTCCCTGCGCATCTTGGGGAAAACACTCAATTATCGTTCTTTTCCGTCTGGTCACACCGTTACAGCTTTTGCTGGTATGTGCACCTTGTTGCCCGTTATTCCAGCCTCGTGGCGATGGGGAGCGCTCACTTTAGCCGCCGGGACAGGATTTTCCCGCATTGGGGTAGGTGCGCACTGGCCTATCGATGTTGCTGCTGGAGCGTTCCTGGGGATCGTCGCCGGTATGATGGGATGGCGGATAGCCTTTTGGCTACAGCAAAAGAGACATGCCGAAAACACGTTCTGGAAAAAGTTCAATCATGGCCTTGCAATGCTGGGGTTATTTATCATGGCAGCGAATGTTGCTTACACGCCCTTTTATGAATTTGAACACCGCTCCATTCGGCTTGGCTTGATTGGCCTATGTCTCATCTTGGCACTATTTTTGGGCTATTATCAGCGAGGTAGGTCGGAATAATCCATTCGAAATCCGACATTAATCGTTCCAACAAAAACCGCACGTAGTGCGGGGAATCCTGCGCGATGTAGGCACGCAATTCCCGCATGTCGGCGCGGGCGCATGCCGACCACTCAACGGGCATTGCCCAGCAGCTCGGTTTTGACTTGTTCGTGCGGAATCGTGCGGCCAGCTTCGATGTCGGCCAATCCTTCCTCGATCTTCTGCTTCACGTACAACTCATACATGATGTCGTCCCAGGACGCTTGTTCGGGTAGTTGCTCGATCAGATGTTTGGCAGCTTGCTTGGGTGTAGCCATGGATCGCCTCGCTAGATAATTACACCTTGGACAGTAAGGCGTCGATCGCTCGTCGCAACGCCTCTTGATCCCGTTTAGGAAGTTTAGCAATCCTCCGGCGCTTCGACCAGCGCGACCGCCTGATCGAGACCACCGACGCCCTGGGCGGGGTGACGCGCTACGACTATGACGGCCGCGACCACCGCACCTGGACCTACGATCCACGCTTTTTTGGACGCGGGATCTTTCCTTTTTTGCTCGTCAAGAGACAAACGGGACGAATGGACTAAATGGCTTGGTTATCTGGCCCGAGTCTGTGTACTCAACTTCTCCAACATCGTCGCGCGCTCATGGGGCGGAAGCCGCGCCAGCTCCTGCACCTCTCGGTAGAACGCGGCGAAATCGCCGCCGTGTTTTGCGAGTAATGCCTGAAACGCCGCCACGTATTGGTGATACACGCCGACCGCGGCGATGCGGGCGTTGTTGAGGCCGTCGTCGAACCAACCGTCGTACCCGTCGTACCCGCCCCAGCGCGCCTTGAGCGCGGCGTGTTCGCGCCGCAGCTCGGCGAACGTCTCGCGCTTGAGCGCGCGCTTCTCGTCGTCGGGACGCGGCGCGGCATAGACCGCCTCGAGGCGCGCGCGATATTTGAGGACGAGCGCCGTGAACTCATCGCGCCGCGTTTTGCGCTCGAGGTACTGCGCGTAGACCCGTAGCGCGCCTTGGCGCTCGTACCAGCGCCGCACGCCCTCGAGCTCCACCGTGACGGCGAAGGATTCGTTGAAGGCGGTATCGCCTTTGAGATACAGGCGCTGGTGCGCAAGCTCGTGGAAGATGAGTCCCGCGAGTTCCGGCTCGGGGCGGCGCAGCATGGTGTTGAGCACGGGGTCGTCGAACCAGCCGAGGGTCGAGTAGGCGATCGCGCCGCCGACGTACACGTCGTAGCCTTCCACGCGCAGGTCGGCGGCGAAGCGTTCGGCGTCGGCGTACGCGAAGTAGCCGCGGTAGGACACGCAGCCGGCGAACGGAAAGCACCACTCCAGAAGCTTTAACGAAAGCTCCGGCGCGGCGAATACGTTCCATACGGCGTACGGGCGGTCGAGGTCGGCGTAGCGGCGGTAGCTGCCGTTGTCGGGCAGCTTGAGCTCGTGGCTGGCGAAATCCCGTATGCGCAAGGACTCCGCCAGCCGGTGGCGCAGCTCCGGCGCGGTGGCCGGCTCCGCGAGCAACTCCTCGATCGGGCGGCTTTTGGATAACACGTCGAGCTGGCCGCCGATCGCCTGGGCGTAATAGCCGAGGCTCGCGCAGCCGGCGGTGCTTAGGCCCAGCGCGAGGGCGGTGAACAGTCTGGCAATGCGGGTCATGGGTTCGGGGATCGCGAGCAGTGTCTAAAGCATACCTGCGACGCGCTCGGGTTTCACGGTGCGTTTCAGTTTTGGCCGCAGCTTGAGTAGGATGCGCTCATGAAAATCTATCTCGTCGGCGGCGCGGTGCGGGACAAGCTCCTGGGTCTTTCCGTGCAGGACCGGGATTACGTCGTCGTGGGCGCGACCCCCGAGGAGATGGCGGCCAAAGGTTTCAAGCCCGTGGGCGCGGATTTCCCGGTGTTTCTCCATCCCGCGACCAAGGAGGAGTACGCGCTCGCGCGCACCGAGCGCAAGAGCGGGCGCGGCTACAAGGGCTTCACCGTGCACGCCGCGCCGGATGTGACGCTCGAGGACGACCTGCGCCGGCGCGACCTCAGCATCAACGCCATGGCCGAGGACGAGAACGGGAATCTCGTCGATCCCTTCGGCGGGGCCGAAGACCTGAAGCGCGGCGTCCTGCGCCATGTCTCGCCCGCATTTGCCGAGGACCCGGTGCGCATCCTGCGCGTGGCGCGCTTCGCCGCGCGCTTCGCCAAGCGCGGCTTTCGGGTGGCCGGCGATACCAACGCGCTCATGCGCGCGATGGTCGCATCGGGCGAGGTCGATCACCTGGTGCCGGAGCGGGTCTGGGAGGAACTCAAGCGCGCGCTATCCGAGGAGCGGCCGTCGGCGTTTTTTCTGGCGCTGCGCGATTGCGGGGCGCTGGCGCGGCTGTTCCCCGAGATCGAGGCGCTCTTCGGCGTGCCGCAGCCCGAGCAGCATCATCCTGAGATCGACACCGGCGTGCATGCGATGCTGGTGCTCGATGCCGCGGCGCGGCTTTCCGGCGATGCGCGCGTGCGTTTCGCCGCGCTCATGCACGATCTGGGGAAGGGGACGACCCCAAAAGGAGAATGGCCGCAACACATCGGGCACGAGGAGCGCGGGGTCGAGCTCACGCGGAATTTTTGCGCGCGCTTTCGCGTCCCTAACGAATACCGCGACCTGGCGGTGCTGGCCGCGCGTTACCACGCGCATTGCCACCGCGCGCCGGAACTCAGGCCCGGGACGGTGCTCGAAGTCCTGGAGGCGCTCGATGCCTTCCGCCGCCCCGAGCGCCTGGAGCAGTTCGTCGCCGCGTGCGAGGCGGATTTCCGCGGGCGCACCGGATTCGAGGACCGGCCCTATCCGCAGGCGGAGTTGTTTCGCCGCGCCCTGGCCGCGGCCCGCGCGGTGGACGCGGCGGCGGTCGCGCCCGCAAACGCGCAGGGTCCGGAGGTGGGCGAGAAGATCCGCCAGGCCCGCATCGCGGCCATTCGCCGGGTGACGGCGGACGCGGCGGACGGGGTAGAATAGCCGGCTTTCGCGCGCAGCGCAGGACCTGGAGATTGGCAGCCATGTATCGTCAGCGTCGGTATCCATCGGTCGGTCTCGCCGTTCTGGCGATGCTGGTCGCCGTGTTGGCTCGGCCCGCATTTGCCGAGGAGGCGCCGGCGCCAGCCGCCAAGGCCGATGAAGCGCCCACCACGGCCGCACCCGCGGCCCCGGCGCCAGAGGCCGCCGCGGTATTCTCGCCCCCGGTCCCGGCCGAGGCCGTGGCCAAGGTCGTGTACCACGCCGACTTCGCCGACCCGCGCCGCTTCAGCGCCATGCTCACCAGCATCAATAACATGGTGACGACCTACCAAAACGACCTCCGGGATTACGACGTGCGCATCGTGTTCGTTTCGCACGGCATCCGCTTCGTCACCGAGGACAAGCTCGCGGGCACGCCGTTCGCCGAGGACGCGGCGCTGAAACAGCGGCGCGCCGATCTCCTCGCGCGGCTCGCCTCGCTGCGCGATGCGCAGAACGTCAAGCTCGAGCTCTGCGGCATCACCAAGGAGTCGGTGAAGCTCGCGGACGACAAAATTATCGCGGGCGTGACGGTGGTGCCTTCCGGGGTCGTGCGCCTCGCGGAGCTTCAGCATCAGGGGTTTGCCTATCTTAAGATTGAGTGAGGTAGCAATCGCAAGTCAGCCC
>MFSU01000053.1 GCA_001785115.1 Candidatus Muproteobacteria bacterium RBG_16_65_34
TGTTTGCCTTTGACCGATTCCGCTATCCATTCCCTTTATCTACGGTTGGGAGTTCGACGATGAAAAGTAGGGGAAACATCAGCCCTATCCCCCTCCCGCGAGGGGAGGGGGGAATCTATTTTCCCCTCCTTATCCACTCGATTCATTCTTAAAATCTGCGGAAATCTGCGTAATCTGCGGATGCAATCGCCGTTTTTTAGGTTTACGCGATCTCAATAGTTTCCGCCGGCGTTCAATAAGCGGGGAGGGCGCGCTCGCCGCGCGGCGTGGGTGCGGCGCTTATCCCACCGGCGACGGAGCTCAAGTGCGCGCGATTAAGGACCTCGACGCGCCCACGCGGGGTGCGGATGAGGTCGTCGCGGCGGAATTTCGCGAACACGCGGCTCACCGTCTCGACGGTGAGCCCGAGGAACTCGGCGATTTCGAGACGCGAGAGCGGCATGAGCAGGATGTCCGCGCGCGCGGCGTCGTCGGGGACCAGCGAGAGAATAAAAGACGCCACCTTCTCCGGCGCGGATTTGAGCCCGAGGTCGCGGATCAGCACCTGGGCCTGATCGAGCTCCTGCCTGAGGCGCTCGATCACGCGCAGCGAGACCGCCGGATTCTGCTCCAGGATCGCCAGCATGTCCCGGTGCCGTATTCTGCATACCTCCACCGTTGTTAACGTCTCGGCGGTGTACGGGTGCTGGACATCCCCGCCTGCCGCGCCGCCGCGCTCCGCGGCGCCGGCGGGGTGGAGCGCCTCGAACCCAAGTAGTTGTCCGGCGATCCGCACGCCCAGGATCTGCTCACGCCCGTCCGGAAGGTTGGACATGAGCTTCACCTGGCCGGTGCCCAGCAAGAAAAGATGCTCGCTCGGTTCGCCCTGGCGGAAGAGGATTTCGCGCGGCCGATGGGTCTGCCTGGTCAGCAGGCCGCGGACCTCGCAGGCGTGCTCGCGTGCCGGCCCGGAAGCCAGACGCGCCTCGCAAAGGACGCATTCGCCGACCTGACATGCGCAGCGGTACATGGCCAGGGCTCCGGATAAAGGGGGGCAAGATCGAGGTCTATTGTATGAGTAATTCGGTGCAAATCAATTCACGCGGGCGCGTATCCCGCCGATCCGACCAGCCGCCGCGGGCGCCACGGGTTTTGCGTCAATCTTCAAGGACTTAAATAGCATATGAGTTTTTGACGCAAAGACGCGAAGACGCAAAGAAAATCAGAGCGGATTAACAATCGGGCCGGGTCAATAGCCGGAGCTTTTCTTTGCGCCTTTGCGTCAAATAATCGTACTGAACTTCCTTAACTTGCGAATGCCGGATGCTCGGTAAGGCAATTCACGCGGGCGCGCGCATCGCCTGTTCAGCCCGCCGCCTTGTGCGGGAAAAACCTTGATAAATATCAAAGCTCGCGTGCGCCCGCCGCAGTAGCGTAAAGGCGTTTTCCTCGCTCGATCGTGCCACGGAATCTAAGGAACGGAGGTCGCGGGCTATGAGCATTGCGGACGACATCAAGCTGTCGCGCAGGCGTTTTCTCCAGGCGAGCGGCGCGGCGGGCGCGCTCGGCATCGGCCTCAACAAGTTTCCCGGCTTCGTCACGCTCACCGAGGCGAAGGCCGCGCCGCCGCCGGCGGGCGCAGGCGCCACCGTCATCACCAAGAGCATCTGCCATCAATGCCCGGCGCGCTGCGGGATCGACGTCTACACCACCGACGGGCGGGTGCACGCGATCTACGGCAGCTCCGAGCATCCGATCTCCAACGGCAAGCTCTGCCCCAAGGGCCCGCTCGGCGCCTACATCCTCTACGACCCCGATCGCTTCAAGGGGCCGATGAAACGCACCAACCCGAAGAAGGGCCGCGAAGAGGACCCGAAGTTCGTGCCGATCTCCTGGGACGAGGCGCTCGACACCGTGGCCGGGCGGCTCAACAACCTGCGCGCGAAGGGCGAGTCGCACCGCTTCGCGCTGCTCTTCGGCCGCGGCTGGGGCGCCTCCTGCGCCGGCCAGCTCGGCCCGTTCGGCGAGCTGTACGGCTCGCCGAACGTCCCCATCGGGCACTCCTCGATCTGCTCCGACGGCAGCGTCGTCGCCAAGCAGTGCCTCGACGGCAACGCCTCCTACAGCGCCTACGATTACCGCAACGCCAACTACCTGCTGATCGTCGGCGCGGGTTTTCTCGAGGCGTTCCGGCCGTACAACAACAACATGCAGGTCTGGGGCTACCTCCGCGGCGAGAAGGTCCCGAAGACCAAGATCACGGCCGTGGACGTGCATCTGAACACGACGCTCGCGGCCTCGGACCGCGCGCTCCTGATAAAGCCCGGGACCGACGGGGCGCTGGCGCTCGCCATCGCCCACGTGATCCTGACCGAGGGTCTGTGGGACCGGGCCTTCGTCGGCGACTTCCGCGACGGCGTCAACCGCTTCAAGACCGGCCAGACCGTGGACCCGGCGGGCTTCGACGAGAAGTGGGTGCGGGGCCTCATCGAGTGGTGGAACATCGAGCTCAAGAACCGCACGCCGAAGTGGGCCGCGGAGGTCACCACGCTCGCCGAACGCGACATCGTCGAGACCGCGCGCGAGTTCGGCGGCACGCGGCCGGCGATCGCGCTGTTCGAGCGCGGGGCGCACACCCACAGCAACGGCATCTACAACGGCATGGCGATCCACACGCTCAATGCGCTCGTCGGATCGCTGTTCGCCAAGGGCGGGCTGATGTACCAGATGGGTCCGCCCTATGGGCCGATGCCGGTGAAGGCGGACGACTACAAGGACGAGTACGCGAAGAACGGGCCGTGGAAGAAATTCCCGCGTGTGGACCTCAAAGGCCACGAGGACGGATATCTCCTGGCGAAGAACATGCTGCAAGAGGTCGCCCGCAACCACCTGGCGGGCAAGCCCTACAAGCTCGATACCGTGATGTTCTATCTCACCAACCCGGTGTTCTCGGCGCCGAACGCGCCGCAATGGGAGGAGATGCTGAAAGAGGTGTTCGTCATCGACACCTCGCCGTTCCCCGGCGAGACCGCGTGGATGGCCGATCTCGTGCTGCCGGATCATACCTACCTCGAGCGGTTGCAGGATGCCCCGACCTATCCGTTCCAGGGCTTCCCGATGACGCAGTTGCGGGTGCCGGCGGTGAAGCCCTTGTACGACACGAAGTATTTCGGCGACACGCTGATCGAGATCGGCAAGCGCATGAAGGGCCCGATGGGGCAGTACTATAAGGCACTCAATAATTCCGAGAATGTGGTCCGCCACCTGGCGAAGGGCTTCGAAAAAGAACTGGGCGACAACGGCGTCAACGGCTTCGAGAGCTGGAAGGCGAAGGGCGTCTGGTACAAGAAGCCGTACCACTGGCGCCAGATCGGCGGCGAGTTCTACGAGTGGGACGGCAGGGGTTATAACCGGCGCATGACGCCGGCCGAAGTGAAGGACAAACTCCTCAAGACCGAGTCGGGCAAGTTCGAGATCCGCTCGGGCAAGCTCGAGCACGAGGCCGCCTGGATCGCCCGGATGACCGGGCGCGACCCGAAGCGACTGATGTTCCCGCAGTGGGAGGAGCCCAAGTACACCGGCGGCGGCGACCTGCACTTCGTCACGCCCAAGACCGCGATGCACGCCGAAGGGCGCGGCGCCAACCTCCCGACCGCGATCGCGCTGTTCCAGCCCACCGTGGGCGGGCACGGCGCGAAGGGCGCGCTCGCCGAGATCCACCCGAGCGCGGCCAAAGCGCGGGGCATCCGCGACGGCGACCGCATCCGCATCAAGTCGGCGCTCGGCGGTATCGAGGCCTACGCGCGCGTGACCGAGCTCACGCGCCCGGACACGGTGGTACTGCCATTCGAGTACGGTCACTGGGCGCACGGGCGCTGGGCGACCGCGCAGGCGCGCGGCAAGGGCGGCGCGCACGTGGACACGGTCGTCGTCAACCAGTCCGACCGCGTCACCGGCATGGCCAACTATTACACCGCCAAGGTGACGGTGGAGAAGGCCTGATAACGGAGACCGAACATGGCTAAGTGGGGCATGGTCATCGACCTCGACAAGTGCACCGGCTGCCAGGCCTGCACCACCGCCTGCGCGATGGAGAACAATCGCCTGCCGGGCGAGAACTGGCAGGACGTGCTGTTCTATCACGAGGGCAAGTACCCGAGCGCGAAGCTCATGTGGTTCCCGCGCCCGTGCATGCACTGCGAGCATCCCTCGTGCGTGGATGTGTGCCCGACCCGGGCGACGTACAAGACCGAGGACGGCCTGGTGTTGATCGACTGGAACAAGTGCATCGGCTGCAAGTACTGCATGATCGCCTGCCCGTACGGCGTGCGCTTCTACGTGGATGAGCGGCCGCTCGTCGAGCCCGACGTCCGCGGGGTGTTCCCGGGCGCGGGCAGGGGGATGTGGAGCCCGCCGTACCGCGCGCCGAACGACCGCGAAGATTGGGTGCACGGCGTCGGCATCCAGCCCTCGGGCGTGGTGTCGAAGTGCACGTTCTGCTACCACAAGATCTCCAAGGCGCCGAAGGGCGTGGCGGACCTGGACGAGGACATCCCGGAGCTCAAGGAGTACGTGCCGGCGTGCGTGCGCATGTGCCCGCCCAAGGCGCGCTACTTCGGCGACCTCGACAACCCGGCGAGCCACGTGAACAAGCTCATCGCCGACAAGCGCGGCGTGCGGCTGCTGGACCAGACCGGCAACAAGCCGCAGGTGTATTACCTCTCCGGCGGCGCCGGCGCCTCGGTGCCGGGCAGCCGCGCGGCGAAGACCTGAGGAGGGCCAGTCATGGCGACTCAAGCATCGTTCAAGGGGCCGGTGAATACGGTATTCGCCGCCGCCGCGATCGGCGTGGGCGTAAGCCTCGCGATCGTCGCGGTCGCC
Organism: Candidatus Muproteobacteria bacterium RBG_16_65_34; assembly: GCA_001785115.1. Classification (GTDB taxonomy): domain Bacteria; phylum Pseudomonadota; class Gammaproteobacteria; order Acidiferrobacterales; family Sulfurifustaceae; genus RBG-16-65-34. The sequence goes on from MFSU01000053.1 coordinate 4,861, forward strand.
CTGTTCACCCGGGGGCACGCGGCGTTCAACACCACGAGCCAGGGGCCGCTCTCGTGGGGGCTGCCGATCGTCACCTATGACTATTTTCTGCTCGCCTCGACGGGGCTCGCCTTCGTCGCCTCGCTCGCGCTCGCCTTCGGCGTACGGGATTTTTACCCGATCGCCAGGCGCTGCGTGTGGCTCGCGCTGGCGACGGCCGCGGCGGCGGTCGTGGCGCTCACGCTGGAGCTGGGGCATCCGCTGCGGGCGTTCTGGGCCATCCCGCTCAGTTTCCAGTATCTCTCACCGCTTTTCTGGAAGCCGTTCTTCATCGCCGCCTACGGCGTGCTGTTGCTCGTCGTCTTCAACCGCATGACCCGCCCGGGCTGGGACTACGCCGCAAACCGCGGTCTCGGGGTCGCGCTGTTCGTCGCCGCCGTCGCGGTCGCGCTCAACGCCGGCGCGGTTTTCGGCATGATGGCGATGCGCCCGTTCTGGTACGGTCCGCTCATCCCGGTCTATTTCCTGGCCGAGTCGTTCTTGAGCGGTGTCGCGTTCGCGATGCTCGTGACCTACCTCGCCTACGGTCTCGATCCCAAGGCGATGCCGGACAAGGCGCGTGCGCTCCTGACCGGCGCGATGCCCGGGATATTCGCCGCCGCGCTCGCCGTGGTGATCGCGATGGTCGGATCGCGCGCCGTCACCGGCTTGTGGAGCAACGCCGAGGGGCTTCAGGCGTTCGACTGGATGGTCGGCTCGCCGCTGTTTCATCTCGAGCTGTGGGTGGGGCTGGTGCTGCCGCTCGTGCTCATGCTCAGGCCGGGATCGAGAAACCAGCCCAGTATGCAGTTGGCTGCGGCGGTGCTCGTGCTCGTGGCGCTCTTCATCGGGCGCTACGAGTTCGTGATCGGCGGCCAGGTGGTGCCGCTCTTTAAGGGAAGCTGGGTGCCGGGGTTCGTGCGCTATACCCCCTCGCTCACGGAGTGGATGCTGCTGTTGCTCGCGCTTTCCGTGGCCTTCGCCGTCTACGCCTTTGGCGAGAAGCGGTTCGATCTGTCGGCCACGCCGGGGGAGAAGCGCTAGGAAAATCCGGTTTATATGATTATTCGACGCAGAGACGCAGAGAAAATCCACAGAGTGCCAACGAAAAACCTCCGCGTCTTCGCGTCCGAACCCTCTTTGAGTTCAGGCATTCTCCGGAAGACGACGAGGCTTTCGTGTGACAGCATCGACTGTGCTTAGCGAGCGCGCCGAGTTCTATCTTTGCCTCGCGCGCGCCTTCCTCGCGCCGAAGGAGGGCGCGGCGTATCGGGCGTTCGCGCGGTATCTTGCGGACGATCTCGAGGATCTGTCTGGGCGGCTCGGCTATCCGGTTTCCTCGGAGCTGGTCGGCCTGCGCGCGGCTGCCGAGACGGATCATCTCGCCTTGCTTCAGGCGTACAGCCGGCTATTTCTCGCACCCCCCGCGCCCGTGCACATCAACGCCGGTTTTTACCTCGACGGGGCGATCATGGGCGGCGGTGTCGCGGCCATGGAGGCGTGGTACCGCCGCCACGGCGTGGAGCGCTCGGAGCGGCTGCACGACCTCTCCGATCACGTGAGCGTGCAGCTCGAGTTCGTCGCCTATCTCTATGCCGCGGACGCGGCGCCGGGCGCGGAGCAGTTTCTCGACGCCTTCGTGCGCCGCTGGTTGCCGCCGTTTTGCGCCGATCTCGAGCGGGCGGCGGCCCGTTGCGGCGCGGCGGCCGCGTCTTATCTGCACTTGGCGCGCCTGCTGCGCGCGGCGGTGGAATGCGATGCAGCGCCGGTGCCGGAAGACAAGACCGCGCCGGAGCCGAGCGCGCCCGCGTTTTTCTAAGCGCGCCGGGTCGCGGAGAGCCCGAATGAATGCGGGGACGGAGCCAAGCCCGATCTTCCGGCGGTTGCAACCCGGCGCGGGCGTCGGCCTGCGCGCCGAGGCGTGCCTGCCGCTGCGCTCGCGCTACAGCGACTGCAACCGCTGCGCCGAGGCCTGCCCGGTCGGGGTGCTGCATCGGAACGGGGCGCAGTTCGTCCTGGACGACGGCTGCCTCGGCTGCGGGCGCTGCGCCGCGGTCTGTCCCATGGGCGCGCTCGCGGTCCCGGGATTTTCCGTCGATACGGTTGCGGCCCCGCGCGCGGAGGCGCTCGCCGTGGATTGCCGGAGAGTGCCGGCCGCGGATTCGCCAGCGGGCGCGGTGCGCGTTCCCTGCCTCGGCGGCTTGAGCGTCAGTCGGCTGCTCGCGCTCACCCTTTCGGCCGAGAACCGGGGGCTCGCGCTGCTCGACCGCGGTTGGTGCGCACGCTGTGCGGCCGGCGGCGGGGCGGCGCATCCGGCGCAGGATGCGCTTTCGCAGGCGCGCGCCCTGCTGCGCGCGGTCGGGGTAGCGGACGCCGATCTGCCGGAACTCGCGAGCCGGCCGTTGTCTCCCGAGGCCGCCGCGCCCGCCATCCCCGGGCCGGAGGAGGAAGGGCGTCTCAGCCGGCGGACGTTCCTCGGGCAGCTCGCGCGCCAGGCGACCACCGCGGTCTCGGAGGCGCTTGCCGATGCCCCCGAGCCACTGTCTGCGTGCGCCGTGCCTGCGCCGCAGCGCGGCAGGCAGGGACACGCACAGGCAGGGCGGACGACACCGCAAGGCGCGGGTTTGCGTGCGCCGCAGCCATCGCTGGAACGCGCGCGCCTCCTTGCCGTGCTCGATCGGTTAGCCGCGCGCAATGGCCGCGAGCCGCCGGCCGCGCTCTTTCCGGCGGTGGAGATGACCTCCGCCTGCCGCGACCACGAACTCTGCGCGCGGCTTTGCCCGACCGGGGCGCTGCACGTTTACGCAACCGAGGGCGCGCGCGGGGTCGGCTTCGAGCCCGCACGCTGCATCGCCTGCGGGGCGTGCGAGCGCCTTTGCCCGGAGCGGGCGATCCGCTTCCATCCGCAAGGGCGAGGCGGGCGGCCGGAAGACGCAGCGGCGCTCACGCGCCATGCGCGGCGGCTGTGCGCCGAGTGCGGCGTGGAATTCAGCGCCGCCGGCGAAGCGACGTTATGCGGCGCCTGCCGCAAATCGAGGGCGCTGGTAAAGGCCGGGTATGACCTGCGCTTCCGCGCGGGCGTGGAGTAATGGTGGGCGGCGGATTGCGCCACAAGGCCCGGTTTTCCGGGGCAAATTAGCAGATGGCGTTTTTCTTATGAGCTTTCGGCACAGAGCCGCAAAGGGATGAGAGTCGGAAGGGAACTTCTAAAAATCGCTTTTCATGTAGGTTGGGTCAAGCCGCGTCAGCGGCGGACCCAACAAAATCATATTGTTCGGCGGGTTTCGCTTCGCTCAACCCACCCTACATTTGAATTATTAGAGGTTCCCAGAAGCTAAATAAACGGTTGTTTTTTAAACCCCTATTGGTCTTTGTGCTGTACAGGGACGTACGAATGTCGCGAGAGACAGGATGTCGGGAGCGACCGGCTTCGCGCCTTTGCGTCAAAGATTCATACTTTAGGGTTTCGCTTGAGTAATCCCCTGACATTCCTGCCGGGGGTGCGCAACAGAAAAAAAGAGGGTCTTTCGATACGTGGGGTCCTGTGCTAGGGTAACCGCCGCAGGAGTTGGAACAAGAAGCCGGAATCTATCGAAGGAAATAAGAAAACGCAGTTGGGAGGAGATAAGAAATCAGTAACCTGTGAGACAAGAAACCAGTAACCAGTCACTACGAGGAGATGCAATGAAAAGTCTACGATTGTTACTAATAGTGGCGGCGGCATGGGTGTCCGTCTGGAGCACCGCCGCGCAGGCAACACCGGGCTTTGCGCGCCAGACCGCCAAGCCGTGCTCGGCGTGCCATTTCCAGCACCACCCGATCCTTAACGCCTTCGGCCGCGAGTTCAAGGCCTCGGGATTCACGCTGAAGAGCATGATCCCCGAGCACGACGACTATATCGAGGCCGATAATCTGTCCATTCCCGCGACCCTGAACGCCGCGCTCGTCACGAAGATGCGCTACATCAAGACGAACGGCGACGCTAAGGACGAGGGCACCAACACCGGTGAAATCCAGTTCCCGGACGAGGCGGCGTTTTTCCTCGGCGGCCGGGCGGGCGAGCACGTCGGTTTCAATACCGAAATAACCATGAATTCGGGGGACAGCAACTTTACGTCCTTCAAGATTCACCTCACCGACACGGTCGGCGATACGAGGTTGTCCGTCATCCCGTTTACCACGGACGGTGGCGGCGCGGCCTACGGGTTCGAGCTGCTCAACACCGGCGCCCAGCGCTTCCAGCGCGTGGCGGAGGAACGCCGGGCCACCGCCGCGCAGCAGTTCGTTCGCGGCGGCGGAGGCGTGGCTCCCGGTGAGGGCAACGCAACCGGCATCGCGCTGGTCGCATCCACCTCGAAGTGGCACGTCAATTACACGCTCTGGCATCCTTATTGGGATGCGGCTGCCCCGCACAAGAAATTCGCCAATTACATCCGCGCCGCCTACACGCCCACGATCGGCGAATGGGACACGGCTGTTGGCGTTCAGCTCTGGAGCGGTGCTTCGGAGATCGTGGATACGAGTCCAACCGGCTCTACCGCCACCACGGAGGTCATAGCCAAGGCCGAAACCAAGGCATCGTTCCTGGACGCCCAGGCGCAGGGCTCCGTCGGCGGCATGCCGCTGGGTGTGTACTTCACCTACGGCAAGGCCCCGCAAGACTCGGCGGGCGCAAATTACTTTAACGATCGGCCGAATGACATCAAGGCCTGGACGCTGCTCGGGGAGCTTGGGGTCATGCCGCGGCTGTCGGTATTCCTGGGTTACCTGGACGGCGACAACGGTAAGGCCGCGAGCAACAAGGACAAGCGCACGACCATCGGGCTCAACTGGATGGTGGCGCAAAACTCCCTGCTCCAGTTCTGGAACACCTCAGGCAGCGGCAGCGCCTATGATCCCAAGCCGGCGACGGGTACCGGCACGATGGGGATCATGCTGTTCTCCGGGTTCTAACAGGAGTTTGTAACAAGAAATGCAGTGTATTTTCCGTCCGCCGACGCACCTTCGAGCTAAAGCTCGTTCAGGATGCGCCGGCGGGCGGCCTTCTCTTCCTCCTCGGTAATCAGACCTTTTTCGCGTAGTTCCTTCAGGCGCCGCAGGCGCTCCTCCGCGGATTCCGTGCTGCCGCCTGTCTGCCCGCCAGGCAGGGCAGAGGGCCGCGCGCCGCAGTCGAGCCTGGCCTTGAGCCCCCTGACGTAGACCTTGTTGTCCACGGATTGCACGTAGTCGCGGCAGCCTTCCTTCTTGAGCACGATCGTCCCGTATTGCGCGAGCTTCTCGGGCGGGTAGGTTACGGGAAAGACGTCCTCCTGACGTATGCGCAGCGGCGTGCGGCCCAGGTTCTTGCCCATGACGACGACATCGGCCCCCGCGGGCTCGGACTCCACCGAGATGAACCCAGGCTCCGGCGGCAGCGGCACGCAGGCGCTCACGGCCGCGAGCGCGAGGAGGGCGGGAAGACGATAGGCGTTAGTGATGGGCATGGGATCGTGTCCTGGTTCGGGGGGCACAAATCGTAACAAAATCCCCGTCACCGATCACTCTAACCCGCACATGGAAACCACAGAGTTTACGGAGAACACAGATTCAAGGCATTGAATAGAATACTCGACGCAGAGACGCAAAGACGCGGAGAACAAGAAAGATTGAGGAATTTAACTATCCATAGGTTTTCTCTGCGTCTTCGCGTCTCTGCGTCAAATAATCATATAAATCATTTGCTATCATTACGCGCATGCCGTCGCTGCACGAACTTTCCCTCGATGAGTTGCGCCGCCACGCCGTCTCCACGTTCCGCCGCGGCGGCGGTTCGCGCGCCGACGTGCTGCTGATCCGCGTGGACGGCCGCCAGGCCGTGCTCAAGGACTACAGCGGCGCCGATCCGTGGTTTCGCCGGCTCGTCGGGCCGCTTTCGGTGCGCCGCGAGGCGCGCGCGCTCGCGCAGCTCGAGGGCGTGCCCGGGGTGCCGCGGCTCATCCGCACCATCGGCCGTGAGGCGCTGCTCACCGAGTATCTCGGAGGCGCGAGCACGAGCGAGAAAAAAAAGAACAAAGGCCTCGACCCCGAGTTCTTCGCCCGGTTCTACCGGCTCGTGGAGCAGATCCACCGCCGCGGCGTCGCCCACTGCGACCTGCGCAGCGAGGGCAATATCCTGGTCACGCCCGACGGCGATCCCGCGTTCGTCGATTTCACGGCGCACTTCCGCCGGCCGCGTCGCCGGAACCCGCTCACGCGCTGGATGTTCGAGCGGTTCTGCCAGGCCGACCGCGTCGCGGTGGCGCGCCTGAAGCACGCCGTCTGGCCGGAGCTGCTGACCGAGGAGGAGCGAGCGGTGCTCGCGCGCGACCGCAAGACGCCGCTCGCGCGGCTCGCGCGGTTCTTCGGCAAGAGCATCCGCAACATAAGCCGGCGGCTTCTCACCAAGCGCGCATCGCGCTGACGGGCAGGTGCGCCCCGCCACTAAATCGACACAAAGGGATTGCAAACTGGCACGGCGGTACCGTCGATTTAGTGGCGGGGCTGAAAACTTCGGCCGGTTCGGGTAAAGTGCGCGTCTTTAGAGCCGCCGGGCCAGTCTATTTCAAGGTATAACCATGCGTGATTACAAGATCGCCCCTTCGATTCTGTCCGCCGACTTCGCCCGCCTGGGCGAGGAGGTCGTGAATGTGCTGGCCGCGGGCACGGACATGGTCCACTTCGACGTGATGGACAACCACTACGTCCCGAACCTCACCATCGGGCCGCTGGTGTGCGAGGCGCTGCGCAAGCACGGCGTCAAGGCCGAGATCGACGTGCACCTGATGGTCAAGCCGGTGGACCGCCTCGTTCCGGATTTCGCCAAGGCCGGGGCGAGCTGGATCACCTTCCATCCCGAGGCCAGCGAGCATGTCGACCGCACGTTGCAGGTCATCCGCGACTCGGGCTGCAAGTCGGGCCTGGTGTTCAATCCGGCCACGCCGCTCGATTACTTGAAGTACGTGATCGACAAGGTGGACCTGGTGCTGCTCATGTCCGTCAACCCCGGTTTCGGCGGCCAGAGCTTCATCGCCTCGGCCATCCCGAAACTGCGCGAGGCGCGGAAAATCATCGACGAGTCCGGCCGCCAGATCCGGCTCGAGATCGACGGCGGCGTGAAGGTGGACAACATCCGGGAGATCGCCGCGGCCGGGGCCGACACCTTCGTCGCCGGCTCGGCGATCTTCAGCGCCGGGAAGGCGACCGACCCGAACCGCTACGATACGGTCGTGAAGGCGCTGCGAGCCGAGCTGGCGAAGGTGAAAGTATGATTATTTGACGCAAAGGCGCAAAGAACAATGGGGTTTAAAAAAAAGTTTACTAAAGTTTGTTGAAAGGGGCTCGCCGGAATAAGGGATCTTGATGTTTCGGTCTGATTTTCAACAAACCGCCAGATTTCTACTCTCATCCCTTTGCGTCTTTGCGCCTTTGCGTCAAAACTTCATATGAAGTTTTCCTTCCCGCTGGCCGTCAAGATGGTCCTCATCGACCTCGACGGCACGTTGATCGACACCGTCCCGGATCTCGCCGCCGCCGCGAACCGCATGCTCGCCGACCTGGGCCGCCCGCAGTGGCCGCTGGAGCGGATCCGGACCTGGATCGGAAACGGCGTGCCCCGGTTCGTGAAGCGCGCCCTCACCGGCGAGATGTGGGCCGAGCCGGACGCGGCGGCGTTCGAGCCGGCGCTCGCGCTGTTCCAGAAACGCTACGCGGCGGACGTCTCGGGGCGCTCGCGACCGTTTCCCGGAGCGGTGGAGGCCCTGGAACGGCTCTCGGCCATGGGGTTTTCGCTCGCCTGCATCACCAACAAGGCCGAGGCGTTCACGCTCCCGCTTCTTAAGGATCTCGAACTGGACAAATACTTCCATCTGGTGCTCTCGGGCGACAGCCTGCCGAAACAGAAGCCCGACCCCTTGCCGCTCACGCACGCCTGCCGGCACTTCGGCATCACCCCCGACCATGGGGTGCTGGTGGGCGATTCCAGCAACGACGTGCAGGCGGCGCGCGCCGCGGGCATGCCTGTCATTTGCGTGACTTATGGTTATAATCACGGCCAGGATATCCGCGAGTCCCACCCCGATGCCGCGGTGGATTCGCTGACCGAAGTGCCGCAGTACCTGAAGCTCTACGCTTGACACGACACCGATGAGACACGGAATTCGTAAATGGAACGACACGCGCTGGCGGTGGCCTTGGGGCCCTGCTTGTGCCGCCGTCTGACCGTTTATTAACCTGTGATCTCATGGTGATCCATGTCGTTAAGCAAGACCGAATTCGATAGCTACGCAGCCCTCGGTTTCAACCGCATCCCCCTGATGCGCGAGGTCCTCGCCGACCTCGACACCCCCTTAAGCGTCTACCTCAAGCTCGCGCGCGGGCCGTACTCGTATCTCTTCGAGTCCGTCCAGGGCGGCGAGAAGTGGGGCCGCTACTCCATCATCGGCCTGCCGGCGCGCACGCTGCTGCGCGTCTCCGGCAACGAGGTGACCGTCGAGAAGGACGGTGACATCATCGAGCGCGAGACCGCCGAAGACCCGCTCGAATACGTGCGCCGCTTCAAGGCGCGCTATTCGGTGCCCGAGATCGCGGGGCTGCCGCGCTTCACCGGCGGGCTCGTCGGTTACTTCGGTTACGAGACCATCCGCTACATCGAGCCCCGGCTCGGGGCCATGGCGAAGCCCGACGCCGTCGGCGCGCCGGACATTCTTCTTATGGTCTCGGACGAGGTGGTGGTGTTCGACAACCTGAAGGGCAAGCTCTATGTCGTGATCCATGTGAACCCGGCGGTCGCGGATGCGTTCAACAACGCGAACCGCCGGCTCGATGAGCTGGTGACGCGGTTGGGCGCGGCGCTTCCCCGGAGCCCCGCGCCGGCGCATGGCGCGCCCGTCGCCGAGGCCGACTTCGTCTCGGCGTTCACCCAGGAGGGTTTCGAGAAGGCGGTCGCGCGCGCACTCGACTACATCCGCGCCGGCGACATCATGCAGGTGGTGCTGTCGCAGCGCCTGGCGATCCCGTTCGCCGCCGCGCCGCTCGATCTCTATCGGGCGCTGCGCACCCTCAACCCCTCGCCCTACATGTATTTCCTGGACCTCGGGGATTTCCACATCGTCGGCTCGTCGCCCGAGATCCTGGTGCACCTCGAGGACGGCGCCGTCACCGTGCGCCCGATCGCGGGCACGCGCCCGCGCGGCGCGACCGAACCCGAGGACCAGGCGCTCGAGCGGGAACTGCTCGCCGATCCCAAGGAGCGCGCCGAGCACATCATGCTCGTGGACCTCGGACGCAACGACGTCGGGCGCGTCGCCAAGGTGGGAAGCGTGCAGGTGTCGGACAAAATGGTTATCGAACGCTACTCGCATGTGATGCATATCGTCTCGAATGTCACGGG
>MFSU01000054.1 GCA_001785115.1 Candidatus Muproteobacteria bacterium RBG_16_65_34
TGCACGCCCTCCATCCCGTGCATGTGCAGGTCGCCGAAGAGCGAGGCCTTCCAGCCGCCGAAGGAGAAGAACGCCATCGGCACCGGGATCGGGATGTTGACGCCCACCATGCCGACCTCGATGTCGTGCTCGAAGCGCCGCGCGGCCGCCCCCGAGCGGGTGAAGATGGCGACGCCGTTGGCGTACGGGTTACGGTTCGTGAGCGCGATCGCCTCCTCGAGGCTCTGCGCCCGCAGCACGATCAGCACCGGGCCGAAGATCTCGTCCTTGTAAATCGTCATGTCGGTGGTCACGCGGTCGAACAGCGTCGGCCCGAGAAAGAACCCGCGCTCGTACCCCGGCACCTTGAGGCCGCGGCCATCGAGCACCAGCTCGGCCCCTTCGGCGACACCGGTGTCGATGTAGCCCTTCACCTTGTCGCGGTGCGCCGCGGTGATGAGCGGCCCCATATCCATGCCGTCCCGATCGCCCGCGCCGACCTTGAGCTTCGCCGCGCGTTCCTTGAGCTGCGCCACGAGCGCATCGCCCGCCTCGGCGACCGCCACCACCGTGGAAATCGCCATGCAGCGCTCGCCGGCCGAGCCGTAGCCCGCGCCCACGAGCGCATCGGCCGTGAAATGCAGATCCGCATCCGGCATCACCACCGCGTGGTTCTTCGCGCCCCCGAGCGCCTGCACGCGCTTGCCGTGACGCGCGGCGGTTTCGTAGATGTGTCTTGCCACCGGCGTCGAGCCCACCGAGGAGACCGCGTTCACATCGGGGTGCGTGATGAGCGCATCCACGGCCTCCTTGTCGCCCGGCACCACGTTGAACACACCGTCCGGGAGCCCGGCCTCCTTGAACAGCTCGGCCATGCGCAGGCTCGTGGACGGCACCTTCTCCGAGGGCTTGAGAATAAAGGTATTGCCGCAGGCGATGGCCACCGGGAACATCCACAGCGGCACCATGGCCGGAAAGTTGAACGGCGTAATCCCGACGCACACGCCCACCGGTTGCAACACGGAGTGGCAGTCGACGCCGCGCCCCACGTCCTCCGCGTGCTCGCCCTTGAGCAGGTGCGGCGCGCCGCTCGCGAACTCGATCACCTCGATGCCGCGCTGCAGCGACCCGGCGGCATCGAGCAGCGTCTTACCGTGCTCCTCGCTGATGAGACCGACTAGCTCCTGCCGGTGCGCCTCCATGAGCTCGCGAAAGCGCGTGAGAATGCGCGCGCGCTTGAGCGGCGTGGTCTCGCGCCATCCCGGAAACGCCGCTCTGGCCGCGGCCACCGCGCGGTCGACGTCGGCCTTGTTCGCGAGCGCAACCTTGCGGATCGCCTCGCCGGTTGCGGGATTGAAGACATCGGCGGTGCGATTACCGGCGCTCGGGGTGTGGGTACCGTCGATCCAGAGGGTCAAGACAGAAGGCGCGAGCGGCTGGGCTGCATACGACATGACATCCTCCGGGCAATAAGTATTCTTGGCTCAACCAGGTCGAGACATGGTTCAGCATCGTTGGCCGGAAGGCAAGCCCTGGAAAGCTTTGCGCAATGTGAAAACGGGGGCGCCGGTGCAGACAGAGACGACCGGCTCGATTCCAGGAATAGTCGAGCGGTTTTGTAGTGGGATCAGCGCGCCGCGTTGCCCGCAGGCTGTTCAAAAAACAGCCTGCCAGACACGGCGCGGAAAACCCCGCCGAAGCGGGGTTACCGGGGGTGATGGGGGTTTCAGGTCGGAATTTCTTCGCGCTCCACAACGGGCTGCGCGCCGGATTCCGAGGGACGCTTGGGCCGACCGGCGAGCTTGGCTCTCTTGATCGCCTCCTCCGCCTCCTTGCGCGCCTTCTCCTCGGTCTCCATCATCTGCTTTTCCTTGAACCAGCTTTCATAGCACATGGTCTACCTCCTTCTCCCTGCTGTACGGACTTCCGTGTTGCCTCGACACCAGGTCCAATCGGGCTCGAGCTACGCTACTCCGAGGGCGGGAGAATTCAATTAAAAAATATTTATGGCCGCGTTCCGTTGCGCGGCGCTTTCGCCAATAATTAAAACGGGAGCGGTTTTCATCGCACCACCTATTATGTGACTATACGCATCCGATCCGCCGCGTTGCCGCATGAACTACCTCGCCCACCTGTTTCTGTCCCGCGAATCGCCCGAGGCGATGATCGGCGGGCTGCTCGGCGACTTCGTCAAAGGCGCGGTCGGCCCGCAGTACAGTCCGGCGGTGCGCGCCGGCATTCTTCTGCACCGCGACATCGACCGCTTTACGGACGCGCACCCGACCGTGCGCGCGAGCCGTGCGCTCGTGAGCCCGCCGCGGCGGCGCTTCGCCGGCATCCTGGTGGACGTGTTCTACGATCACTTCCTCGCGCGCCGCTGGGCGGAGTTCTGCCCCACGCCGCTCGCGGAGTTCACCGAAGGCGTCTACGGCATCCTGTGGCCGCGGCGCGCAAGCTTTCCCGAGCGACTCCAGCGCATCCTCCCGCACATGCGCGCCGACGACTGGCTCGGCTCGTACGCCGAGCTTTGGGCGGTGGATGCGGCGTTGAACGGCATCGCCCGGCGCTTCCACCGTTTTCCCCGGGCCGCGGCGTTCGCCGGCGGCGTGCAGGAGCTCGAGCGCAACTATTCGGAACTCGAAAATCAGTTCCGCGCCTTCTTTCCCGAGCTTCAGCGCCACACCGAATCCCGGCGCACCGGCGCGGCCCGACTGAGCCATAATCCCGCGCCGAAAGAAGCAGCGCCGCAAATCGCCCTGGACGAAAAATGATTTTGGCAATCTCCCGCATCCTGCTCGCCGCCGGCGTATTGCTTTGGCTTCCAACCGCAGCCGTCGCCGCGCCGTCCGAGACCGAGATCGAACCGGTCAAACGGGCGGTCACGGCCCTCATTGAGGACGAGCGCGAGTCGGAACATGTCCCGGGCTTGAGTCTGGCGCTGGTGGACGAGCATGGGATCGTCTGGGCCGCGGGCTTCGGTTACGCGGATGTCGAGAAACGCGTGCCGGCGCGCGCCGAGACGATCTACCCCGTCGGCGCGCTGACGATGCCGCTTACCGCCGCCGCGGTCATGCAGCTCACCGAGCAGCGCGCCATCGAGCTCGATCTGCCGATCGGAAAATATCTCCCCGAATTCTCCTTGGAGTCGCGCTTCGCCTCCGGCGCCCCGATCACGCCGCGCAACCTGCTCACGCACCATGCGGGGCTGCCCGCCGCGCGCTTTAAGGGGATATGGACCCCGCAACCGCTCACCGAGCTGGTGGCAAGTCTCAAGGACGAGCACGCCGCGTATCCGCCCGACCATGTCCACGATCCGTCCGATCTTGGATATGACGTGCTCGGACGACTCATCGAGGTGAAAACCGGCCAGGAGTTCACCCGCGCCATGGAGGAGCGGTTGCTCGCACCGCTCGGCATGCGCGCGTCGTCGTTCGCGCGCGCCGGGGTCGACCCCGCGCTGCTCGCTGCGAGCTATTGGCGCGGGAAGAAAGAGATCGAGGCGCTCGCGGCACGCGATACACCCGCGGTCGGACTCTACAGCAGCGCGATCGAGCTCGGGCGCTTCCTCACCCTGCTGCTGCGCGAGGGCGAGATCGAGGGCCGGCGCGTGCTCAGCGCGCGCAGCGTGGCCGAGATGCTGCGGCCGCAAAACGAGCGTGTCGCGCTCGATCTCGATAACCGCGTGGGCCTGGGGCTGCGGCTCTCGGGCGTGCGGCTCGATCGCGCCGACCGCATCGCCTGGCAGAGCGACACCAGCCTCACCGGCCGCGGCCGCATCCTCATTGCGCCTGACCAAAAACTGGGCGTAGTGGTGATCGCCAACTCCTCTACCGGCTCGCGCCTCATCGAGCGCGTCAGTACCCGCCTTCTCGAGACGGCGCTCGAGGCGCGCGCAACCGAACCGCCCGAGCCCCGGCCGCACGCAGCGGCCCCCGCGGTTCCGCCGCCGACGCCCGATGAGCTGAACGGCCACTACGCCGGCCTGCTCGGCCTGATCCGGGTCACGGCGGAGGAGGAGCGCGTCCGCGCGAATGTCCTCGGCAAGACCCTCGCGCTCGAGCCTGAGCCGGACGGGCGGCTCAGCGTGGGGTACCGCCTGCTCGGTTTCATTCCGATCCCGATCAAGGTGCTTAAAGAAGTGCGCGTGCAGCCGGCGCGCATCGCGGGCCGCGATCTCTTGCTCTTGCACTACAAGGACCACCTGTATCGCCTCGCGGATCGCATCGAGCCCGAGCCGCTGCCCGAGGCGTGGCGCGCGCGGCTCGGGGAGTACGAGCCGGCGGAACGCGACCTGCTCCTGGATCTTATCGAGCTGCACGCGCTCGAATTGCGGTACGAAGAGGGATTCCTGCACTTTTACTACCGTCTGCCGGGCTGGTTCGGGCTCGCGGCGCGCGTGCCGGTCAAACCCGTCAGCGACACCGAACTGGTGATCCAGGGCAACGGTTGGCTGATGGGCGAGACAATCGAGGTCGTGCGGCGCGGGGACGAGGAGCGGTTGCGCTATTCGGGCTACGAACTCAAGCGCGTCGCGCGCTGAACGCGCGACGTCGCTTCAACGACTACCGTAATAAGTTTGATCACCACAGAGAGCACAGAGGGCACAGAGAAAATAAGGTGGACAGGAGCCGCAAGATTAACAAAGGATCTACAAAATTAAAGAATTTTGAACTAATCCTGTAAATCCTGTTAATCCTGTCTATTTTGTTTTTCTCTGTGTCCTCTGTGGTGAACCGGGTTTTGCTCCGCGGGCTACGGCTTGCGCAGGGCCTCGATCTCCCGGGCGAAGACCTCGAACTCCGGCGTGCCCGCGGCGGTGCGCACGATCTTGATCGTGTCCCCCTCGATCGTGCCCAACAGGAACGTGGGCGTGCTGTCGACGCCGAGATGGACGCCCTCCTCCACATCGCGGTAAATCGCCTGCCGCGGCGCGACATCGGCGAGGCAGGTCTGAAATGCGCGTACGTCGAGCCCGAGGGTTTTCGCCAGCGATGAATAAAGCCCGTCGTTCAGCTTGGTGTTGACATAGAGCTCGTGACGCATCTCCCAGAACCGGCCCTGCGCGCCGGCGCAGCGGGCGGCGATCGCCGCCGGCGCCGCCTGTGTGTGGAGCTTCACGAGCGGGAAATCCTTGTGGATATACTGGACAACGCCGGTGTCGACATACGTCTGCTTGAGACGCGGGAACTCGCGCGCATGAAAACCCTGGCAGTAGAAGCACTGGTAGTCCGAGAACTCAACGATCGCGATCGTGGCCGCGGGGCTTCCGAGGCGCGGCGAGTCGCCGAGCGCAAGCCGCGGCAATAGCGGATCGGAGGCACGCGACGTGGCAGGTCCAGCCGGCGCGGCGCACGCACCGAGCAGCGCGCCCGCCACGGCGACCACCGGGAACGCACGCATCCAGCCGCGACGCAACCGCGCGAAGCTAATAAGGTATGGTGAGACTCGCATCATGTTGTCTCCAGAAACGTGAATTGTGAATCGTGAGTCGGAGCTATCAGCTATCAGCAATCAGCTATCGGCTCAAAACCCATCACCCCTTACCCCTCTAATCCTATCCACTTCGCTTTTCTCTGCGCTCTCTGCGATTTCTGCGGTGAAACTATCGCGCGCGCCGCCGGCCGAGGGCCTCTAGCCACATATCCACCCTTCCCCAGAGCTGTTCGCGCAACCGCGCGCGCAGACCCCGGCGGCGCCAGTCCTCGTAGCGGATCTCGAGGCCTGCGCGGAAATCCTCCTCGAACATGGCGCGCACCGCCGCGGCGAAGGCGGTGTCCTCGATCTCCTGATTGGCCTCCAGGTTCCAGCGCAGGTTCCAGCGGTCGAGATTGCTCGATCCGATCGACACCCAGTCATCGCACAGCAAGGTCTTGGCGTGCAGGAACCGCGGCTGGTACTCGTAGATGCGCACGCCGTGGCGCAGGAGACCGCTGTAGAAGCGCCTGCCCGCGTGACGCACCGCCGGATGGTCGGTATACGCCCCAGGCAGGAGCAACCGCACCTCCACGCCGCGGCCGGCGGCGTGGATGAGCGCCCGGCGCACCTTGCGCGAGGGCGCGAAATAGGCGGTCGCGATCCACACGCGCGCCTGCGCGCGTCGCACGCGGGTGTAGAGCGAACGTTTGATGTCCTGGACCACCAGGGCGCTCGTGGTCGCGACGCGCCCGAGCATGCCCTCGGCGTGCGCCGCGAGCGCGGGCGCGGCAAGCGTCACCGGGGCCGCGGCATGGCGGTTCCAGACGCGCTGAAAAAGCTCCTGCCAGTCGGCGAGCACCGGCCCCGCGATGCGCACCGCGGTCTCGCGCCAACTCGACTCCGGTCGCACGGGCGAATCGAAATCGTCGGTGATCCCCGCACCGCTCACGAACGCTACCTCGCCGTCGACGATCAGAAGCTTGCGATGGTCGCGGAACATGTTGCCCAGGAGCTTGCGGTACTGGAGCGGATTGTAAAACAGCAGCTCCACCCCGGACTGCGCCAGCCGCGCGCGATCGCGCGCCGCGAGCTTGAGCGCGCCGAAATCGTCGAGCAGGAGCTTCACGGTCACGCCGCGCGCCGCGGCGCGCGTGAAGCCGTCGATGAAGCGCGCGGCGACCGCGCCCGACTCGAACAGATAGATCTCGAGCAGGATGTGGCGGCGCGCCCGCTCGATCTCCTCGAGCATGCGCGGGAAGAACTCCCGGCCGTCCTTGAGCAGCTCGAAGCGGTTGCCCGCGCGCCAGGGGAAGGGATATTTGCGCAGCGCGAGGAGCCTTGCACGCCCGCGCCTCAGCGGGCCGTCGGGCGGGTCGGCGGCAACGCGAACCGCCGCGGGTCGCTCGGCAAGGCTCATTCAGGGCACCGCGCGCGCCGGCACGGTCGCATTCACGGAGCACCGCGCTTGCCGGGCTTGGCCGGCAGCTCTTTCGCGAGCGTGCGCACGCGCGGGTAGAGAATGATCTCGATGCGCCGGTTCTGGCTGCGCCCCTTGGCGCTGCGATTGTCCGCCACCGGATGATATTCTCCGAGGCCCACCGCCTCGAACGCGGTCGGGTCGATCTTGGTGTTCTCCTGCAAAAACCGCGCGATGGTCGTGGCGCGCGCGGTCGAGAGCTCCCAGTTGGTCGCGAAGCGGTCCACCAGATGCTTGCCGATGGGCACGTTGTCGGCATGCCCCTCGATGCGGATCACCTTGTCCTTCACGCCGGCGATCACCTTGGCCACGCGCGCGAGCACCTTGCCGCCTTCGTCGCCGATCGCGGCCTCGCCCGAGGGGAAGAGAATCTTGTCGACGATCTTGACCGAGAGCCGGTCGGCCAGGCGCGTGATGGTGATCTCGCCCGCCGCGATCTCCTGCTTGAGACTCTCCACCATCTCGTCGTGGGTCTTGGCGAGCCGCGTCAGCTCTTCCTGCTTTTCATTCGAAACCTTGGCGATGTCCTGCTCCAGGCGCTGGCTGAGATAACCGACCTGCTCCTTGAGGCGCGCGCCCTCATGGACGAGCTCCTGGTTCTGCGCCTGCGCCTCCTCCAGGTGCTCGCGCTGTTTGGCGTCGTCCCAGAAGAGATACCCCGCCAATCCGCCTACGGCGAGCACCGCGATCGACAAAGCCCGGGCCAGGTTATTCCACATGTTCGTCTCCTTTCACGTCTTTTCAGTCCGATGAAGCCGCGCCGTCACAGCTTAGCGCGCAGATACTGTCTCGGCCAAGCGGTCTCGGCGTTGAGCGTCCGCGCCGCGCGCAGCGGCCAATAGGGATCGCGCAGCAGCTCGCGCGCCAACAGCACCGCGTCGGCCTCGCCGGTCGCGACGATCTGCTCGGCCTGGAACGCCTCGGTGATGAGCCCCACCGCGCCGACGGCGATATCGGCCTCCCGGCGGATGGCCGCGGCGAACGGCACCTGGAAGCCCGGACCCGCGGGGATCTGCGCCTCGGCGATGAGGCCGCCGCTCGAGCAGTCGATGAAGTCCACGCCGATCGCCTTGAGCCACTTCGCAAGCTGGATCGACTGCGCGAGATCCCAGCCGCCCTCGACCCAGTCGGTCGCGGACAGGCGCACGAACAGCGGCTTGTGCGCGGGCCACGCCGCGCGCACCGCTTGCGCGACCGCAAGCGGCAGGCGCGCGCGGTTCTCGAGGCTCCCGCCATATTCGTCGGTGCGCCTGTTCGTAAGCGGCGACAGAAATTCGTGCAGCAGATAGCCGTGCGCCATGTGCACCTCGACGACCTCGAAACCCGCGGCATCGGCACGGCGCGCCGCGGCTTCGAACTGGCACACGACCGTCTCGATTACGGTTTGGGTCAAGGCCTGCGGTATCGCATGCGCGCTCGTGAACGGCACGGCGCTCGGCGCGAGCGGCCGCCAGCCGCCCTTCTCCGGCGACATGGAACCGCCGCCGTCCCACGGGGCGCCGGTCGAGGCCTTGCGGCCGGCGTGCGCGAGCTGGATCGCCGGCGCCGCGCCCTGCTCCTTGATGAACCGCACGATCGGAATGAACGCCTCGCGCTGCGCGTCATTCCAAAGACCGAGGTCGTAGGGCGAGATGCGGCCCTCGGCGCAGACCGCGCTCGCCTCCAGCATGACGAGCCCCGCGCCGCCCACGGCGCGGGAGCCGTAGTGCACCAGGTGCCAGTTGTTCGGCACGCCGTCGACGGCCGAGTACTGGCACATGGGCGAGACGAAAACGCGGTTGCGCAACGTGAGCGCGCGCAACTTAAAACCGGAAAAGAGTGTCACCATGAAGGCCCCTATCGGGAAAACGCGGATATGCCGGTGTGGTCGCGCATTGTAAAACGTTTCCCCGCAACCGGCCCTTGCAAGTCTCGCGCATAGACTAGAATGACAACAGGGGCAGTGCGCAAACACATTGTGAAAAAAGTCACACCTAACTCCATGCCGCCCGCGGCGGTGAAATGTCCGCGCCGTTTCCGCGGCGTGCGCTGCGCGCTTCTGCTCCTGCCGCTCGCCCTGGCCGCAGGCTGCGTCACGGACGCCGAGCCGGAATCGGACTCGGGGCCGGAGGTCATCCTACCCTACGCGCCGCCGGGGATGAAGGTGACGGCGGCGCCGTTCCTCGATCCGGTCGCGCCCGTCGTCATCGCCCGCGGGCCGCGGCGCCCGAAGCGCATCGCGCTCACCTTCGACGCCTGCTCGACCGAACGGCCGAGCCGTTACGACGAGCGCATCGTCAAGGTACTGACCGAGATGAATGTGCCGGCGACGCTGTTTCTCGGCGGCAAGTGGATGGAGGAGCACCCGGAGCAGACGCGCTATCTCGCATCGCTCCCGCAGCTCGAGCTCGGAAACCACAGCTTTCTGCATCCGCACATGCCGCGGGTATCCGACGAGCGGCTGCGGCAGGAGCTCGTGTGGACCCAGGATGTGCTGTATACGATCACCGGCCGACACGCGACGCTGTTCCGCGCGCCCTATGGCGAGATCGATGAGCGCACCGTCCGGCTCGCGGCCGAGACGGGACTGACCACCGTGCAGTTCGATCTCGCCGCGGGCGATTCCGACCCGCGGGCGAGCAAGGCGAAGCTCGTCGAATACGTCACGACGATGGCGAAGCCCGGCTCGATCGTGGTGATGCACATCAACCGCCGCGGCTGGCACACCGCCGCGGCGCTACCCGAGATCGTCGCCAAGCTGCGCCGGCGCGGCTTCGAGTTCGTGACGGTGGGCGAGCTGCTCGCCGGAGAGCCGAGTCGTGTGGCGGCGCGGCGCGACGAGACGAAGGCCCGCCCTTAGCGCGGCCCGCTAAGGAAATAAAGAACCGGAACCGCAGATGAACGCCGAAAAACGCGGATAGGCTGCGCTCAATTCTTTCCATCCCGTTCCAAATCTGCGTTCATCTGCGTTTATCTGCGGTTACATCATATAAACAGCTTTTTCTCTGCGTGCTCCGCGTTCTCTGCGGCGAAAACTCATAAATCAGATGTTCCTACTGCCGCGACGGCTCCAGAGTCGCGTCCAGGTTGAGATAATCGCAGAACTCGGTGAACTCCTGCCGCAACCGGCCGATGTTGAGATCGGCCGGGACGCTGATGGTCATGTTGAGCGAGAACATCGGTGTACCGGTGTGCGCCGCCGGATAGGTCCAGCTGCTCAGTTCCTCGATATTGATGTTCCGGCCGGCGAAGAACTCGGCGACGTCGTGCACGATGCCGGGGTGATCCATGACCACGACATCCACCATGTACGGCACCATGTCCTTGCGCGTCGCGCGCGGCTCGGTGTGCTTGGCGACGATCGTGAGCTCGAGTTTCTTCTCGAGCGCGGGGAGCTGGTTCTCGAGCTTCGCGACCGCGCTCCAATGGCCGGAGATGAGCTCGATCAGGGCGAACTCTCCACCCAGGACCGTCATGCGGCTGTCTTCGACGTTGCAACCGCTGTCGAGGATCGCCTTGGACAACTGCTTGACGATCCCCGACTGGTCCTTGCCCAGGGCCGAGATGACGAGAAACTTCTTCATGGTGTGTCGCGCCTTGCGAGCGGGCATCCGCCGGATCGGGAGCGCCGTATCATACCCGAAACGCGGCGCGCCCGCCGCGTCCGGGTATGCGGACTGCGCTGTGTGTTTCTCAGCCTACCTTCGGCAGCCGCTTCATCGACTCGGCCACCGCCGCCTCGGGGTAGCTGTAGTCCTCGAGCTCGCCGCTGAAGTACTTGTCGTAGGCGGCCATGTCGAAGTGGCCGTGGCCGGAGAGGTTGAAGAGGATCGTTTTCTTCTCGCCGCTCTTTTTGCACGCGAGCGCCTCGTCGATCGCCACGCGGACGGCGTGGTTCGACTCGGGCGCCGGCAGGATGCCCTCGGCGCGCGCGAACTGCACGCCCGCCTCGAAGGTCGCAAGCTGCGGCACCGCGACCGCCTCGATGAGACCCTCGTGATAGAGCTGCGACACAAGCGGCGAGTCACCGTGGTAGCGCAGGCCGCCGGCGTGAATGCCCGGGGGCATGAAATCGTGCCCCAGGGTGTACATCTTCAGGAGCGGCGTGAGTCCCACGGTGTCGCCGAAGTCGTAGGCGTATTTGCCTTTCGTGAGCGTCGGGCACGAGGTCGGCTCGACCGCCACCAGCCGCAGCTTCCTGCCCGCGGCCTTGTCGGCGAAGAACGGGAACGCGATGCCGCCGAAGTTCGAGCCGCCGCCGCAGCAGGCGATCACCACGTCCGGGTATTCGCCCGCCTTCTCCATCTGTTTCTTCGCCTCGAGCCCGACGATCGTCTGATGCAGCAGCACGTGGTTGAGCACGCTCCCGAGGCTGTAGTTCGTATCCTTGCGCCCGGCCGCCTCCTCCACCGCCTCGGAGATGGCCATTCCGAGCGAGCCCGGGCTCTTCGGATCGGCCGCCAGGATCTTGCGGCCGGACTCGGTCTTGTCGCTCGGGCTGGCGAACACCTCGGCGCCCCAGGTCTGCATCATCGAGCGGCGGAAGGGCTTCTGCTCGTAGCTCACCCTGACCATGTAGACGCGCACCTCGAGCCCGAACATCTGCCCCGCGAACGCGAGCGACGAGCCCCACTGCCCGGCGCCGGTTTCGGTGGCGAGGCGCTTGATGCCCGCCTGCTTGTTGTAATAGGCCTGCGCGACCGCGGTATTGGGCTTGTGCGATCCGGCGGGGCTCACGCCCTCGTATTTATAAAAAATCTTCGCCGGCGTTCCGAGCGCCTGCTCGAGGCGATGCGCGCGATAGAGCGGGCTCGGGCGCCAGAGCCGGTAGATCTCGCGCACGGCCTCGGGGATCGGGATCCAGCGCTCGCCCGATACCTCCTGCATGATGATCGCCTCGGGGAAGATCGCGCCGAGCGCCTGCGGCGCGATCGGCTTGCCGTCCGGCCCGAGCGGCGGGGCCGGCGGGTTCGGCATGTCGGCGACGACGTTGTACCAGTGGGTCGGGATCTCGGACTCGTCGAGCAGGATCTTGGTCTGGGGCATGGCTCCTCCGGGTTATTGGCAAATGACCAGCAGCTTCCTCAGAAACACTTTGTAATAATTCGGAACGCAGATGAACGCGGATAACGAGCGCGGATGAACGCAGATCGGAATATAGCGTTCATCGGTCAAAATCTGCTTTCATCTGCGGTTGGCGGTGTTCGCATTTGATATGGCCTCTACTTGCCGGCCCCGGCGACAATCTTTTCCAGCGCTCCCTAATTAAACCATTCGCGCAAACCGGTCAAATCTTGACCGCGGATCACGCGAGCCGGGCGGAGCTTTGCGCCAGCCTCTGCGGCAGCGCATCCTTCAGTTTCGCGCGCGCCTGGCGCAGAAGCTTCTCGGTCGTCGCCCAGTCGATGCAGGCGTCGGTCACCGAGACGCCGTATTTAAGCTGCTTCAGATCTTCGGGGATCGGCTGGTTGCCCCAGTTCAGATTGCTTTCGAGCATCAGCGCCACGATGGACTCGTTTCCCTCCAGGATCTGGTTGACGCAGTTCTCGGCGACCAGCGGCTGCAACGCCGGGTCCTTGTTGGAGTTGCCGTGCGAGCAGTCCACGGCGATGTTGCGCGGGAGCTTCGCCGCCGAGAGCTCCTTCTCGGCCAGGGCGATGGAGACGGAATCGTAGTTCGGCCGGCCGTTACCGCCGCGCAGCACGATGTGCCCGTAGCGGTTGCCGCGGGTGCGGAACACGGCGCACTGGCCGTCCTGGT
>MFSU01000055.1 GCA_001785115.1 Candidatus Muproteobacteria bacterium RBG_16_65_34
GCCCGATGAGGTAATAGCCGCCGTCCTCGGTGGGACCCAGGACGTTGCGTCCGTAGGCCAGCCAGTCGTTGGCCTGATCGAGCACGTCCCAGCGGCCCTGCGGCATGCCGCAACCCATGAGGGCGGCGGCACCCTGACGGGCGATGCCTGCGCGCAAGGCGCTGAGCATGCGAGCGCCCGGATCGCGCTCGGCCTGGCGGATGAGCTTCACGCAAAACTCCCGCTCCAAGTCCCGAAACATCCCAGGTTCCAGGTCGGGTGCGACACCGAGAAATACCTCGCCCGGCCAGTTGGAGACGGCGAGCTCCACCGCCGCGTGTAACCGCGGCGCGACGCTCCGGGCGACCGCCTCCGGGCCCTCGACCGAAGGCTCGTGCGCCGGCGCCGG
This sequence comes from Candidatus Muproteobacteria bacterium RBG_16_65_34, assembly GCA_001785115.1. Classification (GTDB taxonomy): domain Bacteria; phylum Pseudomonadota; class Gammaproteobacteria; order Acidiferrobacterales; family Sulfurifustaceae; genus RBG-16-65-34. Next base: position 389 of record MFSU01000055.1, read on the forward strand.
TTCCAGGGCCGGACGATTCACGAGCAGAATCAGCTCAGGCTGGCCCATGGGGTTTCATCGCCCGCGCAGCGCGCGCGGGGTTGGTGGTCGGGCATGCGGCTGCGCCGGGGTTCATTCGGTTCATACGGAGTGTGCGATCCGTTAGTATACGCGCCGTCGCAAAATAAATGAGGGAGGGTAAGCCATGCGCTGCTGTTTCCAGCTCTGCGGTGTAGCCTGCTTTTTCCGCGCCCCTTCGCCCGGCAAGATAATAAAGGAGCGAGCGGCGCCCACGGCCCGCGCGGGATACTTCGCCGCGTGCGTGCTGCGCGCGGCGGCCGTCCTGCTCGCCGTCGTCCCGGCCCTCCACGCCGAGGAAACGGTCCCGGTCCCGCTCACCGAAGCGGTGTTTCTCGGCGAAGTTCCGGTCGTGCTGAGCGCAACGCGGTTGTCCCAGCCGCTGTCGGAGTCACCCGCCTCGATCACCGTGATCGACCGGCAGATGATCGAGGCCTCCGGCGCGCTCGACCTCCCCGATGTGTTGCGGCTCGTGCCGGGCTTCCAGGTCGGTCATACCCACAGCTCCCTCGTCGCCGTCACCTACCACGGCGCGAGCGACGCCTACTCCCGGCGGCTCCAGGTGCTCATCGACGGCCGCTCCGTGTACAACGCGGCCTTCGGCGGCGTGCTGTGGAACGATCTGCCGCTCGCCCTCGAGGACATCGAGCGCATCGAGGTGATCCGCGGCCCGAACGGCGCCGCCTACGGCGCGAATGCCTTCTCCGCGGTGGTCAGCATCGTCACGCGCCACGCCGCCGACGACCAGGGGACATTCGCGAAACTGACCGCGGGCGACGAACAGACCCGTAAGGGGGTGCTGCGCTACGGCGGCGGTTCGGACGATGTGAGCTACCGCGGCACCTTGAGCTACCGCACGGACGAGGGCTTCGACAATCTCGTGGACGAAAAACGGATTTCGATCGCCACCTTCCGCACCGACTACCGCGCGTCGAACCGGGACCAGCTCGAGTTCCAGCTCGGCTACAACGGCGGTGCGCGCGGCGACGGCGTCGAAGGCGACCTCTTCGATCCCGCGCGCAAGGTGCAGGCTTCCAATCACTTCGAGCAGATTCGCTGGCGACGGACGCTCACCGCCGACGAGGACGTCAACCTTCAGTTCTACCACAACTATTTCCGCACCTCCGACACGACCCGCATTCCCGTCAACGCCCCGCTCGTGACCTACATCCAGGATCTGCTCTCCGAGCGCTACGATCTCGAGTTTCAGCATACCGTGCGGCCGCGCCGGGATACGCGCCTGGTCTGGGGCGCGGAGGCACGGCTCGACCGGACAAGCGGCGAGGGCTGGTTCGGCGCCCCCGACCTCATCGACAGCCGTCTGTACCGCCTGTTCGCCAACGCCGAGTGGCGGCTCGCACCCGATTGGCTCCTCAATGCCGGCGCCCTGTATGAGTATGGCGACACCGACGGCGGTCATGTCTCGCCGCGCATCGCGATCAACCACCATCTCGCGCGCCATCACACCCTGCGCGCGAGCTACTCCGAGGCCGTCCGCGCCCCGTCGCTGTTCGAGCATCGGGCGAACACGAGCGTAAAGCTCGACAGCGGCTTTGTGCTCGACCGGCAATACCTCGGCGATACGGCGCTTTCGCCGGAGCGCATCGGTTCCTACGAGCTCGGCTATCTCGGAGAATTTCCGGCGCACGGGCTCGCGCTGGATGTTAAGATCTACCGCGAAGAGATTCGCGATGTCCTCACCGCGGCGAAAGACACCACCACCGTCCCGTTCGACCCGTACTACGTGTTCCGCAACGACGGCGACACCGACACCTACGGCGCCGAGCTACAGGTGAAATTCCGTCCGGCGCCCCGCACCCAATTCATCTACGCCGACGCCTACGCGCGCCAGCGCGGCCGTATGCTCACGGACCTGACGCCCCCGACCTATGTCGACATCGCGCCGTCGACGCCCCGGCATACCCGCAGCCTCCTCGTCATTCACCGCTTCCCCGAGCATCTGGAGGCCAGTCTGACCTACCACAGGATCGGCAACATGGCGTTCTTCAGCGGCGGTGACGATACCGGCGTCTACGACATCCTCAACCTGCGCCTGGCCTACCGGCTGCGCGCCGGCGGCCTGCGCGGCGAGATTGCGCTCGTCGGCCAGAACCTCTCCGGCGACTATTTCGATTTCGATAATAAGCTCCTCTTCCACCGGCGCTACCTCCTCAACCTGAGCGCCGAGCTCCGCTAGGCCGGTAACCTTCGCGTATGCGTCCGAACTTTTCCCCTGGTACGGCTGCGGCGCAACGCATGGAGTCGCGCGGGTTGCGCGGGCGCCTGCTCGTGTTTTTGCTCGCGGTCCTTGCGACCGTCGCCCCGAGCCGCGCCGCTACCGCCGCGGCGGTTTGGATCGTCTTGAGCCAGGAGCGCGGGGCCTACGGCGAGGTCGCGGACACGGTGAAATCCGCGCTGGCACAGAAACGCGGCGCCCCGGCGCTCGAGATCATGACACTCGCCGAGGCAACGACGCGCGCGGGCGAGGACCGGGCGGGACGCAAACCCGACCTGATCGTAACCGTGGGCGCGCAGGCGGCGCGACAGATCGCAACCCTGTATCCACGCGCTCCACTGCTGCACACCCTCATCCCGCGGCTTGCCTTCACCGAGCTCGCCCACGGGCAGGCGGCCGTGCGGCACCGCTCCGCCATTTTTTTAGACCAGCCTGTCGACCGACAGCTCGATCTGGTCCGGGTCGCGCTCCCGCGGCATAAGCGCGTGGCGGTCGTCCTCGGCCCGAGTTCGCGGCAACAACTGGGCGAGCTGCGCGCGGCGGCGCGCGAGCGGTCTCTGTCCTTGAGCGTCGAAACGATCTCCGAGGAAGGTGAGCTCATCGGCGCGCTCAACCGGCTGCTCGACGACAGCGACGTACTGCTATCGGTGGCGGATCCCGTGGTGTTCAGCGGCGCCACGATCCATCACCTGCTGCTCACGACCTACCGCTACAAGGTGCCGGTCGTGGGTCTTTCGCGAGCCTACGTCGAGGCCGGGGCGTTGATCGCGGTCTACTCCACGCCGCAGCAGATCGGGCGCCAGATCGCGGAGGTGCTCGGCCGGATGGCCGCCAACGGCTGGGCCCTGCCCGCGCCGCAATACCCGAAGTATTTTGCCGTGGCCGTGAACGAGCGGGTGGCGGCCTCGCTTGGGATTATCCTCGATGAAGAGGAGGCCATCCTGCACCGGCTGATGGCCGTGGGGAGAGGTGAATCGGCCGATAGCCTATAGCCTATAGCCGTTAGCCTTTGGCCGTTAGCTATCGGCTATAGGCTATTGGCTATTGGCTGTCTTTTTTTGCTACCCAAAGTGACAAACGTAGTCCAGCAGATCCACGACCTCGATCTCGAAATGCGAATTCACGGGCACTGAGAAGTCCTGTCCGGCCTGATAATCGCTCCAGACCTGCTTGTCGGCGAGCTTGACGCGGCAATGCCCCTGCGTGATCTCGATCCGCTCCGGGGCCTGGGTGCTGAAGCGGTAGGTGCCGGGGAGCATCACGCCCAGGGTCTTCATCTCGCCCTCGGAGGTGATGAGCGTGCGGGAGGTCACCCGCCCGTCGTGGTAGATATTCGCCTTCTTTTTGACTTCGATGTTTTTGAAGCTCATGGTTCGTGATCCGTGATCGGTGAGTCGGAGCAATCAGCTATCAGCCTAAACTCCTCGGTCCTGACCCCTGACCCCTCGCCCCTGACCCCTGACTTCTCACCGCCCCGCGGAGACCGGCACGGGTTTATCTTGCCACTGCGGCAGTTCGAAGAAAAAATGCGTGCCGGCCCCGGGTTCGGATGTATAGCCGATGCGCCCCCCGTGCAGCTCGACAACGGCGCGTGCAAGGCCGAGTCCCAGACCGGCGCCGTCCTGGGACGGGGCGTTATCCGAAGGCGCCTTCGAGAACGCCTGGAAGATGCGCTCGCGAAACTCCTCGGGAATGCCGGGCCCGCGATCGGTCACCGAGACGCGGATCGCCGCGTCCACGCGCCGCACCTCGATCTCGACCGCGCCCCGGGCCGGCGAGAATTTGACTGCGTTGGAGAGCAGGTGCTGCAGCACGCGCAGCAGCCGCTCGCCGTCGGCCTGCACCCGCGCCGCACCCGGCCCGTTCCTGAGCGCGAGGCGCACACCCCGCTCCGCGGCTTGCGCGCGATTCGCATCGACCGCGCGCTCGACGAGCGCGGTGAGATCCACAGGCCTTAAGTGAAGCCGAATCCGTCCGGACTGGATGTCGTTCACATCCAGAATGTCGTTGACGAGACGCACGAGGCGCTCGACATTGTTGCGCGCGATCGTCAGCAGCGACTGTCCGCGCTCGGGGAGATCCCCGCCCACACCCTCCGCGAGCAGGCTCAGCGAGCCCTGCATGGAGGTGAGCGGCGTGCGCAGTTCATGGCTCACGGCGGCGATGAACTGATTCTTCATGTGCTCGACCTCCTTGCGCTGGGTGATGTCGCGCACCATGCCGATGAAGAGCTGGCGCCGGCCGATCTGCATGCGACTCACGCCGAGCTCCATCGGGAAGATGGTCCCGTCACTGCGCTGGCCCGTGACCTCGAGCCCGAAACCGATCATCTTGCCGTCGCCGACGTTGAGATGGGCGCCGAGGTAATCGTTGTATTCCTCGCGCTCCGCCTCGGGCATGAGCATCTTGAAGTGCCGCCCGATCGCCTCGTCCCGGGCGTAACCGAAGAGGCGTTCGGCGGCCGGGTTCATGGACTCCAGCGTGCCGTCCTCGTTGACCGTGATGATGCCGTCGAGGACGTTGTCGACGACGGCGCGGACACGGCCCTCGCTCTCCCGTAGACCCTCATCGATGCGTGCGCGCGCGTTGATCTCCTTCACCAGCTCGCGATTGAGATTCTCCGTCGCCTCCTTCTCTTTCTCGAGATAGGCGACGAGGTCGGTGTTCTCGAACCGCAACTTGAGCGAGGTCAGCGTGGTTTCGTACATGCGCCGCGCGGTGACCACCATGAGCAGGAAAAAGAGCATCGACATCGCGCCCATGGCGAGGTGCGTGTCGTGGCCCTCGACGAAGAGCCGCACGGTAAGCGGCAACAGCGTCGGCATGAAGAAGACATAGGCGGTCCAGATGTGCGCGGAGAACACGACCACGCCGCCCGCGGTCATGCCGGCGAGCACGAAGATCACGAAGGTTTGATGCGCGAGGTCCGCCGGGAAGAGGAGCACCCCCGCCGAACCCCAGATCGCGCCCGAGAGCCCCGCACCGACGGTATACCAAAAGCCCCAGCGCCCCACCTCATGCGGCGCCGGCGCGGCGCGCCGATAGGCTTGGGCCTGGGCGAAGCGGGAGGCGCTGAGCACCACGATGGCCCCGAGCCAGACGGCGAGCACCGCGGGCGAGATGACACTCCGCTGAACGAACGCCAGGATAAGGGCGTTGAGCAGCCCGGCGGCGACGCCGAGCGGAAGATTGGCATAGAGCAGCTTGACCTGCTCGGCGTACAGCCGCACCGCCGGCGACAGACCCGGCGGTGTAGAAGCAGTATCCGTCTTCATGGCGCGGTTCCAGCCCGCGGCGACGAAGTCCGATCGGTATAGGGACAGGACGAAACCACCGGCACCCCTCGGCTTATGTCACGTCTTGGTAGAAACCATGCCCATCCCCCGATGACGGCACGGTTATGTTGCCTTTTTATATATGTGCTTATGCTGGAAGTATAGCGCGGACTTGCTGAATTGCCGCTGAATTCCGGCCGAAAAGACCGTTTTTCCGGACGGCTGGCTATTTCTTGCGCCTTTTACGGGCCGCGATCCGCAGCCGCAGGGCGTTGAGCCGGATGAAACCTTCGGCGTCTTTCTGGTTATACGCCCCTCGGTCCTCCTCGAAGGTGGCGATGCCGGGATCGAACAGGCTGTCGGTATCGGACTTGCGGCCGACGACCGTGACATTGCCCTTGTAGAGCTTGAGCCGCACCACCCCGTTCACCGTTTTCTGCGAGGCGTCGATCATCTCTTGAAGCATCCGCCGCTCCGGGCTCCACCAGTAGCCGTTGTAGATGAGGGCGGCATAGCGCGGCATGAGGTCGTCCTTGAGGTGCGCCACCTCGCGGTCGAGCGTGATGGACTCGATCGCGCGGTGCGCTTTCAACAGGATTGCCCCGCCGGGGGTCTCGTAGGCGCCGCGCGACTTCATGCCGACGTAACGGTTCTCGACGATATCGGTGCGGCCGACGCCATTGGCGCCGCCAATTTTATTGAGCGTGGCGAGTACCGTGGCCGGTGACATGGCCTTGCCATTGATGGCGACGATATCGCCCTTCTTATAAGTCAGTTCGATATGGGTCGGCTTGTTGGGCGCTCTTTCCGGCGACACCGTCCAGCGCCACATGCTCTCTTCAGGCTCCTTCCAGGGATCTTCCAGCACACCGCCCTCATAAGAGATGTGCAACAGGTTCGCATCCATCGAATACGGCGACTTCTTGCCGCGTTTCATCTCCACCGGGATACCGTGCTTTGCGGCGTACTTGAGCAGCGTCGCGCGCGAGGTAAGATCCCACTCGCGCCACGGCGCGATCACCTTCACGTCGGGCTTCAACGCGTAATAGCCCAGCTCGAAGCGCACCTGGTCGTTGCCCTTGCCGGTCGCGCCATGGGCCACGGCGTCGGCGCCCACCCTGTTCGCAATCTCGATCTGGCGCTTGGCGATCAGGGGCCGGGCAATCGAGGTACCGAGCAGATACTCGCCTTCGTACAGCGCGTTGGCGCGAAACATCGGGAAAACGAAATCGCGCACGAACTCTTCCTTGAGGTC
>MFSU01000056.1:0-5955 GCA_001785115.1 Candidatus Muproteobacteria bacterium RBG_16_65_34
AGTTTCGCCATGCTGCAAGACCCATCCACGTTTACCCAACTCATCGAGCGGGATCGCGCCAGGCAGGAGAATCTGGAATGGCGCGGGACGTTGCTCGAATATCTCGAAAGGGTCAAGGCCGACCCTGCCATCGCAAAGCTGGCGCATGCGCGTCTTTATGATGTGGTAATCCGCCCGGGTGTTCGGGAGCTGACGGACGCCGAGGAGCCGCGCCTGAAGCGCCTGTTCGGTGACGAACCCGTCAAGATCTATCCCTTCTTCAGCAAGGAATTTTTCGGAATCGAGCGCACCCTCGCGCAGGTGGTGCGTTACTTCCACTCGGCCTCGCTGCACGGCGAGGAGAGCCGCCAGGTGTTGTATCTCATGGGCCCGGTCGGCGCCGGCAAGAGCTCGCTGATCGAGCGCATCCAGCGCGGACTGGAGCAGAACCCGCCGGTCTACACGATCGAGGGCTGCCCCATGGCCGAGGAGCCGCTGCACCTGATCCCGAAGCACCTGCGCCCGGAGTTCGAGAAGACGCTCAACGCGCACATCGAGGGCGATCTCTGCCCGGTGTGCCGCTACCGGCTCAAGGAGGAGTTTCAGGGACGCTACGAGAGCGTGCCCATCGCGACCGCCGGGTTTTCGCGCCACGACCGCCGCGGCATCGGCGTGGTGCCCCCGGTCGATCCCAACAATCAGGACACCTCGGTGCTGATCGGATCGGTCGACATCTCCAAGCTCGACACCTACTCCGAGGGCGACCCACGCGCGCTCGATCTGAACGGGGCCTTCAACGTGGGCAACCGCGGCATGACCGAGTTCATCGAGGTGTTCAAGAACGAGGCCGAGTACCTGCACACCATGATCACGGCCACGCAGGAGAAGTTCATCCCCGCCCCGGGCCGGCACGGCACCGTGTACGTGGATACCTGCATCGTGGCGCACTCGAACGAGGCCGAGTGGCAGCGCTTCAAGAGCGACTCGACGAACGAGGCGATTCTCGACCGCATCGTGGTGGTCAAGGTGCCGTACAACTTGAGGCTTTCGGAGGAGATCAAGATATATCAGAAGCTCCTCGACCAGTCCGAGTTCCGCGCCCACATCGCGCCGCACACCCTGGAGCTGGCGGCGATGTTCGCGATCCTCTCGCGCCTCGAGCCCACCAACAAGTGCGACCTCATGACCAAGCTCAGGCTCTACAGCGGCGAGGAGGTGGTGGAAAAGGGCAAGACCGTGCGCATCAACGTGCGCGAGCTGCAGGAGGATGTGCGGCGCGAGGGCATGTTCGGCATCTCGCCGCGGTTCATCATGAAGGCGATCGACAACGCGCTGGCCGACAGCGCCGCCGGGATCACGCCGATCAACGTGCGCGAGTCGCTGATCAACATGGTCAAGGCGGCCGACCTGCCCGACGACACGCGCAAGCAGTATCTCGAGTTCCTGCAGGACACGCTGCACAAGGCCTACCTCGAGATCCTCGAGAAGGAGATCACCAGGGCGTTTGTGTACTCGTTCGAGGAGCACGCCGAGACCCTGTTCCAGAACTATCTCGACCACACCGAGGCCTACGTCAATAAGTCCCGCGTCAAGGACCGCAACACCGGCGAGGAGCTGCAGCCCGACGAGGGCTTCTTGAAGTCGGTCGAGGAGCAGATCGCCGTGATCGGCTCGTCGGTCCAGGGTTTCCGTCAGGACGTGATGTCCTATCTGTGGGCCAAGAGTCGCCGCGGCGAGCGCGTGAGCTACAAGTCCTACGAGCCGCTCAAGGAGGCGATCGAACGCAAGCTCATGAGCTCGGTGCGCGAGATGAGCCGCGTCATCACCAAGGCGCGCACGCGCGACGAGGAGCAGATCAAGAAGTACGGCGATCTGGTGAAGGGTCTGCTCGAGCGCGGCTACAGCGAGTACTCCGCCGAGGTGGTGCTCAAGTACGCCGCCAACAATCTCTGGAAGGACTGAGCAGCGGGGCGGCGATGGGGAAGTCCGTGTTCCGTCCGTACGTCGAGTCGGAGGCGCTGCGCTCCGACCGCAGCGCGCGCGACCGCCTGCGCCACCGGCACAAGGTGCGCGAGGCCATCCGGCACAATATCGCCGATATCGTCGCGGAGGAGTCCATCATCGGGCAGAGCCCGGACAAGATCGTCAAGGTCCCGATCCGCGGGGTGCGCGAGTACCGCTTCATCTTCGGCGAGGACGCGCCCGGCGTGGGCACGGGCACGGGCGACACCCGGCCGGGGCAGACCGTCGGCGCGGCGCCGGGGCAGGGCCCGGGCGGCGGCGGGCCCGGACAGCAGCCGGGCGTGGACTATTACGAGACCGACATCACGCTCGAGGAGCTGGTCGACATCATGTTCGAGGACCTCGACCTGCCGCACATGGAGCGCAAGCAACTGCGCCAGATCGAGGTGGAAAGCGCGCGCAAGCGCAAGGGATTCCGCCGGGTCGGCGTGCGCGCCCACCTCGACAAGCGCCGCACCGCGATGGCGCGCGTCCGCCGCGCGGTGGCGAGCCGCGCGGGCATCCCGCAGGCGGAGTCGGAGCTGCGCTTTCCGTTCCACCGCGACGACCTCAAGTACCGCAGGCTCGTGCGCGACATCCGGCCGCAGTCGAACGCGGCGGTGCTGTGCATCATGGACACCTCCGGCTCCATGGACACGATGAAGAAGTACCTGGCGCGCAGCTTTTTCTTCCTGCTCTACCAGTTCGTGCGCACGCGCTACCGCAACGTGGAGGTGGTGTTCATCGCCCACGACGTGCAGGCGCACGAGGTGAGCGAGGAGGAATTCTTCACCAAGGGCGAGTCCGGCGGCACCGCGATCTCCTCGGGCTACCTCAAGGCGCTGGAGGTCATCCAGGAACGCTACCACCCGACGCTCTGGAACCTCTACGCGTTTCATTGCTCGGACGGCGATAACTGGGCCCAGGACAACCCCGCCGCGCTCAAGGCGGCGCAGGCGCTGTGCGCGGTGTGCAACCTGTTCGGTTACGGCGAGATCAAACCGCTCAATTCCGGTTCCTACGGCGAATCGCTGTTGCGGGTGTTCGAGGCGCTCACCGCCCCGAATTTTCACAGCCTGATGATCGAAGGCAAGGACCAGATCTGGCCGAGCTTCAAGGAGTTCCTGACGCACGAGCGCGAGGCCGAGACGGCGGAGCGCGGCGCGTGAGGCCGGAGGCGACGTGACACCGAGCTGGACCCTTCAGGATCTGCAACAGTGGGACGAGCGTATCCGCGCGCGGGTGGAGGCGTTCGGCCTGAGCTACTTCCCGCAGGAGTTCGAGATCTGCGACCCGGAGCAGATGCTGGGCTACATGGCCTACCACGGCCTGCCGGCGCAGTATCCGCACTGGTCCTTCGGCAAGGCCTACGAGCGGCTGAAGACCCTGTACCACTACGGCGTGTCGGGGCTGCCCTACGAGATGGTGATCAACTCCGATCCCGCGCTCGCCTACCTCATGCGCGACAACTCGCTGTGCCTGCAGATCCTCACCATGGCCCACGTCTACGGGCACAACGACTTTTTCCGCAACAACTTCATGTTCCGCGATACCCGCCCCGAATTCACCATCGGCCTCTTTAAGCTGCACGCCGACCGGGTACGGGACTACGTCGAGGACCCCTCGATCGGCTTGCAGCAGGTGGAGGAGACGCTCGATGCGGCGCACGCGCTGTCGCTGCAGTGCCGCCGCTACGGCGCGATCCGCAAGCTCACCCGCGCCGAGCAGGAGGAACACGCGCTTGCCGCCGCGGCGCCGCCGCATGACCCGTACGCGCGCATCCACAAGCGCCCGGAGTACCAGGCCCCGGACTTAAGCCGCGTGCCGCTCGAGCCGGAGGAGGATCTGCTGCTCTTCATCGCCGAGCACAATCCCTACTTGAGCGAGTGGCAGCGGGACCTGCTGCGCATCGCGCACCAGCAGGCGCAATACTTTATCCCCCAGCTCGAGACCAAGATCATGAACGAGGGCTGGGCCAGTTACTGGCACTATCGCATCCTGAACAGCCTGGAGCTGCCGGAGAGTCTTTACCTCGAGTTTCTGGTGCACCACAACCAGGTGCTGCGGCCACAGAGCGGCGGCATCAACCCTTACCACCTGGGATTCAAGATCTGGCAGGGCATCGAGCGGCGTTACGACGCGCCGACGGAGGACGAGATCCGGCAACACGGCACGCCCGAGATGAGCGGTGTCGAAAAGTTATTCGAGGTGCGGCAGACGGATCGCGACGTATCTTTCCTGCGCCGTTTCCTGACGCCCGCGCTCATGCGCGAGCTCGACCTGTTCGAATACCAACGCGAGGGCGACAAGCTCGTCGTCTCGAAGGTCTCCGATGAGGAGCATTGGGAAGAAGTGAAGCGGACCCTGCTGCAGAACGTCGGCATGGGCACGGTCCCGGTCATTAGGATCGCGGACGCCGATTTCCGGCACAACCGCGTGCTGCTGATCGAGCACGAGCACGACGGCCGCGATCTGCAACCGGAGTACCTGGAAAAAACCATGGGTTATCTGTTTCAGCTCTGGGGCCGACCGGTGCTGCTCAAGACCCGGCTCCACGGCCAGCCGGCGACCTTTTCGCGAACCGAATCCGGATTCGAGCAACTCAAGAGCTGAAGTAAGGCGCACGCCTGCGCACGCGATGCGGGTAATGTTCGCCGCGGTTGGCGCTGGAGGATAATCAGGTATCCGGCTCCGGCCGCGGCAGCCCGGCGAGCTTGCAGAGCGCGCGCACCGGGTCGCGCGGGAACAGCCGGTAGAGATGCTTCTCGTAGGTCTTCTCGTCCTGAAACCGCTCGCCGTGCTGGCGCCCGAGCGTGCGCACGAGCGTGTGCATCGTCGGGAGCCGCGACGTCTGCTGGTAGAACTCGCGGAAATACAGGATCAGGCCCCAGTGATCGTCGTAGAGCTGGATACCGTCGAGCTGGGCGAGCTTCTCGGCGACTTCCTCGCTCCAGTCATCCGGCGCGCACAGATAGCCCTGTTCGTCGGTACGGACGTTGCGGCCGTTGACATCGAGATCCATGGGGTGTCCCCCAAGCTGACGGGCGGGTGCCCGAAGCTGCGGTGCGCGGAGTAACTCTATCTTCCCCCGACAATGGTTATTGTCAAGCGTCCGGCGCCGCCGCGGCCGTCCGCGCCAGCGTGGCGAGGCCCTCGGCGGCGAGCTCGCGCACCTGGGGCTCGGGGTCGTTGCGCAGCGCGCGCAGGTAGGCGAGGGCCCGCGGATCGCGCGTGAGCGCGAGAAAATGGCAGGCGTCGCCGCGGATGTGCGCGTCCTTGTGCCGGGCGAGCCCGCCCAGGCGCTCGACGAGCGCCATGAGCGGCGCGGTGCCTTCGTACTCCTCCATGAGCGCGCTCACGCCGACGCGGACCTGAAGCTCGGTGTCCGGGCGCTCGATCAGGCGCAGCAGCGCGCCGAACTGCGCCGGATCGCGCGCGAGGATGTCCACCGCCTGCTTCAGTCTTCCCTCCCGGAGCAGCTCGTCGAAATAATCCGCCATCCCCTCCTCGGTTCCGGCGCGCTCGGCCCAGCGCGCGAGCTCGGTGAACGAGCGCAGGCCGTCGAGCTCGAAAGGGCCGAGGCGCAGCCAGGGCAGCGAACGCACGCCGAGGCGTTGCGCCGCTTCGGGATGGCGGGAGACATTGACGACTTCGAGACGCCCGATCTTTCCGGCCTTGACGAGCTCGCTCAAGCCCGCGAGCACCGTGGGACAGTGGGGGCAGCCGGTGGTGACGAGGAGCAGGGCGTCGGGAACGCGCGGAGCGGGAGTCGGCATCGTGGTGCGCTTCGTTGCGGCACTCGAAGCCCGCGCTCGCCTCAGGCGACGCGCGGGGAGAGACCGCGGTACGCCGGGTACATCAATAACGGCCTTCGCCGTGCCGCACCCAGATGCCGCGCTCCTCGCAGTGCAGCAGCTCTTCGCCGCTGCGCACGTAATCCCCGATCTTGTAGCGCGTGTCGTTGAAATAGCAGGC
>MFSU01000056.1:5965-12095 GCA_001785115.1 Candidatus Muproteobacteria bacterium RBG_16_65_34
CCCTGGTCTCGAGCTCGAAGTCGAGCGAAAGCTCCTCGGCTTCTTCGCGCGCATAGATCGGCGAGGTCCTGTGTTCCGGGTCCGGTGCGCCGACCTGGGTGGCGTGGATCGTCTTCAGCATGGCGGGTCTCCCTGGGTCCGGTAACTCCATTCTAAGCACAAACCGCGCGGACGGCATATTGATCTGGCGCAAACGACCGCGGCGCCGGTGGCCGAAAGCCGGTTTTTCGGCGATCTTCCGGTGCACGCTCACCCGGCGGCGGGAGAAATGTTGACGCATATCAAAGTCGAACCGCCCGAAGCGGGCTAGCGTAAATCAGGTGGGGTCGGTGTGAGGGAGATCACCCCTCCCCCATCCCCTCTCCCGAAGGGAGAGGGGGAGTTGGAGGGCGCGCGGAAGGCGCGCGCCACTTTTTTATGATCTGGTGAAAAGGAGGATCGCCATGGCCAAGGCCAAATCGCCCACGAAGTTGTCGCCCCGGACCGCAGAGCACGGCGGTCCCGCCGCGCTGGTCTCACCCGTGGAGCGGCAGCGCATGATCGCGGAGGCGGCGTATTTGCGCGCGGCGGCGCGCGGCTTCGCGGGTGGCGATCCGGTTCAGGACTGGCTGGCCGCGGAGCGCGAGATCGCCCGTCTGCTCCCGAGCCCGCAGCAGCAAAAGCAGGAGCTCGCCGCCTACGAGAAGCTGCGCGCGCAGGTCAGACACCTGCTTGCGGAGACGCGCGATACGCTGAGCGCCGACACCGTCCGCAATACGCTCGAGCAGGCGGTCGCCCAGCTCCGGCAGCTCGGCGAGCACACCGCCGACGCGATCGACAAGGCGGCCGCCGCCGTGGAGCGGGATCTGGCCGGCGCGGCCCAGAGGATCGGTCCGAAGTGGGAGGCGTTTTCGGAAAAGACCGCAGATCTGTTCGAGGCCTGGCGCGACCGCGGTCGGCAGTCGCTCACCGACGCCACGACCGCGCTGGCCGACTGGTTGCAGCGCGCCGGCGGCCGGCTGAAAACCCACACCTACCGCACCGGGGAGGTGGCCGCGGCCGGCACGCTCGAATGTCTCGCCTGCGGCGGGCGCATCGTGCTCGCGACCTCGGCGCACGTGCCGCCGTGCCCGAAGTGCAAGAAGATGGAGTTCCGCCGTCTTGGATAACTCTGGGAAAAGCGGTTGTCCGCAGATTTCGTCCCGCCACTAAATCGACACAAAGGGACTGCAAATTGGCACGGCGGTACCGTCGATTTAGTGGCGGGACGCAGATGAATCAACTGGTCCGAATGACTGCCCGGCGCACCCATAGGGTGAGAGAAGGAGTGTCGATCACATTCTTAAAATCTGCGGAAATCTGCGTAATCTGCGGATGCAATCGCCGTTTTTAGGATGACGGAGACGGACCGGGGTTTGTTCCCGCACGGCGCGCCGGCTCGCCCGCGCGGAAGCGGATCGGCATTTTGATAAAAATCAAAGCCCGCGTTCGGCGCCGTTTTAAGATAGTACGCACGCGATCGACGCTCTGTCGACAACCGCAAAAGGAGGCACACCATGGCAAGCGAAACCAAGGAAACCGCCCCGGCCAAAGGTCGGGAAATTCAGAAGACGACACCGGCGCGCGCCCTGGCGCCGTTCGAGGAGATGGACCGGATGTTCGAGAGTTTCTTCCGGCACGGCGGGATCCGCCCGTGGCGCTTCGAATGGCCGAGCTTCCCCGAGCTCGCGCGCCCGCTCGAGGGTATTGCGCCCAAGATCGATGTCATCGACCGCGAGTCCGAAATCCTGGTGCGCGCCGAGATCCCGGGCGTGGACAAGAAGGACCTCGAGGTATCCGTGAGCGAGAACACCCTCACCCTCAAGGGCGAGACGCGCCGCGAGGAGAAAGAGGAGCGGGGCGACTACCATCGCCACGAGATCTCGGTGGGCGCCTTCGCGCGCACGGTGGCGCTGCCGGCGGAGGTGGACGGCGACAAGGCCAAGGCCGCGTTCAAGGACGGCATCCTCGAGGTGACGCTGCCCAAGCGGGAGCAGGCCAGGCGCCACAGCATCAAGCTCGAGTGAGGGTCGCCGCATGAATCTGCCGCTGCAGATCGTCTTCCGCAACATGGGCCCGTCGGCGCCGATCGAGGCCAAGGTCCGCGAGCGGGCGGAGCAGCTCGACCGCTACTACGAGCACATCATGAGCTGCCGGGTGGTGGTGGAGCTGCATCACCGGCATCACCACCAGGGCAGCCTGTACCATGTGCGGATCGATCTCAAGGTGCCGGAGGGCGAGCTCGTGGCCTCGCGCGAGCCGGGGCAGCATCACGCGCACGAGGACGTATACGTCGCCATCCGCGACGCCTTCGACTCCGTGCGCCGCCAGTTGGAGGATTACGTCCGGCGCCGCCGCGGCCACGTGAAGCTCCACGAGCTGCCGCCGCACGGGCGCATCGCCGAGCTCCATCCCGACTCCGGCAAGATCGGAACGCCGGACGGCCGGCTGGTGTACTTTCACAAGAACAGTCTCGTGGACGCCGAGTTTGCCAAGCTCGATATCGGCGACGAGGTGCGGTTCGTCGAGGAGATGGGCGAGCTCGGGCCGCAGGCGAGCACGGTGCACGTGATCGGCAAGCACCATCTCGTGAGCTAGCCCGGGGTGGACATGCGCTCCGCGATCCGCCGCGCGCCGACCGTGGTTCTGCCGGCGCCGCGCGCGGAGGACGGTGAGGCGCTCGGGCGCGTCTTCGGCGCGCGCCGTTCGGTGCGCGAGTTCGGACCCGGGGCGCTCACCTTGCAAGAGGTCTCGCGGCTGCTCTGGGCCGGACAGGGCGTGACCGGCGGCGACGGCTTGCGAACCGCGCCTTCGGCCGGCGCGCTGTATCCGCTCGCGTTACATCTCGCGCTCGGGCGCGTCGAGGGGCTCGAACCCGGCGTTTACCGCTACCTGTGCCGGACCGCCATCGGCTGGCGCACACCGGCGTCGGCGATGTGCGGCGCGCGCTCGCGGCCGCGGCGTTGGGCCAGGCGTGGATCGCGGACGCCGCGGCGGTGCTCGTCATCGCCGCGGTGGAGCAGCGGACGACGCGCAGGTACGGCGGCCGCGGCGTGCGCTATGTGCATTTCGAGGTCGGGCACGCGGCGCAGAACGTGGCGTTGCAGGCGGCGGCCCTCGGACTCGGGACCGTCACCGTCGGTGCGTTCGACGACGACCGGGTAGGCGAGCTGCTGGCGTTGCCCGAGGGCGAGGCGCCGCTTTATGTCATGCCGCTCGGGCGGCCGCGTGTTTGAGCACAAGCGCGAGGAGGTTTTATGAAAGCGCTCATTATCAGCGCCGATCGGTTCGAGGACACCGAGCTGCTCGTGCCCTATTACCGGTTGCGCGAGGACGGCGTGGATGTGGACATCGCCGCGCTCGCGCGCGGTCCGATCACGGGCAAGCGCGGCTACGAAGTCACGGCGAACCTCGGCGTCGAGGAAGTGCGGCCGCAGGACTACGATGCGCTGGTTCTACCCGGCGGCCAGGCCCCGGCGGCGTTGCGCGACAACCGCGGGGTGCAGGAGATCGTGCGGTACTTCTTCGAGGCCGGCAAACCCGTCGCGGCCATCTGCCACGGGCCGCAGATTCTGATTTCGGCCGGTGTGCTCAAGGGAAGAACCGCGACCTGCTACCGATCCGTCGCCGGGGAGCTCAAGGCGGCGGGCGCATATTATAAGGATGCCGAGGTGGTGGTGGACGGCAACCTTGTGACCTCGCGCCAGCCCTCGGACCTTCCAGTCTTCCTGCGCGAGACGATGAAGCAACTGCGCGCGGCGCGCGCGGCCGCCTCAGCGGCCGCGAACTTCGATCTCGCCCTCTGAGGATCGGCGCAGAATCGGCAGCCGTTCCGCGCCCGGCCACGAGGCGAGCCCGCTCCCGTGCGGCAGGGTCTCGTGGCTTCCGATCACGAGCGCGCCGCCCGGGCACAGGCGTTCGAGCAGGCGCCGGAGCGCGTCGCGTTGCGCCGCTTCGTCGAAATACGTGAATACCAGATTGCGGCACAGGATGAGATCGAACGGGCCCTCCGGCATTTCGTTCCGTATGTCTTGGCGCAAAAACTCGACCCCGTGCCGGTAGGCCGCGTGTAAACAGTAGCCGTCGTTCCGGCGCTCGAAGGCCGCTTCGCGCCAGGCGCGCGGCAGGCGCTTCAGGCTGCTTGCGGGATAACAGGCGGCGCGCGCGCGCGAGCAGCTCTTCCAGAACGTCGACGGCAACGACGCGCAGCACGAGGTCGGGGAACCGCGGCGCCGAGGCGAACCGCCAAGCCAACATCAAGGTGTACGGTTCCTCGCCCGAGGCGCAGCCGAGGCTCAAGGCGCGCAGCAATTTTTCGCCGCGCGCGGACGCATCCCGCGCGAGCGCCGGCAATAAGATTGCGGCGATGAAATCGAACACCGCCTTGTCGCGGTAGAAGCGCGAGATGGTGATCGGGAGCAGCGCGGCGAGCGTCCCCCATTCATCGGGCGCGCGTTCGAGACAAGCGCGATAGGCCTGCGGCCCGGAGAGCCCGAGTTCCCGCATCCGGTGGCCGATGTGCTTGCACGCCTGCGCGCGCACCTTGCGATAGCCCTCCCAGCGCAGCCCCAGTCGCGGCAGGGCCCACTGGAGGAACGCCACGCATTCGGAGTCTTTCACGGTGGGGGTGGGCCTCAAGTTTCAGGTTTCAAGTTTCAAGTCAGAACCTGAACCCTGAACCCTGGGTTACCGCTCCGTGTGTTGTGCCACCGTCAGGCGTTGGCCCCACTCATCGAGGAGCCGGCGGCGCGCGGTTGCGTCGGTGCGGCTGGCGCGCAGCAGGCCTTCGTCCACGGCGAGGACGGAGGACTGCCAGGCGCTGTCGAGCGCGCATTCGATGCGCACCTGCCAGCGGCCGGCGCGCGGCTCGACCTCGAAAAGATACGCCGTGAGCCCGAGTTGCTCGAGCAGCCCGCCGACGGTCTCCTTGGCGAGCGCCAGTTCTTTTGCGGAAAGCTCCATGTTGCGGTCCTCAGTCCACGCGCACGAAGGGATAGCGCCGGAGATCCTCGCGCTTCCAGAGCGAAAGCCCGGCCCAGGGCCCGACCGTCTCGACCGCGATCACGGCGTCGGGGTCGGTGAAGCGGATACTCCCCGGCGCGCCCGCGTGCTCGAGCGCATCGAGCAGAAATTCGTCCAGCAGCCGCTCCTCGCGCGGGCTCGCGAGCCGGTTGCGGAAGCCGCGCCGGTGCATGCGGACATAAAAGCTTTTCCCCGTAAGCTGCGGTGCGAACTGCGCCGCCACGGCTTTGGCCTGCGTTTCGAACTCCTCGGCCGACTGGAACAGGAAATGGTGCGTCGCCGGGATCGCGCGTGCGATGCAGTCGCGCAGTTCCGGCTCCTGCTCCACCGCCTGCCTGAGCGTTTCCAGAAAGCCGGGCACGTCGGTCACCGCCAGCGTCAGGACGTTGTAGTAATCGGTGTGCTCGACCGCCCCGAAGCTCCGCAGGAGCTTGCGGGCGCGTTTGTAGCAGTCCCCGGAGACGCTTACGACCACGTTCCAATCCTGCCTCGATCGGTTCATGAGTCACCTCCTCGTCGGCGCGCCGGTTGCCGGCGCGCACGGCCTAGCGCGTCCAGTCCACGCGCAAGATGTTGGTCTCGTCGGTGTAGCGGTAATTCAGCTCGCCCTTGTAGGCGTGACGCACGGCGTCGCCGATGGAGCGCGCTATCTCCATGGTGGTCGTGGTGATGAGGATGGCGTCGCCGCGCTCCTCGAGCGCCATGATGCGCCGCAGCGGATGCTCGGCCTTCTCGCGCGCCTCGACGTTGTGCGCCAGGTGCAGGATTTCGTCGCGGTGCTGTTGCAGGAACGGGCCGCCGAGGGTGAGATAGCCGCCGGGATACCGGTCGTGGATCCGATGGCAGGCCGGACACAGGGTTTCATGCGCCGCGCTCGGTCGCTCGAGCCATTGCCAGCGCCCCTTATGAAACACCGCGCCGCACTCGGAACAGACCGTGGGTTCCGGGAGCTTGGCGCGGGATTTGTAGGTGTCGTGCTCGTATTCCTGGATCAACCGGTCCCGGCGCACGGGCTTGTTGTTGCGATTGTGTCCGTTCCTCATGGCCGGCGTCCGCGTGTCGTCGTTCTCCCGAATTCATCCTAGCGCGC
>MFSU01000057.1:0-2915 GCA_001785115.1 Candidatus Muproteobacteria bacterium RBG_16_65_34
CCGCGTGATCGGCGATGTAGATCTCGTGATTCCGGTCCTCGCCGAAGCTGCTGATGCGATAAGGCGTCTTCGCAATCTCCCGGCTTGCGCGGACTTTGCTTCCGTCGTAGCGCAGGCCCCATAGCCGCCCGGTGACATAGTCGGCGTAGAGATAGACGCCGCACAAACCGGGGATGGAATTGCCGCGGTAGACGAAGCCGCCGGTGACCGAGAAGCCTTCCGGGTGGCGGTAGACCTGGATCGGCGGCTTGAGCCCGGTCCTATCGCAGTCGGGATTGACGCCCGGCGCGCAGATGTCGCCCTCCATGACGCGCCAGCCGTAATTGCCGCCGCGCTCGATGACGTCGATCTCCTCCACGTCGTCCTGGCCGACATCGGCGAGGTATAGCCGCTTGGTCAGCGCATCGAACGAGAAGCGCCACGGATTGCGCAGTCCGTACGCCCAGACCTCGGGCCGGTGACCGAATTTTCCGATAAAGGGGTTATCCTCCGGGATGGTGTAGCGCAGGGGCAGGGCTTCGCGGTTTATGTCGATGCGCAGGAGCTTGCCGAGCAGGCTGTTGCGATTCTGGCCGTGCCCGTGGGGATCGTTGGCTGAACCGCCGTCGCCCATGCCGATGTAGAGGTATCCTTCGGGTCCGAAGGCGAGTTGGCCGCCGTTGTGGTTGCTGTACGGCTGGTGGATCTTGAGCACCACCGTTTCGCTCTTCGGATCGGCGCGGTGCTCGTCGGTGCGCCGGAAGCGCGAGACATGGGTATAAAGGCGATTTGTGCGCGTGGTGTAGTCCACATAGAAGAGGCCGTTCTCGCGGTAGCGCGGATGGAACGCCACGCTCAGCAGCCCCTTCTCGCCGCCGCGCTCCACCCGGTCGCGGATGTCGAGGAACGGTTGCGGTAATACCTTGCCGTTCTCAACGATGCGGATCGTTCCGGCCTGCTCGACGACGAACAATCGGCCGCTGCCGTCGCCGGCGTGGGTTACGTGCGTGGGATTCTCGAAACCGGCGACAATCTCCTGAAAAGCGAGATCCGGTATCGGCGCGTTCGGGTCCAGGTCTGTGCAGGGCGCAGCGAAGGCGGAAGAGAAAAGCAGCAGGGAACCGCAGATGAACGCAGATAAACGCAGATGCGAGCAGGAAGACCTTGCTACACCAAAAGGCACTTTCGATCTGCGTCCATCTGCGTTCATCTGCGGTTTCGGTTTTCCTTGCGCCTATATGTCAAACGATCCTATCAGGAGATTTTCGCTGCCCGCAGCCGCTCCGCCGCCGCCTCCGGCGCAACGGTATTCACGAATAGCCCCGAGCCCAGCTCGAAGCCGGTGGGGATCGAGGTGCGCGGGCAAATTTCGATGTGCCAGTGGTAGCTCGCCTCGCAATCGCTGCACTCGACGTCGTGCGGCAACGAATGCAGGAAGTAGTTGTACTGCGCCCCACCGAGCACCGCGTCGAGCCGCGCCATGGTGCGGCGCAGCACCCGCGCGAGATCGGCGAGGTCGTCCTGCGGCAGGCGCAGGAAATCGCTCTGATGTTGTAGCGGCAGGATGTGCACCTCCCATTCGTAGCGCGAGGCGAACGGCTTGATGGCGATGAACTTGCGGCCCCGTTCCACCACGCACTGGCCGACGCTGATTTTTCTCCGGATCTCGCCCGAGTCGCGGTCGTAGATCGTGGCCTCGAATGTGAGCGCCTCGTCGATGAGCGAGCAGAAGATGCAGCGGTGGTTCCTCCGATAAAACGCGCGACTGTTTATCACTTCCGCCTGCACGTTGTCGGGGACGACGGGCATCGCGATCACCTGGCTGTGGGTGTGCGCGATGGAAGCGCCCGCCGCGGGGCCGAAGTTCTTGAACACGAGCACGTAGCGTAGCCGTGCGTCGGACCGGTAAAGCTGCTCCATGCGGTTACGGTAGACGCCGAAGAGCAGCGCAAGGTGCGCCTCGCTCATCTCGTGCAGGGCGGCGTCGTGCCGGGGGTTGTCGATAATCACCTCGTGCCGGCCGTAGCCGTCGATGGTCTGCTGCAGACCGAAGCTGAGATTGGGGGTGCTCCGGTCGTCTCCCAGTACCGGATAGAGGTTCTCGACGATACGGATCTCCCAGTTCGTTTCGGCGGGGTAGGCGGCGATGACGGGCGGCGTCATCGCTTCGTTGCCGGTGCAAAACGGGCAGGTCTCGACGTGCCGGCGTGCGGTGCGTGGCGCGGGTTCCTCGGTTTTCTTGGGCCGCATGCCGCGCGCGGTGGCGACCAGCACCGACTCGCTCGGCACGATAGGGTTGACGCGGATTTCGCGCACCGTCGTGTCCGCGGCGGGGTCGGCGATTGGCGTGACCATGGGGCGGGAGCTTAAGTCAGGCCGCCGGCCCGACGCCATTAAAAATGGCTGATTTGCCTATAAAAACCGGCCCCGCGCCTTGTCAGGGACGCCGTGGAAAAGTACCATGAGGGCTCTTTTTTTGTGTCCCGACAACGGCTTATGTTTCACGGCAGCATGGTAGCCCTGGTGACGCCCATGGAGGAAGACGGCGCCCTGGACGTCGCGGCGCTGCGCCGCCTCATCGACTTCCACGTCGAAAACGGCACCGACGCGATCGTCGCGGTCGGCACCACCGGCGAGTCGCCCACGCTCGACATGGCGGAGCACTGCGAGGTGATCCGCCTCGCCGTGGAGTACTGCCGCGGGCGCATCCCGGTGATCGCCGGCACCGGCGCGAACGCGACCACCGAGGCGATCGAGCTCACCCGCTGCGCCGAGGAGGCCGGGGCCGACGCCGCCCTGCTGGTCACGCCTTACTATAACAAGCCGACGCAGGAGGGGCTGTATCTGCACCACAAGGCCGTGGCCGAGGCCGTGCCGATCCCGCAGATACTATATAATGTGCCCGGCCGCACCGCCTGCGACATGCTGCCGGAGAC
>MFSU01000057.1:2929-49144 GCA_001785115.1 Candidatus Muproteobacteria bacterium RBG_16_65_34
GCGCAAATTCCCAACATCGTCGGCATCAAGGAAGCGACCGGCAATATGGAGCGCGCGCGCGAAATCCTGCGCCGCTGCGGGGAGCGGATCGATCTCTACTCGGGCGATGACGCCACCGCCCTCGACTGCATCCTGCTCGGCGGCAAGGGCGATATCTCGGTCACGGCCAACGTCGCGCCCCGGCTCATGCACGAGATGTGCAAGCTCGCGCGCGCGGGCAGGGAGCAGGAGGCGCGCGCGATCAACGACCGCCTCATGGGGCTGCACCAGAATCTTTTTGTCGAAGCCAATCCGATCCCGGTGAAGTGGGCGCTCAAGGAGATGGGGTTGATCGCAGGAGGCATCCGGCTTCCGCTCACGCCGCTTTCGGCCAAGCATCACGACACGGTGCGGCAAGCGCTGCGCACCGCGGGCGCGATTTCGTAAATTTGTCGTTCAAGAGGTCAGACATTCCCATGAAGCTCAAGCCAGCCGGCGCGATCGCGCTTTGCCTGCTCACGGCCGCCGCCCTCGGCGCCTGCCAGACGATCGCGGAGAAGCGCAAAGTCGATTACCGATCCACCAAGACCCTGCCGCCCCTCGACGTGCCGTCGGACCTTTCGGCGCCGCCCCAGATCCCCAACCCGGCGGCGGAAGTCACGCCCGCGGGCCGGGCCACCTACTCGGAGTTCGCGGCGGAGAAAAAGCAGCAGCCCGCGGGCGCGTCCAAGCCCGCGGTGCTGCCCGAGTACCCGAATCTGCGCCTCGAGCGCGACGGCCAGGCGCGCTGGCTGGTGGTCAAGGCCACGCCCGAGGAGGTGTTTCCCAAGGCACGCGAGTTCCTGCTCGACACCGGCCTTCTGATCGACAAGGAGAATCCCGCAACCGGTGTCATCGAGACCGATTGGGCGGAGAACCGCGCCAACGTCGCCTCGCAGAAGGTCCTCGCCAAGTGGTTGGCGAGTTTTTACTCCACCGGCATGCGCGACAAATATCGCGTCCGCCTGGAGCGCGCCGCAGAGCCGGGCGCCACGGAAGTTTATATAAGCCATCGCGGCATGGAGGAGGCGGCCGCAGACGGGTCGACCGGGGGGCAACCGAACACATACTGGCGACCGCGGGCGAGCGATCCCGAGCTCGAGGTGGAGATGCTGCGGCTGCTCATGACGCACCTTGGGGTTCCGGAGGAGAAGGCCACCGCGGCGGTGGCACCGGTGGCACCGGCGGTGCAACAGCCTCTGCCCGAGCGCGCGCGGCTTGCGCGCGGCGACGCCAGCGCGCTCTTGAGCCTTCAGGACAGCCTCGACCGCGCCTGGCGGCGCGTGGGGCTTTCGCTCGACCGGCTCGGCTTCACGGTCGAGGACCGCGATCGCTCCAAGGGCATCTATTACGTTCGCTACATCGACCCGGACAAGCAGCAGAAGAGCCCGGGCGTTCTCGCGCGCGTGTTCAGCGGGGACGATAAGAAAAAAACGGGTGACGAGCGGTACCGGATTCAGCTCACGGCGGTCGAGGCGGGCACGGCAGTGGCGGTGCTCGACCGCGACGGCGCGCCCGAGCGCGGCCCGACCGGTGAGCGGATTCTCGGTCTGCTCTATGAGCAGTTGAAGTGAGGACTGAGGACTGAGGACTGAGGACTGAGGACTGAGGACTGAGGACTGAGGACTGAGGACTGAGGTTTACGGATCACCGATTACCGATCACGACTCACGAGGAGTGAGGCGTAAAACTCGAAACTCGAAACCTGAAACCCGCTTTTGGCCCCTCACCCCTCACACCTCACCCCTCACGCCGCCGCCGCGCGGCTGCGGTTCGCGCTCCTCGGCAGCGGTAGCCGCGGCAATGCCGCCGTCGTTGAATGCGGGGACACGCGGATTCTGCTCGATTGCGGGTTCTCGGCGCGGGAAACCCTGGTGCGCCTCGGCCGGCTGGGACGCGACGGCGCGGGGTTCGCCGCGATTCTGATCACGCACGAACACAGCGATCACGCCGCGGGCGCGGCGGTTTGCGCGCGCCGCCTCCGGGCGCCGGTATGGATGACGCCCGGCACGTTCTCCGCACTCGGTTCCGATACGGATGGGTTGGCGGACGTGCGTCTGTTCGACCCGAACGAGGCGTTCGTCATCGGCGACATCGAGGTACGCCCGTTTCCGGTGCCGCACGATGCGCGCGAGCCGAGCCAGTTCGTTTTTTCCGACGGCCGGGCGCGCCTCGGGTTTCTCACCGACATCGGCGAGGCGACCGCGGAGGTCGAGGCGATGCTCGACGGCTGCGATGCGCTCGTGCTCGAGTGCAATCACGACCCCGGACTGCTGCGCGACGGGCCTTATCCTTATCCCTTGAAGCAGCGCATCGCCGGAGGCCAGGGGCATCTCGCGAACCAGGCGGCGGCCGAGCTCCTCGCGCGTCTCGACACCTCGCGGCTCAGGCACCTCGTCGCGGCGCATTTGAGCCAGACGAACAACCGGCCGGAGCTTGTGCGCGCGGCGCTTGCGCGCCGGCTCGGCTGCGATCCGGACTGGGTGCAGGTGGCGGACCAGCAGCGGGGTCTTTCCTGGGTCGATTGTCGCGTGGGCGGGAATTGAATAGAGTGTGCGCACGATGGCGAGCGGCAAACCCGAATTCCTCCCTAAGCCCGAGTCTCCGGCCTTGACGATCGTGCGGCTTGCCGGCGCGCCGGCCCTGTCGGCGTTCCGGCGCGAGCGGCTGCTCGCGGCGATGCGCGAGCGGGTGCCGACGCTCATCGAGACCCACGCCCGGTACTGGCATTTTGCGGCGCTGTCCGGACCGCTCGCCCCCGGGGAGCGCACCGTGCTCGAGCGGCTGCTTGCC
Organism: Candidatus Muproteobacteria bacterium RBG_16_65_34; assembly: GCA_001785115.1. Taxonomy (GTDB): domain Bacteria; phylum Pseudomonadota; class Gammaproteobacteria; order Acidiferrobacterales; family Sulfurifustaceae; genus RBG-16-65-34. The sequence goes on from MFSU01000057.1 coordinate 5,741, forward strand.
TGCGGCCCCCGGGCGGATGCCGACGCGCCGGTCGCGGAGGGCGAGCCGCTGCTCGTGATCCCGCGGTTCGGCACGATCTCGCCCTGGTCCACCAAGGCCACCGACATCGCGCGCCACTGCGGGCTCGACAAGGTCAAGCGCCTGGAGCGCGGCGTGGCCTGGAACTTCGTAAAGCGCGACGCCGGCGCGCTTGCCGCCGCCGAGCGCGAGGCGCTCGCGCCGCTCATCCACGACCGCATGACCGAGAATGTGCTGCCCGGTTTCGCGCCGGTGCAGGGGCTTTTCCGCGAGGCGACCCCCGCGGCGCTGAAGGTCGTGGATGTGCTCGGCGGGGGGCGTGCCGCGCTCGAGCTCGCCAACCGCGACTTGGGGCTCGCGCTCTCGAATGACGAGATCGATTACCTCCTCGAAAACTTCATGCGTCTTGGGCGCAATCCCACGGACGTCGAGATCGTGATGTTCGCGCAGGCCAACTCCGAGCACTGCCGGCACAAGATCTTCAACGCCGATTGGGTCATCGACGGCAAACGCCAGGCGCACTCGCTCTTCGACATGATCCGCGAGACCCATGCGCGCAACCCCAAGGGCACGCTCGTCGCCTATTCCGACAACGCCGCGGTCATCGAGGGCGGGCGCATCGGGCGCTTCTTCCCCGATCCCGCCACCGGCGTCTACGGCTACCGCGAGGACGCCACCCATATCCTTATAAAGGTCGAGACCCACAACCACCCGACGGCGATCTCGCCCTACCCGGGCGCGGCCACCGGCTCGGGCGGCGAGATCCGCGACGAGGGCGCGACCGGGCAGGGCGCGAAACCCAAGGCCGGCATCACCGGCTTTTCCGTCTCGAACCTGCGCATCCCGGGCGCGGTGCAGCCCTGGGAGCGCGACTTCGGCAAGCCCGAGCGCATCGAGAGCGCGTTGAAAATCATGCTCGAGGGCCCGATCGGGGGCGCGGCGTTCAACAACGAGTTCGGCCGGCCCAATATCGGCGGTTATTTCCGTGCCTTCGAGCTGGAGGTCGCGGGCGAGGTCCGCGGCTATCACAAGCCCATCATGCTCGCGGGCGGAGTCGGCGCCATCCGCGCGGCGCACGTCCACAAGCGCGCGATTCCCGCCGGCGCGGCGATCGTCGTGCTCGGCGGCCCGGCGATGCTCATCGGCCTGGGCGGCGGTGCGGCCTCGAGCATGGCGACCGGCACCAGTCACGAGGAGCTCGATTTCGCCTCGGTGCAGCGCGCCAATCCCGAGATGCAGCGCCGCTGCCAGGAAGTGATCGACCGCTGCTGGGCGCTCGGTGCGGACAATCCCGTTCTCTCGATCCATGACGTCGGCGCGGGCGGCCTTTCGAACGCGCTGCCGGAGCTGGTGCACGGTGCCGGGCGCGGCGCGCGCTTCGAGCTGCGCGCCATCCCGAACGACCAGCCCGGTATGTCGCCCATGGAGATCTGGTGCAACGAGGCGCAGGAGCGCTATGTGCTCGCCGTGGACCGCGCGCGGCTCGAGCTTTTTCGCGCGCTGTGCGCGCGCGAGCGCTGTCCCTACGCCGTGGTCGGCGAGGCGACGGAGGAGCCGCACCTGACGTTGAGCGATAGCCACTTTGCGCAGACCACGGCGGCACCGGACGCGGTGCTGGCCGAGCGCATGCGCCGGCCGATCGATCTCGATCTTTCGATGGTGCTGGGCAAGCCGCCGAAGATGCTGCGCAGCGTCAAGCACGCAAAGCGCAAGCTCCCGGCGTTCAAGACCCGCGGCCTCGACATCAAGGAGGCCGCCTACCGCGTGCTCCGGTTGCCCACCGTGGGCGACAAGACCTTCCTCGTGACCATCGGCGATCGCACGGTGGGCGGATTGGTGTGCCGCGACCAGATGGTGGGACCGTGGCAGGTGCCGGTTGCCGACGTCGCCGTAACGGCCTCGAGCTATGAAGGCTACACGGGCGAGGCCATGGCCCTGGGTGAGCGCGCGCCGCTCGCGCTCATCAATGCGCCGGCCTCGGGGCGCATGGCGATTGGCGAGGCGCTCACCAACATCGCCGCCGCGCGCGTCCAGAAGTTGCCGGACGTGAAGCTCTCCGCGAACTGGATGGCGGCGGCGGGCCACCCGGGCGAGGATGCGGCGCTCTACGACACGGTGAAGGCGGTCGCGCTCGAGCTCTGCCCGGCGCTCGGGGTCTCGATCCCGGTGGGCAAGGACTCGATGTCCATGAAGACCGTCTGGCGCGACGCCGAAGGCCGAAGCCGCGAGGTCGTCGCGCCGCTCTCGCTCATCGTGACGGCGGTCGCGCCGGTGACGGATGTGCGCAAGACGCTCACGCCGCAGCTTCGTCTCGACAAGGGCGAGACCGATCTCGTTCTGGTCGATCTCGGCAAGGGCAGGAACCGGCTCGGCGGCTCGGCCCTGGCGCAGGTCTACGGCGCGATCGGCAACGAGGCGCCCGATGTGGACGACCCGCGGGTGTTGCGACTCTTCTTCCATGTCATCCAGGCGCTCAACGAGCTCGGGTTTGCGCTCGCCTACCACGACCGCTCGGACGGCGGGCTCTTCGCCACACTGTGCGAGATGGCCTTCGCCGGGCACACGGGCCTGCGCATCGACCTCACGGCGCTCGGGCGCGACCCGGTCGCGGCGCTCTTCAACGAGGAACTGGGCGCGGTGCTGCAGGTGCCGCACGCGCGTCTGGGCGGCATTCTCGGCGCGCTCAAGGAGGCGGGGCTCGCGCGCCACACGCATGTGATCGGCACGACCACCGACGACGGCCTCATCAGCTTTACGCGCGACAACAAGACCGTGTTCATGGATTCGCGCGTGAACCTGCACCGCGCCTGGTCCGAGACCACCGTCCGCATGCAGTCGCTGCGCGACAACCCCGAGTGCGCGCGCGAGGAGTATGACCGGTTGCTGGACATCGAGGACCCGGGGCTCAATCCACACCTTACCTTCGATCCCTCCGAGAAGATCGCGGCGCCCTACATCGCGCGCGGCGCGCGCCCGCGCATCGCCATCCTGCGCGAGCAGGGCGTGAACGGCCAGGTGGAGATGGCCGCCGCCTTCGACCGCGCGGGCTTCGCGGCCGTCGATATCACCATGAGCGACATCATCGAGGGGCGCGCATCGCTCGCAGACTACAAGGGTTTCGCCGCCTGCGGCGGCTTCTCCTACGGCGATGTGCTTGGCGCGGGCGAGGGCTGGGCGAAGTCGATTCTGTTCAATTCGCGGGCGCGCGACGAGTTCGCGGAGTTCTTCGGCCGTAAGGACAGTTTCGCCCTGGGTGTCTGCAACGGTTGCCAGATGATGTCGAACCTGCATGAGATCGTCCCCGGCGCGGAGCTCTGGCCGCATTTCGTGCGCAACAGCTCCGAGCAGTTCGAGGCGCGCGTGTGTCTGGTGCAGATCCCGCAGAATCCTTCGATCTTCCTCAGGGACATGAACGGCTCGATGCTCCCCATCGCCGTGGCCCACGGCGAGGGTCGCGCCGAGTTCCGCGAGAGCACGCACGCGCAGCAGGCGATCCTCGACAAGCTCGTGACGCTGTGCTTCGTCGACAACCGCGGCGAACTGACCCAGACCTACCCCGGCAACCCGAACGGATCGCTCTACGGCATCGCCGGACTCACCACGCCCGACGGGCGCTTCACCGTCATGATGCCGCACCCGGAGCGCGTGGTCCGCACCGTGGCGAATTCCTGGCATCCCGACGACTGGGGCGAGGACGCTCCATGGATGCGCATGTTCCGCAATGCGCGGGTGTGGGTGGGATAACTACAGGGACGAGGGGCGAGGGGCGAGGTACGAGTCGCGAGTCATTTAGGACGAAAAAGGGGCGGGAGTCGAATGGCACTTACTTAAGCGGTTACATATTCATCGTAGGGTGGGTTAGGCACGTAGTTTGTGCCGTAACCCACCGGCTGTGCCGCCAGGCACTCATTGAAAAGGCGTTGTGTTGCTGCGCAACGCCTGGTGGGTTACGCAAAAAAACGCTAACCCACCCTACATTTTGCTTAAGTCTATTCGTGGGAACAGAGTCGCGATAACCCAATTCCGGTTTCGACGTGGCAAAAAAACCGAAAATCACCGATTTGCTGACGCTCGCCCAGGCGGCCAAGGCCTATGGCTATTCGAGCGACTACCTGCGCCGCCTTGCCGAGAAGGGCCGGCTCAAGGCCGACAAGCTCGGCAGTCAGTGGCTGACCACCTCCGGCGATGTCGAGGCCTTCCTCGTCAGCCGCGAGAAGCGCGGCGTCTACAAGAAGCGCACCAAGCGTCCTTAGTCCTCAGTCCTCAGTCCTCAGTCCTCAGTCCTCAGTCCTCAGTCCTCAGTCCTCAGTCCTCAGTCCTCAGTCCTCAGTCCTCAGTCCTCAGTCTCACTGCCCGCGTTCGGCGGCATCCCTTAAAATCGTTCGGGTCTTTACAATAGCACGACATCGTGCTAAATATGCTGCGTGCGGGAACGGCCGTCGCCTGTGAAATAGTTTGGGAGACGGGCGCTTCGGCCGTGATTGTATTGCCTTCTTCGTCCGCACCATGCCGTTTGCAGCAGATGCGATGCAATTTGAGATGAATATGCTGCAAGACGCGCAGGATCTTCTGTAGACGTTCCTATCCGCAGCGATTGGAATAAGGCGTATGGTGAGGAGAGCAAGGGATCGGCTCGCGCAGAAGCTGCGCATGCTCCGAACGATGCGCGACTGGACCCAGGAGGATCTGGCGGCGGCGAGCGGTCTGCACCGCACCTATATCAGCCTGGTCGAGCGGGCCGAGTGCAATATCAGCCTGGATAACCTCGAGAAGCTCGCGGATGCCTTCGGGCAAAGCGTCACGGACTTGCTCGGGGCCACCGAGCCCGCGCGCTTCGACGAGCACCTGCTCGCGAAGCTCTTGAAATCCATCAAAAGAAGGGAGTCTTAGCCATGCTCATTCTTACCCGCAAACCCGGCCAGTTGCTCACGATTGGGCCGGATCTATCGCTGGACCCCGCCACGCCCGCTCATGAGCTTTTCCTCGACGGCCCGATCGTGTTGCTGGTCGCCGGCGTCCGCGGTTCTGTGGTCAAGCTCGGCATCCGTGCGCATCCGCGCCTGACGATCCTGCGCGAGGAGTTGCTGCCGGGCTGCGATACGGTCCCGGCGCAGCTTATCGGCGTAACCCCGCTTGGCTGGCCGGTCTTTCCACCCATCGGCCCGCGTGAGTAGAGCGGCCATTCCCCCAGGCGAGACCGGTCGGTTAAGCGATCCGCCGGTTGGCGCATGATTCGGGAGGCGGTTCTTTGATGTTTTGGCATGAAATTGCGAGCTTCGGTGCCCGGGATCGGCAAAAAACACGAGTTTAATAACTTTCGGGCCTTGCCTGCGTGGACTAAAATGGCATGATAAGTGCAACCAAAACAAGGCAGGAAAATCTGCCGCATCAGGGGATAGGGGATGTCCATCCAGCCGGTATCCGGGAAATGTCTCATGGTGGCCGGTCTGTTCGCGTTCCTTGCCAGCGGCACGGCACAGGCCGAGCGCATGTTCGTCTACGAGCTTCCGGACGGCACGCGCATGATTACGGACCACGCCCTCGATAACAAGCACTACCGGCTTGTGCGCGTCGGCGAAACCGCCAAGGGCATGGGACAGCTCGTGGCGAGTCGCAGCAGCCAGTTCTTCCGCTCCGATTCCTCGGCCTACGACCATATCATCCGCAAGCTGGCCGCCCGGCACGAGGTGGACTTCGCGCTGGTCAAGGCGATCATGCATGTCGAGTCGGCCTTCAATCCCTATGCGGCCTCCGACAAGGGCGCGGTGGGCCTGATGCAGGTCTTACCGGAAACCGCCAAGCGCTACGGCGTCGAGAATGTTTACGATCCCGAGGAGAACATCCGGGCGGGTGTCCGATACCTTAAATTTCTGCTGGAGCTGTTCGACCACAAGAATCATCTGGCGATCGCGGCCTACAACGCCGGCGAGAACGCCGTGCTGCGGCACGGGGGAATCCCGCCATACACGGAGACCCAGCTCTTCGTGCGCAAGGTGCTGCGCTATAAGCGCCAGTACGCGAAGTCCTAAATAAGAACCCCTGACAAAAGAAAGACTCAACGCCGAGACGCCAAGGCGCAAAGGGAAATCAGCAAAGAAATCCGTGTTTTTGATCCCGAATTCCTTTGCGTCTTTGCGCCTTCGCGTTGAGTTGTTGAGGTTCTTCGAGCGCCTCTATTTGCCTGCCGCATTCATTCTTTAGTATCCTCGGTTCCTGACCGAACCCAGCGCACCGACCCTGTGAAGCGCAGGGATTTGGCCGGCGTAGCGTGCCGGAGTGACGACCTCCGCGAGCCATCTTCGTGAGCGAGAAAAAAGCGAGCCCCGCCGAAACCAAGGAATACCGCGTCCTGCGCGCCATGAAGACGGTGCTGACGGATGTGATCCAGGACACGACCACCAAGCCCGGGTTGAAGCACCCACTGTCGGATCGCACCATCGAGGGCATCCGCCAGTGCCTGATGCTCATCGCCGCGCGCGAGCGCGAGCTTGCCGAGGAGGCGGGCGTGCCCACGAACGAGCGCCCGTACTACGCCGACGAGCCGCCCAAGAGCGTGGCGGTGCCGATCGAGGACATCAAGCGTGGGAAAAAGAAAGAAGAATAGACAGGATTAACAGGATTTCTCAGGATTAACAGGATTAAAGCTAAAAGACTCTAGCCTTCAAGATTCAAAATTGATTTTTTTATGTTGTGAATCCTGTTAATCCTGAGAAATCCTGTTAATCCTGTCTATTATTGTTCAGTTCAACTGAATCCGCTGCCCCCACGGCACTTTGGATTTGCCCTTGACCAGCCAGATCACCGGATAGGCCGGCTCCTGTTTGGGGAACTCGCCCTCGGCGTCGGTGAAGTAGAGCAGCAGGTCGGGCTGCCGGTCCTGGCGTTGCACCCACTCGAAGACCGGCGTAAAGCGCGTGCCGCCGCCGCCCTGAAAGCGGCTGGGTAAGGCCAGGTCTTCCCACGGTTCGTAGATCCACGGACCGTCCGCGGCCAGGCGCTCGTCGCAGGCGTGCAGTGTGATGCGCGCGCCCGCATGGCCCTTGATCGCGTTGATCTCGCTCACGAACTCGCGCATCTCGTTATCCGAGATGGAGCCGCTGGTGTCGAGCGCCACCACGAGGTCGATCGTGCTCGAGCGCAGTCCGGGAAGGATCGCCGCGCCCTCGCGCCGCGAGGGGCGGGTGAAGCTGTAATCGTTGCGCGCGGCCGCGCTCATATAGCGCGCGAGCAGCGCGCGCCAGGGCAGTTGCGGCTGGAGCAGATGATCGACCAGCCGCGCCATCGAGCCACCGAGTTTGCCCGCCCGCATGGCCTGTTGCGCGGCGCCGGCGAGGCGCTGCTGCCACTGGATGCGCAGGGACTCGCGCTCGGCGGCGGAAAGCGGCTGCGGCTGCGGCGCACCGTCGCCCGCGTCCGGCTGCGTCCGGCCCTCGCCGTTCTCATCTTGCCGATCCCGCCCGCCGCCTCCCCCGGAGGATTTCCGGTTGCCCTGCGCTCGCTCGCCCTCGTCGTATAGATGCTGATCCAGAGTTGCTTCGCTCGGGTTCTCCTGGATGTGGGGATATATCTCCTCCGCCGCCATGTCCTTGAAGGCATCCAGGGTGAGCGCGCCCGGTGGCGGCGTGAGCCCATCGGCGAGGAGCAGCAGGTTCACGGCGAAATCGCAGGCAATGTCCCAGCGGCGCTTGTTACGGTGCTCGCGGCGCGCGAAGTGCGCGAGCGCGCAGTGCAGCGCCTCGTGCGCGAGCATGAACTTGGTCTGTTCGAGGCTGAGCGAATCGATGTAGGCGCGGTTGTAATAGACCGCGCGCGCGTCGGTCGCGGTGGCCGCGCACCACTTCGGGTCCGCCTCCGTGAGCGGCAGACGCATCACGAGCGCGCCGAGGAACGGCTTGTCGATGATGAGCCAGGCCCGCGCGGCGGTGAGCTTTTTTTCGACAATATCGTCCATGAGAGGTAAAGAAGAAGGGAATAGACAGGATTAACAGGATTTAGGCAAAATCAAGAGAATGGACAGGATTAACAGGATTTCTCAGGATTAACAGGATTAAGTCTCGGAGCTGTCAACTGAAGAGACAGTTGCGCCTGTGCCCCTGCGGTATTCTCTGAACTTGCGTCTTACCGTCACGCTTTTGCCGAAGTTAAAAAGCAGCCCGGTGTTGAGCCCTGTCGCTGCGAGATAGTTGACGAGCTGGAGTTCGTGTTCGGGCGCCAGCGTTTGCGCAGCTTTCAGCTCGCAAATGATCCGGTCCTCCACCAGCAGATCGGCAAAATACTCTCCGACCTGTTTGGCCTCATATAAAACGCCGATTGGCGCCTGCTGCCTTGTCTTGAGGCCAAGCTTTTCCAGCTCGATCAACATCGCATTCTCATAGACCTTCTCAAGAAACCCCATGCCAAGCTGTTGGTGAACCTTGAATGCGCACGCGATGATTCGCTCGGTAAGCTCCTTGTCTTCCAGTTCAGTCATGCACAATCCCTCTTTGCCGAGATTTAATCCTGCCAATCCTTAATCCTGTTAATCCTGAGAAATCCTGTTAATCCTGTTAATCCTGTCTATTCCTATTTCGCTTTTGCGCTCGGCTCCTTGCGCCACATATCGAAGATCATGACATCGGCGACGCTCTTGGCCCAGGTGGAGAACTGCGGCAGGCCGAATATCTTGTCGCCGACGGCGCGCTGCATGTCGGACACAAGCATCACGCCCATCTCGCGGCTTGGGAAGCGATTGGCGTAGTCCAGGATGTGGCCGTAGACTTTCGCCTCTTCCGGAGCGCCCTTGGCGCGAATGGCGCGCCCGACGAGCGCCGAGGCCACGGCGTATTGCAGATCGGTCTCCTTCGGCACCAGCGCATCGGCCCCGCTCACGATTGCGTCTATGTCCGGCAGGTTGTCGAGGTTATCGACGAAGGCCTTGAGTTCGATACCCGCCGCCGGCCCCACGCAGGCCTGGAGCGCGCCAAGGAGCAGATCGCCCTCGGCGTCGAACTTCTGCAACGCGCGGTGCGCGTACTCCCACGAGCGCGGGGAGGGGAAGGCAAGCGGGTTGTGCGCCGGATCGAAATCGAAGAGCAGCTCCGGGCGAAAACGCAGAAACGCGACGATGCGCTCGTCGATCCCGTGGGCGTAGGCCCAGCTCGCCCAGTCGTCGAGGTTGGTTTCGACCTCGAAGTGCGAGAAGCGGTTGGCGAGCGGCGCGGGCATCGAGTAGGTGACGCCGCGGTCGCCCTGGCGGTTGCCGGCGGCGAAGATCGCCCAGCCCGGCGGTACCTCGTAGGCGCCGAGTCGGCGGTCGAGGATCAACTGATACGCCGCGGCGGAAACGGTCGGCGCGGCCGAGGTGATCTCATCGAGGAACAGGATGCCCTCGTAGCCGTGGCGCATGGTATCCGGCAGCATCGCCGGCACGGCCCACTCCACAATTTCGCCGGCGCGGAACGGGATGCCGCGCAGGTCGGTCGGCTCCATCTGCGAGAGCCGGATGTCGATCATCGGCACTTTACGTTTGGCGGCGACCTGCGCCACCATCTGCGATTTGCCCACGCCCGGTGGCCCCCAGAGCATCACCGGCGTGTGGCTCCCTTGGGCGGTGGCGCGAAATTCACGGTCGAGAATGGCGAGGATCAGCGCTGGACGCATACGGTCTCCCGGAATGGATACGGCTGGATTGAAGAGAATTGTAGCATCGTCCGATGCCGGGCTGAATTTTCAGCATTTTCGGTCATCGCGCGAGCGCATGCCGGCATTGCGTGCAGAGGCCGGGGCGTCTTGTCGGCGTCGACGAATCGGCCTATGTTGTGCCTCCATGAAGATTCTCCTGTTGTGCGACGACCTCATGAGCCGCGTGCGCATCGAGTCGGCCTGGAAAAAGGCGGGCGCGGAGATGCTCAAGAAAGACGGCGCACAGCCGCCGGACCTGATCGTGCTCGACCTCACCGCGCGCGAGGCGTTGGCGCAGATCGAGCGCCTGCGCGCGGCGCACCCCGGCGTGGACATCCTCGCCTTCGGCCCGCATGTGGACGCCGATGCCTTCCGGCAGGCCAAAGAGGCTGGTGCGACCGAGCTGGTCGCGCGTGGGGCGGTGGTGCAGCGGGTGCTCGCTAGGTTCAAGACGTAGGCACCGCTCGCCCGTGGTCCTCGCCACCGCGCACATGCCGCCCAATTCCAGCAGCGGCTTGCGCCGTTCCGGTACCTGATCGCCGTGGAGCGCGGCGATGGAAGCTTCGAGTTGCAGCTCAAATAAAACCCCGCGGGAATCCGGCGCCGGCCGTGGGAAATTGTTCGCCTTATGTGGGTCAGCGCACAGTGCGCCTCGGGCGCAAGGGCTATAGATGTATTGTCGATAGGTGGCCTCACGGCCGGTTGATCCAGCTTTGGCTTGGGAATACCTGCATTGAGATTTCGCTATCGTCCTGAAGGAAGAATCCCGACGCCGGAACCCCGGTGCAGTGCACCGGATTACACGCCCGCCGGGGATTGTGCCTTGTCCCCCTGAAAAACCTACGAAAGGAAACGCGCCATGAATGATCTTCAGAAGTACCTCTCTACGTGTTTGCTTGCGACGGCCGCGCTGCTTGGCGGCGCCTCCCCGGCATTCGCCGCCGACGCACCATCGCTGGGTGCGGCATCGGAATTCGCGGTCCTGGGTGGCACGAATGTAACCTGTACCACCGGCTCCGTGGTCACCGGAGACGTAGGCGTCTCCCCCGGCAGCGCTGTTCCGTTCACAAATACTGGCTGCACGATCGCGGGGGCGACGCCCCCTGAGACCGATGCGGCCGCGGCTCAGGCGCGCACTGACTTCCTCAGCGCCTACGCTGCGCTCCAGCTCCAGTCCACGTCTTGCACCGCGGTGTGGGGCGACCTTGCCGGTCAGAATCTTGCGCCCGGTGTCTACTGTCTCGACGCGGTAGCCAAGGCAGGCACGCTGACGCTCACGGGACCATCGGACGGGGTCTGGATTTTCCTCGTCTATGGTGCGCTCACGGGCACCGACTTCGCGGTGGTCATGGACGGCGGCGGGCAGCCGTGCAACGTGTTCTGGGCGCCGAGCACTGCCGCGACCATGACGACTTCGGCGTTCAAAGGAAACATCCTCGCGGGTGACGCCATCGGCGGGTCCATCACCTTGACCGGTGGAACCCTGGCCGGCCGAGCCTTGGCGAACGTCGCCGTGACGATGACTGGCGCCAGCGTCATCGGCTGTGACGCGCTGTCGGACTCCCCGTCCTGCAAGGGCAAGAAACACCATGGGCACGATAAAGAGCACAAAAAATGCAACCAGGGCGTGGGCAACGGGCCCGAGGGCTGCGATCCGGGCAACTCGAACCAGGGCAACCCCTCCCGTTCGAACGATGAGCACCGCGGCACGCCGGGCGACCCGGGCCGCAGGGGCGGTAACAAGTAAGCCTGCATTCGCGAAGAATGGAAAGGACCCGCGAGGGTCCTTTTGGCGCCTTGTGTGCTATTCCGTTGATATACTCCCCGCAAGTAAGAATAATGGTTTATCCGGGTTTTGCGTGGGTAACTGGATACAGTTGTAGCCCGCCGCAGTGGAAGAAGATGGCGGTCTTGAAGTTCTCGAAACTTCGGAAGCCGTAGGCGGCCTTCTTGATCGTCTGGATCTTGGAGTTGATCCCTTCTGTCACGACATTCGTAATCCGGTGGGTGAAGTAGTTCAGTACGTTGTACAGCTTCTGTTGGATGTTCTTCGCGGTCTTGATCACCGATTTGAGGTGCGAGTGTGTGGCCCAGCGATACCAGAGCTTCCTGGGCGAGGGCCTCTTCCCCGGCCCCGGCGTCGTCGAGGCGCGTCTGCTGCTGCGCACCGCCAGCCACTGACCCGTAACGGTGTCCACTAAATTGGGGCCGGATCCGTACACGAATCCGGGGGAATATCGGCGAGCGTCCCGGGCGGGAAGGAGGGATGAGTGTCGAGATCATTGAAACGAATCCTCTTCGCCATCGGCGGGCTCATCGGGCTCCTGGTCCTCGTCGCGGTCGCCGTGCGTCTATTCGTGGACGCCAGCGCCTACAAGCCCCGGTTGGAGGCGGCCGCCTCTGAAGCCTTGGGCATGGAGGTCCGCGTCGGCGGCCGGCTGGGGATCGGATTCCTCCCGGGTTTGCACGTCACGCTGGAGGACGTGCACATCCGTAACCGGGGCGCGGACGTCGCTGCCGCGAACGAGGCCAGGCTTGGGATCGATCTGCTTCCTCTGCTCCAGGGCCAAGTTCGGATCGGGACGATCGCGCTGAAACACCCCAGGATATCCATCGAGCGTGACCGTGACGGCAAGTTCAATGTCGAGAAGCCGGAGGCGGCGGCGGGAGCGTTACCCGTCCTGGACCTGGCGAAAGTTTCCCTGTCGGACGGGACTCTCCGTTACGCGGACCAACTATCCGGGGACGAATTCGAGGCCGGGGCTTGCCGCCTGGACGTGCGCCGCCTGCGGTTTGCGGGCGGGGGAAGCCCGGACCTCATGAAAAACCTTTCCTTCACGGCGGAGCTCGCCTGCGGGGAGGGCCGGAGAAATGACTTCACGGTCTCCGATCTGAAGCTCTCGGCCGCCGGGAAGAACGGGGTATTCGATCTCAAGCCGGCGACGATGCGCGTCTTCGGTGGGCAGGGTTCGGGGAGCATTCGGGCGGATCTTGCCGGCGTCGTCCCCCTTTATCGCATCCGTTACGCCCTGTCGCAGTTCCAGATCGAGGAGTTCTTCAAGACCCTGTCGCCGCAGAGGGTCGCTAAGGGGTCAATGAATTTCTCCGCGAACCTGTCGATGCAGGGAGAGACCGTGAACGAGATGAGGCAGACCGTGGAGGGGCAGATATCGCTGCGGGGCGAGAACCTCACGCTCAACGGACACGATCTCGACCGGGAGATCTCCCGGTTCGAATCCAGTCAGAAATTCAACCTCGTGGACGTGGGCGCCTTCTTCTTTGCCGGGCCGGTCGGCCTGGCGGTCACCAAAGGGTACAACTTTGCCAGTATCTTGCAGGGCTCGGGCGGCCGCAGCGAGATCCGGACGCTCGTTTCCGACTGGAAGGTCGAGCGCGGCGTGGCGCAGGCGCAGGACGTGGCCATGGCGACCAACGAGAACCGGATCGCCCTCCAGGGCGGCCTCGATTTCGTCAACGAGCAGTTCAATCACGTGACCGTGGCTGTGATCGACGCCCGGGGCTGCGCCAAGGTGCGGCAAAAAATACGCGGCAGCTTCCGCAAACCGGTGGTGGAGAAGCCGAACATCCTCACGTCCCTCACCGGGCCGGCACGTGAGCTGCTCAAGAAGGGGCGGGACCTCTTTCCCGGCGGAGAGTGTGAAGTGTTTTACGCCGGCTCGGTGGCGCCGCCGAAATGAATGGATTGCAACGGAACTGGCGACCCGGCGCCACGGCCGGTGCTCAGGCCGAGGGGATGTCGGTGCGCGGGTCGCGCGTCAGCAGCAGATGAAATACCGAGGAGTCGATCGGCACCAGCGGCCGTACGCGCTCATCGATCCAGATTGAGACGCGATCGCCGTACGGGGCGAGACGCTTGAGCAGGCGCTCGAGCTGGCGCCGCTGATCCGCGCGCAGTGCTTCGACGTGCAGTGTCACGGTGGCGGCGGAGCGGCGCAGCATGTTCTCCAGGCGGCGCGCGGCGCGCGTGAAGAACACGCGACCGACGTATCCGCGCAGCCAGATCTGCAAATGGGCGCCGCCCTCGCCGATGCGGCCGCTGATTTCGACCACACCGCGACGCACGTCGGCCGCACACAGTCTGTGCAGCATCGCGCTGGTGCGCTGAGCCAGACGCCGCTCCCGGTTGCGGTCGGTCAGGAAGTGGCGCTGGATGTAGTCGCGCATGGCCAGCCCCGCGATCCAGTCCGCGAGCACCTGCGGCCAGGCGCGCGGCGGCGCAACAGTCAGGGTGCGCAGGAAGTGGAACAGCCGTATCGGCCCGCCGGTGAGCAGAGCGCGTGTGAACAGCCGGCGTACGATCGTCAGGCGCTCATGCAGCGGATACTTCCCATGGTAGACGGGATTTCGGAGATAGCGGATTTTGTTGCCGATGCGTCGGGCGATGCCGTGGTCGCTGAACAGGCGCCGGTACAACGCCTGGTAATTCTGCACCATGGCCTCATAGTCCATGCGTTTCGGGACGATGTTAGCGCCCGGCTTGGTGTTGTCGCCGTGTTCGGCGCCGGCGATCAACCGCCCCTCCTGCCGGAGGCGTTCATAGAGCGGCGTGCGCGGCAGCGCCGTGAGCAGGCCGACCATGGAAACCTGGATGCCGGCCTCGGTGATGAAGCGGTACTGTTTGTCGAAGCTGTCGAGCGTATCGTTGTCGAAACCGATAATGAACCCCGCCAGCACGTCCACGCCGTGGGCGTAGAGGGTACGGACTGCGGTCAGCATATCGCGGCCGGTGTTCTGGGTCTTGAGCGTTTCCTTCAGACTGTCTTCATCCGCCGACTCGATGCCGATGAACACCCAGGCGAAATTCGCGGCCTGAAACAACTGCAACAGCTCGGCGTCATCCGCCAGGTTGATCGACACTTCGGTGCCGAACTGGAAGGTGTAGCGGTGGCGGCGCTGGTAATCGGCGAGATAACGCAGCAGTGCTTTCGCCAGTTTTTTGTTGCCGATCAGGTTATCGTCCACGAAGAAGATGTTGTGGATGTCCCGGGCACGCAGCCGATCGAACTCGCGGCCTCAACTCGCAGGAGCGGAACCGGTGCACCGCCCGGATTATTCCGGGCGGCTTGAGCGCCAATCGTTCGACAAATGCCAAGTACCGCGGTTAACGGTTATGTTTGACGAACGGGAAGATGTCAGTCAAGCCCAGGAGGTCGGTGATCAGCAGCACGAGGAAGATAAATACGAGCGCACCGACGAAGCTATCGCCGCCGGCCGGAAGCTGATCCATATTAGTCGCCAGGGTCTGCATTTCTTCATCCGTCAGGTTGTCCACGCGCGCCTGAACCTGCGCGGGGTCCACGCCGCGGGCCAGGAGCTGGGCCTGCACGTCGTCACGGTTGAACGCGTTGTGCAGACGCTCGCGGTTTTGCTGCGCCTGTGCGGCGTTGACCACCGCCTCGGTGCCGATCATGCCGGCGTGCGCCGCGGGTAAATACAGGTTCAGCGCAAGCAGACTGAGGACGACCAGGTGGCTGACGGGTTTGGTGAGGCGGCGAAATATTTCCATTTGAGAACTCCTTGTTTATCGCTTTAGGTCGTAACTTGGCCCTACTTCTTGATGCTCATTTCGTTGCCGACGCTCGTCACGCCATTCACTTTAGTCTGGCTGTCGGCAAAGCCGCTGAGCGGGGCTGCACCTATTAGGGCGCGCGTGCACGCTGCCGCAACATTCTCCCGGGCTGCCGCAGGTACCGCAGCAGCAGCGCTGCGCGGCGGGAATCACTTCAGCCGCATGTCATTCTTGACGGACGTCACGCCGCCGACGCCGCGCGCAATCTCGACTGCCTTGTCCATGTCGGCCCGAGACCTCACGAAGCCGCTCAATTGCACTACGCCCTTGAAGGTTTCGACGTTGATTTCGGCGACTTTCAGCGAAGGCTCGTTGAAGATCGCCGCTTTCACTTTAGTCGTGATGACGGAATCGTCGACGTACTCCCCCGTTCCCTCCTTCTGCGGCGTGGACGCGCAACCCAGCATGGACACCAGCAGGACGGCGAGGAAAAAGGCGGAAAAATGCTTGTGTTGTTGCATGGCTGAATTCTCCATAAGAACGCGAAACCAAACTCCGTTGACCTAGATGCCTCTGAAGGCTGTGATCCTTACCGCCTCGAGAGGTCCCGCCAGTTGCGGTTGCGACTCATGAAATCCTCGATTTGGCGGTCGGCTTCCTGTTTCGAGATGCCGCGCCGCTCCTGGATCCTGCCGGCGAGCCGATCGCGCGTGCCGGCGGCCACCGCGTGCGGATCATCCGTGAGCGTGCCCCACTGTTCCTTCACCTTCCCGCTGAACTGCTTGCAGATGCCGTGAAAACGATCCCGGTTCATGTCGATCCGACCCCTTCCTGCGCCATTCGTTCGATGTGCGAATTGTGTTCCCTCTGAAATCTGCGTTCTGTTCGTTGGCGTACATACGGCGCATGACTTTTGAACTAGGCTCGCATGCGCCGCGGGGCTGCAAGAGGTCGCGGCGATACGGTCATCTCCTCAGAGGCTCGAAACGATCGGTCCAGCATGCACGCACCGCACACTCCAAAGCAGAACCATCTTCTCGCCGCACTGCCGGCAGCGGACTACGAGCGCCTGCTGCCCCATCTGGAACAAACTCCATTGGAGCTCGGCTGGGCGCTCTACGAATCGGGCGGTGAGCAGGGCCATGTGTATTTCCCCACCACCAGCATCGTGTCCCTGCTCTGCATCATGCAGGACGGATCCTCGGCGGAGATCGCAGTCGTAGGCAACGAGGGCCTGGTCGGCATCGCCCTGTTCATGGGCGGCGAAAGCACCACGGGCCGCGCGGTGGTGCAGAGCGCGGGCTACGGCTATCGGCTCAGAGCAAGCGTGCTGAAAACCGAATTCGGCCAGGGCGGGGCGCTGCAGCATCTGCTGCTGCGCTACACGCAGGCGCTGATCACGCAGATGGCGCAGACCGCGGTGTGCAACCGGCGCCATTCGGTGGAGCAGCAGCTGTGCCGCTGGCTGCTCTTGAGCCTGGACCGGCTGTCCTCGATCGAGCTGACCATGACCCAGGAGCTGATTGCCAACATGCTGGGCGTGCGCCGCGAGGGCGTGACCGAGGCTGCCGGCCACCTGCAGGCGGCGGGGTTGATCCATTACAGCCGCGGCAAGATCACCGTGCTGGACCGTCCGAAGCTGGAAGCACGGGTCTGCGAGTGTTATGCCGTGGTCAAACGGGAATCCGATCGCTTGCTTTCCCGCGAGACTGCGATCGTTGACCCGCTTTCGTGATCGAGACCGTGCTCAATCCTCTCCTCGTGCCGCCTGTCGGGCCTCCGACGACGCAATCGAACCGGGAGAGGGCAGGGCAAGTCGCGCGCCGAGCATCAATTGAGAACAGCCGGCTCGCCGCCGTCCCTCGCAAGGAGTATCGGCGTCTGCTCGCCGGGCTCGAACCGGTCACTTTGACCTTCGGCGAGGTGCTCTACGAGCCAGGGGAGACGATTCGCCATGTCTACTTTCCCGGTTCCTCCCTGGTGTCGTTGCTGACGCTGGTGGACGGCCACCTGACCCTGGAAACCGGCCTGATCGGCCGCGAGGGCATGGTCGGCATTCCTCTGGTGCTGGGACACAATGTGTCGTCGGTGCGCGCCCTGGTGCAAGGGACCGGGACGGCCATGCGGATGGCGGCGGCGCGCTTCAGCAAGGAATTCCGACTCAGCCTGGCGTTGCAGCAAGAGCTGTACCGCTACACCCATACATTGATGGCCCAGATCGCGCAAACCGCGGCGTGCAATCGCTTTCACGTGGTCGAGATGCGCCTCGCCCGCTGGCTGCTGATGACCCACGACCGCGTAAAGTCGGATCAATTCCACATGACGCATGAATTCCTCGGGCACATGCTGGGGGTGCGGCGGGTCGGCGTCACCAAGGCCGCCCATGCGCTGCAGCAGCGCAAGCTGATCGGTTACAGCCGCGGCGACATCACCGTCCTCGACCGCAGAGGCCTCGAAGCAGCGGCGTGCCAATGCTACGACGTCGTCAAGGACATGCACGACGGCGCGCCGGCCGGGCATGCAGTGCGCAAGATGCGGATTTCCGCATGCCTCACCGCTCAAATCCGCTCTGTACGCCGGCACACATAAACCGCGATATTCGCGCGCGTTACCACTGGCGCTACTTGCCTTTGCCGACCGGATTGTCGATCAGGCCGCCGACTGCGGTACCGCCGACCGTACTGAACGTGCTGCCGCCGATCGCGATGGTGGTCATCCTGCTCAGACCGATCAGCGGGCGAAATCCTGTGTGACGATTTCGCCGGGCGGGCCTGTTGGCCGGAGGCGGTTATCGGACGACAGCAGCAATGCCCTGGCGGTAGCGCACATCGGACAGCAGGCGGTTCAATTCCTTCTTGACCACGGCGTAGCACTCGCACGCGCGGATCTCCAGTCCGGACCGATCAAGCACGGTAATGTGGCCACGGCGGTAGCGAATAAAACCGGCGTGCTGCAATTTCCCGGCGGCCTCCGTAATGCCTTCCCGGCGCACGCCGAGCATGCTGGCGACCAACTCCTGTGTCATGACCAACTCACGCGAGGGGATGCGATCGAGGGTCAACAATAGCCAGCGGCACATCTGCTGCTCCACCGAATGGTGCCGGTTGCAGGCCGCGGTCTGTGCCAGTTGTGTGATCAGCGCCTGGGTGTAGCGCAGCAACAAACGCTGCATCAAGCCGGCGCGATTGAATTCCTGCTTCAGCAAGCGGCGCTCCAGCCGGTAAGCGTGGCCCGCGGTCTGTACCACGGCCGAGCTTGGCGTGGTATCCCCTCCCATGAACAGCGAAATACCGACTACGCCTTCATTGCCCACCCCCGCGGCTTCGGCCGATGCGCCAGACTCCATGACATAGTGCAGCGACACGATGGCGGTGGTGGGGAAATAGCCGTGCTGCAACTGTCCGCCGGGTTCGTAGAGGATTTCACCGAGCGGCATCGGGACCAGTTCCAGATGCGCGGCCAAGCGCTCGAATTCCGCCGTGGGTAGGGCGGCGAGAAGATGGTTTTGATTCGGACTATGGGGTGATGACATCGCTGACCGTCAGGATCCGGCATTCTATTTTTTTGCAGTGGTTTCCACGCCGATTCCGCGGTAACCGATGAAGCGGGACGACTGGTTAAACATCGGCTCCCCGCTCACCCGGAACTGTTGCTGCGAGCCATCGGCATTGACGCGGCTGAAGGCGAAATCCAGGAATGGCTGCCGGGCTGCAATCTTTGCCTGAAGCACTTCCCGCTCCGCCTCATTCCAGCCAGTCATCCCGCCATCGCTTGTTTCACCCACAAAGGCGTCGACCCGGATTCCGAGCATCTCCAGGACCGGGCCGGATACCTTGGTGAAGCTCCCGTTCTCGTCCTGTTCCCAATACCAGTCGGAGGCCAGCTCGGTGAGGCTGCGATAGCGGGCTTCGCTCTCGCGCAGCTCGGCGGTCCGTTCCTGCACCGTCTGCTCCAGCACCTTGTTGTAATCCTCGAGTTTTTTGTACAGCAGCCGCACTTCCAGCATGTTGTGGATGCGCGTCTTGACTTCGACCAGATCGAACGGCTTGCTGATGAAATCCTTTGCACCGGCTTGCAGCGCGCGCAGCTTGTGGCCGGGCTGGGCGGTGAGCACGATGACCGGAAGGTAGCCGTCCGCGTCGTTTGTCTTGAGGCCTGCCATCACCTCGAATCCATCCATGCCGGGCATCTGCAGGTCGAGCAGGATCAGGTCGTAGCGGTTTTTGCGATGCAGCGCGCAGACCTCCTGCGGATTCATGGTCGAGGCAACGCAGGCGTAGCCGGCCTCACTCAGCAATTGCTCGAGCAGACTGACATTGGACTGCTGATCGTCAACAATCAGGATGCTGGCGTTAAGAATGCCGGGTGTACTGACCATCATGCCTTTTCCTCTTTATTTGCGCGGGCCGATTGCGGTTTCGCAAATTTCAGTGCCACGTCCAGCGTATCCATGAACTGGTTGACCTTGATCGGTTTGGTGAGATAACGGAAGAATCCCGCCTCCAGGCCTTTCTCGATATCGCGGGGTATGGCATTGGCACTGAGCGCAACCACCGGGATGTGCGCTGTTGCCGGATCTGCGCGCAGGATTTTCAGCGCTTGGATACCGCTGATGCCAGGCAAATTGATGTCCATCAGGATGACATCCGGGCGGGCGGCGCGCGCAATCTCGATGCCGCGATCGCCGTCCGCCGCACTCAGCAAGCGGATATCGGGCCGGCGCGCGATGAGATCCTGGACCAGCATCAGATTAGCGGGGTTGTCCTCGACATAGAGCAGGGTGCGCAACTGCGCGTCGGCTTGAACTTGCGCCTGGGCGACAGCCGTGGGTTCGGCTGTGGCAGGTTGTGGTTCAGCCGTCAGGTTCAGTTCGATCCAGAACACACTGCCCACACCGACAGTGCTTTTCACGCCTATGACGCCCCCCATCAATTCGACCAGCCGCTTGCTCATCATCAGGCCGATGCCGGTGCCTTCCTCGATGCCGGCCTCTTTTCCGAGACGATTGAACGGCTGGAAAAGCTGCGTCAGCTTATCCGGAGTCAAGCCTTCGCCGGTGTCCTTGACACTGATGCGAATGCGTTCCGCGGTGCTCGTGGTGCAATCCACGACGACCGTTCCGCCCACCTTGTTGTATTTGACCGCGTTGGAAAGAAGGTTGATCAGAACCTGCTTTACCCGTGTCCGGTCGGCTTTGACAAAGTACCGGATTTCGAACTGGGGAAAGGTCACGCGGATGCCGCGCTTTTGCGCCTGCGGTTCGATCATGTCCTGGCATTCGTGCATGACTTCGGCCAGCGATATCGGTTCCGGCGACAGCGACAGCTTCCCGGACTCGATCAGCGCGAGATCGAGGATTTCGTTGATCAGTTCCAGCAGGTACCACCCCGCCTGGAGAATCTGATCGATGCTTCGCTTCTGGGAGGGCGTTGGCAGCGGCGAACCGGATTCCATGAGTTGGGCAAAACCGAGGATTGCACTGAGCGGCGTGCGCAGCTCGTGGCTCATGCTGGACAGGAAATCCGATTTCGCGAGGTTGGCTTTTTCCGCAACGGCCATGGCCTTGTGCAGTTCCAATTCGACCTGCTTGCGCACGGAATTGTCGGCGCCGATCAGCAGGTATCCGAGGATATCGCCATAATCATCGCGCAGCGCCGTGATTGACACGATTGCCGGAAAGCGGCTGCCGTCCTTGCGGATATAGGTCAATTCATAGCTGTCCTCGATCCCGCGCGACGCTTTGAAAGCCAACGCCTCGAAGCCCGGAGAAATGGGGGTTGCGAGTTCGAGGCTCAGTGCCTGGGCGCGCGCCATCACTTCCTGTGGATCATGGATGTCGCTGGGGTTGATCTTGTTCACGACTTCGGCGGCCAGATAGCCCAGCATGCGCTCGGCGCCGACATTGAATAATTGGATGATGCCTTTCTCGTCGGTGGCGATAATCGAGAAATTGGCGCTGGTGAGGATCGCGTTCTGCAAGGCCCCGGTTTTAAGCAAGGCCTCCTGGCGTCGGACCTCGGTGATGCCTTCCGCCGTGCCAGCGGCGGGGTTGAGAATGGCGGGATCGCGGGTTTTTTTGGACATGGCCGGCGTTAGTTAAAGCGCGAATTAGTCTGGCGGATCGCGTGGCCGAAGGTGCGGGCAGCACCTCACCTATTTATACACCCATCCACCCATCCCGCACACAAAAAAATGCATGCTTTTGCTTGCAGGCGTCGGGGGGCGGGGCGTGGGGGGTAAGTTGAGTCCGTGGATGAATTTTGAGCAGATACTGACCCGACCGGCAAATAGTGCACGTTGTTTTCTCCCTCTCCCTCCGGGGAGCGGGCGCTGAAGGGCCAGGATACCCTGGCGACGCTCGAACCGGTGAGCGAGATCGCCGCGCGGGCGAAAGCCACCTGGGCGCGGCTGATCCAGTCCATGAAGCCGATCCGCTCGAATGTCCGAAGCGCCGAAGCGTAAAGAGCGGACCGATGGGTGTGATTGCCCTGATCGACGATCCGGGAGTCATCCGGCGCATCCTTGAGCAGCGTGTTGGCGATCGGCTCCCGGATCATAGAGTGACAAGAAAGCTCGTCTCGAGAGCGCCTTTTTCCTTGGCACGGAAATGATAACCGTCTGTTTTGTATGGCGGCCCGCGCCACAGAGCCGCTCGCCTGCGGCGGTGCTGCTGCCCAGCGGCGTTCGTCGTGGTCCGCTGTATGCATACGAGCGCACAAATCGTCCCGCGTATGTACGCCACCGCACAGAAGCTCTTGCGGTGGACGGTAATACTGGAAACTCTGAAGCTCCGCGCGAAAGCGATTGTGCAGAACGTCAGCGTACGCGCCGACAATGGGTCGGTCGATTACATCGATGGTTTTCTGGATCAGATCAAAGCCAAAGAGGGGAAGCAAATGAACAACAGATTCGAACGCGTTACTAAGCCACTGATGTGGTCCATGGCATTACTGCTGGTCGCTTTTGTGGCGGGATGTAGTGGTAGAGGAAACGATCCAATCTTGGGCGGAATCGGAGTCGGTGCTGGACTCGCGCCCACGGTGACTTCCACGGTCCCCGCGAACGCCGCCACGGGTGTGCAGATCAATAGGAGAATCACCGCAACATTCAGTGAGTCGACGATGGACGCTGCAACGATCACTGCGGCATCCTTTAAGGTGACCGGGCCGCTGGCAACTGCCGTACCGGGAGCAGTCATCTACGCCGGACAAACGGCGGTCTTTACACCAACCAGCGTTCTTGCGGCCAGTAGCTTATATACCGCAACGGTCACCACGGTGGTGAAAAACCAGGCAGGCATTGCAATGCTGGCAAATCACGTCTGGAGCTTTACAACTGGCCTGACGTCTGACACCACCGCACCCAAATTGATTTCCGTTGGTGCTGCTGATGGTGCGACCGACCTGCCCATCAACAGAGACGCCACTGCAACCTTCAGTGAGCCGATGCTTCCTTCAACGCTCGTCTCTCCAGCAACCAATTTTACGGTGTGTGCAGCTGGAACTGGCGTCGCACCCGTAGCTTGTGCATCTCCCAACATAACAGGCGTAGTGACCTACCTTGGCAACACGGCAACTTTTAACCCGGACGTCGATCTCTCACCCAGTACCTGGTATACCTTAAATATCACGACGGGAGCCATGGACCTGACTGGTGTTAATGCATTGGTACCCGGACTTATCCCGAATCCATGGAGCTGGAAGACCGCCGCCACGCCAGAAAGCACCGCACCCACCGTGACCTTCACCAACCCTGCTGATCTTGCAACGCTTGTCCCTGTTGACAGAACAATCAATGCAACCTTCAGTGAGGCAATGAGTCAGGCAACGATGGTCACCGCGAACTTTACGGTGCATGAGACAGCAACGCCCCTAAATGTCGTAGCAGGAACGGTCGCCTACGATGCGGCGAACAACATTGCGAGCTTTTTACCACAGACCAGTCTGACGCCCGACACGGACTATACGGTTACGGTTAGCAACGGGGCCAAAGACCTGGCAGGCAATGCACTGGTTGTGCCGGCAGTGGGTGGGCTACCGAAACCGAATCCATGGACATTTAGAACAGCACCCGCATCCGTTCCGCCGGTGGCTCTCGCAATTAACCTTGGAAGCGCCGCTTCTTACGGGATTGCAGCGCGGGCTGGAATGACCTCAAGCGGTGTTACCGTGGTTAATGGGGATATAGCGTTGTATCCACTTGCGACCTGTACGGATTCCACTTCCACCGTTGGTGGCGGTGCGGCCGGAAACTGCACAGGTTTTACGGACTGGGCTGATAGCGCGGGAATGACCGTGAACGGGTCAATATACTGGGCCGGCGGACCCGACGACCTTATCGCGCAACAGGTCACGAACGACTTGAATACCGCGTGGATTCAGGGCAAGAACAAGATAGATACTTTCGCTGCAGATTCCCTCGGCGGTCAACTAGGCGGGGTAGGGCCAGTCGGGAAAACCATCGTGCCTGGCGTATATACCGAAAATGTTCTTAACCTGGCGACCGGTTGGGTTGCCACGTTCGACGCCAACGATGATCCGAATGCTGTCTTCATCATTAGGGTAACTACCTCTTTTAGCGACTCGGGCATTCTTGCAACTCCGAGCGAGATTAAACTGGCAAGAGGCGCCCAAGCCAAAAACATCTGGTTTGTGATCGGTAGTGCGGCAAGCATCGGAACGGGAACAATCTGGAATGGAAACATACTGGCCGGTGGGACTATCACGATCTCAGGCGGCTCAACGGTGACGGGCAGGTTGTTGGCGGGTGCGGCCGGAGCAGGCGCGTTTACAATGACCACCACCGCTCCCGCTGCTATCACCATTAACGTACCTGAGTAAGACATAAAGTATTCGGTGTGAACGCAGGACAAGTTACATCAGGAAATACCGGAAGCTCCCCCCTTCAAGGGGGAGCCAACCGCAAGCTAGTGATTTTAACTTGGGTGTACTCGATGAGTTGCCCCAGGTTATTTTGGAGAAGAACATGAAGAGAATAGCTAAAGCCGTAGGCACGCTGGGTCTTGTGGGATTCGCTGCGATGAGCGGCCAATTTGCAGTGGCGGATGATTCAGGCTGGGTCGGTGGGTTGAGCGTCGGCCAATCGACAGCGAATATCGACGACGCGGGGATCGCCGCCCAGCTGCTGGGATCAGGCCTTACCACGACCTCGATGACCGATGACCACCGCGACACCGGCTATAAGGTTTTTGGCGGGTACCGGTTCAACAGGTATTTTGCTCTCGAAGCCGGCTATTTCAATTTGGGACAGTTCGGTTTTACGTCGACAACGACCCCGGCGGGAACCTTGACCGGGGAGATCAAGCTCCAGGGTTTGAATCTCGACGCCGTCGGCATTCTGCCCCTTGCCGAAAGCTTTTCTGTGTTTGGCCGGGTCGGATGGAACTACGCTGAAGCCAGAGACAATTTCACCAACACCGGAGCCGTCGCCGTGCCGACGGATCCCAACCCCAGCAAGCGCGATACGAACTACAAGCTCGGCCTGGGGCTTCAGTACAATTTCACCGAATCTCTCGGAATGCGCGCCGAGGTGGAACGCTACCGGATCAACGATGCCGTCGGCAACAGAGGCGACATCGATCTTGTCTCGGTCGGCCTGGTCGTTCGGTTCGGCGGAGACAAGCCGGCCCCCGCACCGAGAGCGGCGACGCCGCCCCCACGCGTTGCGGCAGCACCGGTGCGGGTCATCGTGCCGGTCCGGGCGCAGAAGCAGTACTGCAGCGTACTCGACCTCGCGTACGAGATTGACCGGGACGAGATTCAGCGCGATGACAAGGAGAAGCTCGGTGTGGTGGCAACCTTCCTGAAGAAATACCCCGACACCACGGCGTTGATCGAGGGTCACACCGATAATGTCGGGACGGCTGAGATTAATATGCAACTGTCGCGGCGCCGGGCGCAGAGCGTGGTGAGCTTCCTGGTGCAAGACTACAAGATCGATCCCTCCCGGCTGATGGCAGTGGGGTACGGAGAAGAGCGCCCGATCGCGGACAATCGCACCGAGGAAGGGAAGCGGGCGAACCGGCGTGTCAATGCTGTCATCGCGTGCGCGTCGGATTTCGAAGGGCTCAAGGTGGTCGCCGCCAGGACCACCATGGCCGTGGAAATCGAGTTCGACCCGTACAAGCACGAGATTAAACCGGAGTACCGTGACGAACTTCGCAAGGTGGCGAATTTCATGAAAGCGAATCCCTCCGTCACCGCCACGGTGGAAGGACACGCCGGCAAATACCTCGGCGCCAAGGAGATAACCCCCGAGGTGTCGATGGAAGTCTCCCAGCAACGCGCTACGGCCGTGGTGAATTACCTGGTGGATAACCTGGGTGTCGCTCGTTCGAAACTTTCCACAGCGGCATTCGGCCAGACCCGTCGTGTCGACTACGGCACCACCCTGGAGGGGCAGCAGGAAAACCGCAGGATCAACATCCTCTACAACTACGTCAAATAGCGGCAGAACCGGGCTTCGGCGCTTTTGCCGAAGCCCTCTGTTCGCCGTTCGCCGGATACGCCGTCATCCGTCGTACATTCGGCAAATGCCACGCAAGTCGCCCCAGTTTAGTGACCAGAAAGGCGGTATGCGATCGGGTGGAAGATTTGAAACCCGTTGGCGAGTTGCTCGGCGAGTAGCGTCGCGTTTCGGTCTAATAAAGCAACTCTGGCTCTTTGGCCGCCTGTACTCGGTGCGACCTGCCGCGTTAATCATTGTGGATGGAAAACGGAGCCGGAGCGATGAGAGGTTGATCACCCGGCCTGATTCGCCTCACGATATGAAATCATGCGCTGCCGGTCTTCATCCCAGAGGCTGGACTGGAAGCACTCCACGATTTCCCGCGGCGCCAGCGATGTGGTCACCGGCGACTGAAGGTCGGGGATGGCCGCCATGGCCTCGGGCAGGAAGCCACCGGCAAATCCGATTGCGGTCGGAGCAGGATTCACTATCACCCTCGACGCCCAGGGCAACGCGGATGCGGTCTTCATCTTCCAGATGGACAGCGCCATCACGACCGGAACCAACAGCATAGTTGTTCTGGCCAACGGCGCGCAGGCCAAGAACGTGCGGTGGAAGGCCGGCAGTGCAGCGACTCTTGGCGTGAGTTCTATCTTCAAGGGAACCGTAATTGCCAATGGAGCGGCAGTCCAGGTGTTTGGCCGCACACCTTGGAGCGGACGCCGGTGGAAGGCAGACTGTTTTCATCCGCTGCCGCGGCTAACGTGGATGCGTTTGCAACTGTTACTGTGCCCATGAAGCATTGGTTGTGAAACCAGGACAAGAAGGCCGTCGCGAGACGGCCTTTTCCTTTCCGGGTTATGTACGTAAACGCACAGAACATCTTGCGACGGAGGGGGATAATCGCCTTACGATGCTCGGCGCCAAAACCTACGGTGCCGTACGCAGGGATCCGCGGCCACAATGAATCAGCCGCGCACCGAAGCCTTTCGGGGTCCCCTGATCAGGAGAAACACATGAACAGATTCGAAAGCTTTTTCAAACCACTTAACACGTTGCTCATGGCGTTGCTGGCGGCCGCTTTCGTAGCTGGATGCGGCGGTGGTGGCGGTGGCGGCTCAGGCTCAACGGGAGTCTGCACGGCATCGGCCACGGACTGTGTGTCTCTTGGTGCGGCCGGAGACCTTGGAGCGGCCGGCGGTTATGCGATTCTGGCAAAAGATGGGGTCTCAACCGTTCCAAGCTCCGTAGTGATTGGAAATGTTGGATTGAGTCCAGCCGCCAGGACTTTCTTAACTGGATGGTCAGAAACAGCCGCACCGGACGCCTCGGATACCTATTCGACATCCGCTCAAGTGGTCGCACCTTTCAAGCTATACGCAGCCGACTATGCGCCTCCTACTCCCACTAATCTCACTACGGCCGTACTCAGCATGCAAGCTGCGTACACCGACGCCGCTGGACGGACGGCTACATCTGCTGCGACTACCAACGTGGGTGCCGGAACGCTTACCAGTTTAACCCTCGCCCCTGGCGTCTACGAATGGGGTTCCAATGTGACGATACCAACGGATCTTACTCTCAATGGCAGCGCAACCGATGTCTGGATCTTCAAGGTGGCGGGAACTCTCGACATGGCCGCTGCCAAGAACGTTATCCTAGCCGGTGGCGCACTGCCCCAGAACATTTTCTGGCAGGTCTCCGATGTTGTGACCATTGGAGCGAACACGCACTTTGAGGGAATTATACTGGGTCAGACAGCGATCGCGTTTGGGAATCTCGCATCGATCAACGGCAGGCTGCTGGCGCAGACTGCCGTCACTCTTGATGCGACGACGGTTACACAGCCAGCCCCGTAAGGACGCAAGGAGCGCCATGGCTGGAACTCAGGAGACGGCAATCAATGGATTCGTTCCTGTTTTCCGGCGTCTTCGATCTGCCGTGGTGGGGTTACGGCGTGGTGGCGCTGATGTTGGGGAGAACTCAGGGTCGGATCCCGTGACGAAACCTGTGTATGCGAAGGAAATGGAAGGAGAGCCGAAATGAACGTTTTAGAGAATTTCAAATTAATCGGTATTTCGATGCTATTCGTTGTTGGGCTTGCCGCATGCGACAAGCCGGGGCCGGCGGAGACCGCAGGTAAAAAGATAGACCAGACGGCCGATAAAGCCCGTGAAAAACTGGGCGAGCAAGGCGCGAAAACCGGTGTGGCCATCGACGATGCTGCGATTACGGCCAAGGTCAAAGCCGCCATTTTTGCCGAGCCCGGTCTCAAGACGCTGCAAATCAGTGTCGACACCGTAAATGGCGTGGTGACATTAAGCGGATCGGTCGATTCGCGGTCGAGTCGCGACAGGGCCAAAGCCCTGGCGGGCGCAGTGGCTGGCGTAAAAGAGGTTGAAAACCGGCTGGCGCTAAAGTCGACCCGATGAGCTTGAGTTGTCGCTAACCATTAAAGGAGTAAATCATGGAAATTCAAGACGCATATAAACAAAAAATGGCGGCGCAACTGAAGGAATGGAGCGCCCAAATTAATTTATGGGAAGCCAAGGTGGAGAACGCAGGGGCTGACATGAAGGTCAAGCGTGCCGAGGCACTTCATGAGTTGCGTGCCAAACAGCGTGCGGCGTCTGAAAAAATGAAGGAACTGGAGAAGGCCAGTGGCGAGGCATGGGAACAGGTCAAAGCAACTGCTGACAAAATCTGGGAGGACCTTAAGGCCGGCGTAGCTGCCGCCCATTCCAAATTCAAGTGAAGTATTGGCGGGTGGACGCTGCCCAGACCGTCTGCAACCTCAGAAGCTTTTAACAGTCCGTTTGAGAGGCTTGAAAGATGAATTTAAAATTAACACTGATACTTATTCTCTCAAGCCTGGCGGTGATATTTATCGCTCAAAATGTCGCTGTCGTTGAGATTGGCTTTCTATTGTGGAGAGCCTCAATGTCGAGTGCGTTGTTGATATTTTTCACATTGACGATTGGATTTCTTTTAGGTTGGTTCTTACATAGTTACCTTTTGCATCGGAAATCCAAGGGTGAGTCGGTACATTTACGTTGAGCTAAACCCAATACTGTTTGCCCGGCAACCTGGCAAAAACAGTATTTGCATGTCGCTACGATATTGCACCATGAGCGTACTCGGTAGTGCTTGAGAAGAAGTACCGGGCGTTGACATGTCGGCGTGCTTCATTAGGTAACAGCCGTGTAGTCGTGTTCGCCCGCCGCGCTGGAAGCACGGTCAGAGTTGCTGTGGGGGGGGGCAGCAAGCGGTCGTACTCCTTTTTTACCACCGCGTAGCACTCGCACACCCGCCTTTCCAGTTTGGGACGATCCACTACAGTGATGTGGCCGCGTCTGTAACCAATCACTCCGTCCTTTTGCAGCTTGCCGACAGCCTCGGTCACGCCCTCGCGGCGCACCCCCAGCATGTTGGCAATCAGCTCCTGGGTCATGGTCAGTTCGTTCGAGGACAGCCGGTCCAGGCTCAAGAGCAGCCAGCGGCACAGCTGCTGCTCGACCGCATGGTGGCGGTTGCACACCGCGGTCTGCGCCATCTGCGTGTAGCGCAGCAGCAGACGCTGCAGGTCCCCGCCCTGGCTGAATTCGGCCTTCAGGACGCTTGCTCTGAGCCGGTAGCCGTAGCCCGCGCTCTGCACCACCGCGCGGCTCGGGGTGGTTTCGCCGCCCATGAACAGCGCGATGCCCAGCACGCCCTCGTTGCCCACGACCGCGATCTCCGCCGAGGATCCGTCCTCCATGACGTAGAGCAGGGACACGATGCTCGTGGTGGGGAAATACACATATCCCTGCTGACCGCCGGATTCGTAGAGAGCCTTGCCGAGTTCCAACGGAACCAGCTCCAGATGGGGCAGCAGGCGCTCGCAGTCCGCGTCCGGCAGTGCGGCGAGAAGATGGTTCTGCCGGGGCGATCGCCGTGCGGACAAAGATGGGTTCTTAGCCATCGGCATGGATCATGTCGAATAGTGTTTCGATTTCGCATCGAGCAGATGGTACTTCTTGTGTGCGATAGCGCACATAGTGCTTTCGGGACAAGCAGGCTGCAGGAATGATTTGCACCACCACACCCTTAGAAACGCCGGTTGAATGTCCGCGGGATAACGGATCAGAATCGCCAGTTCTTGATTTGACCGGCCGTATGCCGTTGACGCAGGCACTCCGGGTGCGCTCAGTCGTGCGCGTTCGAGGAGGAGGATGAGGCTGCCTCGCCGCTCGCCGCGTTTCTTGGCGCATGGCACGATGCGGCGAGCCGAGCGCAGGGCACGCGGGGGAGGCCCCGCCGGGACACTGCTAAGCGCCGGGGGTTCCAGTTTCCTCGTGCGACCGGGCGATCCAGAGCTGCACCAGCGTAAGCCCGACTGCAAGGACCGGCGGGCCAATGAAGATGCCGATGAAACCGAAAGCGAACACGCCGCCGAATACGCCGAGCACAATCAGAAGCAGAGGCAAGTCGCTGCTGCGGCTGATGAGATACGGTTTGACAAAATTGTCGATGCTGCTGATCGCCAACAAACCCCACAGGGCCATGAAAACCGCCCAGCCTATTTGTCCCTGGGAGACAAGCCACAGGGTGGCCCCGCCCCACACCAGCGGCGGCCCGATCGGAAGGATGGAGAGAAAGAAAGTCGCCACCGCAAGCAAAAAGGGCGCGGGAACGCCGGCGATGAGAAAGCCGACCAAGGCGAGGACCGCCTGCGCCAGCGCCGTCCCGAAGATGCCGTGCACGACCCCGGTCACGGTGTTATGGATCGTTTGCAGCAACTCGCGGCCCAGCCCGCCAGCGAGTCTATTCAGCGCTTTGCGAAGGGCCAGTGCCAGCGCTTCGCCGTCGCGGTAGAAAAAGAAGCTGATGAACATCGCAAGCGCCAGTTGCAGCAAGTCTTGGCCTACGGTCTTGCCCGCGCCAACCAGAAAGTTGCGCGCGGGCTCCAGCAAACCTTGCGACTGCGCGGCCAGGCTCTCGCTGCTGGAGACCAAGCGTTGCCAATAGTCCGCGAGCATTTCTCCCACCGTCGGGATCTTTCGTAACCATGCGGGTGGCTGAATGGGGTCTCTTCCCAGCGCTGCTTTGCCCGCCTCGACCATGGCCGTTACGTTGTCCGCGAGGCTCACGGCCAACAACACGGAGGGACCGATCACCAGCGCGATCAGCAGCAGCGTCATTACCAGCGCCGCGAGCGTGGACCGGCCCCGCAACGCTTTTCGCAGGCGCACATACAGCGGCCAGGTTGCAGAGCACACCACGGCAGAAAACAAGATGGCGGGAATGAACGGATAGAGAACCAGGTAACTGCCAACGACGACGATGACCACCGCGGCCAGCTGTGCGTATTGGTGCAGGCGGTGTTCCGCGGGTTTGGGTGTCTCGTTCATTGGGCCGGTCATCGCGGGATTATAGGCAGTAGAAGGGGTGGAGGAAATAGAAGGGAAACAGAGGGGGAATAGAATTCATGCCGCCGCAATAATCCGGCATCGGTGGGTAAGTCCTGCCTTACCTGATCGGCGCGATAGACGACGAAGCCCGCGGAACCACACGGCAAGATGAGATACGACCCACACAAAACACCCGATGCGAAGGCGTGGCTCGCGTTGGACGAAGGCGAGCGGATCGAGCTCATTGCCGAGTATCACCGACAGACGGGAGTGGAACTCCCGAACGCGCAACTGCATGCCGCGATTCACACCGTTGTAGAAAACCAACTGGCCGAGGGGCTTGAGGTCGCGCAGGAGGCGCTGGCGCGCCTCAGGGCCGAGGGGCTGGACCGGCATGACGCGATCCACGCTATCGGTTCGGTGGCGGCCGAGCACATGTGGATGCTGTTGCGAGAGAAACCGAAGGCGCCGGATCCGAATGCGCTGTACGCCCAGGCATTACGGTCTTTGACGGCAAGGAGTTGGATGGAAGGCGGCGGTTAGTCGAGTGCCGCGCCGAACGTAACATTACCCCGCCGTTAACCCATTCCCCACCGCCATCTTCGGTTGTTCCTGTTCCTCCTGGAGTTGCAGCGCCCAGAGATGGGCGTAGATGCCGTTGCGGGCGAGGAGTTCGGCGTGGGTGCCGCGTTCGACGATGCGGCCGTGCTCCATGACGAGGATCTGCTCGGCGTCGAGGATGGTGGAAAGCCGGTGCGCGATGACGAGGGTGGTGTGGTTGGCGGCGAGGTCCTTCAGCTCCGCCTGAATCGCCTTCTCGGTTTTGGAGTCGAGGGCCGAGGTGGCCTCGTCGAAGACGAGAATCGGCGGGTTCTTCAGGAGCGTGCGGGCGATGGCGACACGCTGCTTTTCGCCCCCGGAGAGCTTCAGGCCCCGCTCGCCCACGAGGGTGTCGTACTTATCCGGAAGCGATTCCACGAACTGATGAATATGCGCGGCCTTGGCCGCCTGAATCACTTCGGCGTGCACGGCGTCGGGGTGGCCGTAGGCGATGTTGTAGTAGATCGTGTCGTTGAAGAGCACCGTGTCCTGCGGCACGATGCCGATGGCGCGCCGCAGGCTCTTTTGGGTCACGTCGCGGATGTCGCGGCCGTCAATCAGGATGCGCCCGCCGGTCACGTCGTAAAACCGGAACAGCAGGCGCGAGAGCGTGGATTTGCCCGCGCCGCTCGCGCCCACCACCGCGACCTTGTGTCCCGCGGGGATATCGAAGCTCACCTCGTGCAGGATCGGGCGCCGGCTGTCGTAGCTGAAGGCGACGTGCTCAAAGCGGATATGGCCGCGGGTCACCAGCAGGTCCGGCGCGCCGGGCTTGTCGCGCACCTCCTCGTGCTGCTCGAGCAGCCCGAACATGCGCTCCATGTCGGCGAGCGAATGGCGGATCTCGCGGTAGACGAAGCCGAGGAAATGCAGCGGCATGTAGAGCTGGAGCAGGAAGGCGTTCACGAGCACGAGATCGCCCAAAGTCATCGTTCGCTGCTGCACATGCCAACCCGCGAGCAGCATCAGGAGCGTCACCCCGACGGCGATGATAAAACCCTGGCCGGCGTTGAGCACCGAGAGCGAGGTCTGATTGCGGACCGCGGCCTTTTCCCAGTGTTGCAGCGTGTCGTCGTAGCGCCGCGCCTCGTAGGATTCGTTGCCGAAGTATTTCACCGTCTCGTAGTTCAGGAGGCTGTCGATCGCGCGCGTGTTGGCCTTCGAGTCCATCTCGTTCATGCTGCGCCGGAAGATCATGCGCCATTCGGTGATGAGGAGCGTGTAGATCACGTACACCACGAGTGTCGCGAGCGTGATGACGGCGAACCAGGGATCGTACTTTACGAAAAGGATCGCGGCGACGAAGGCGATCTCGATCAGGGTCGGCAGGATGTTGAACAGCATGAAGTTGAGGAGAAACCGGATGCCCGCCGTGCCGCGCTCGATGTCGCGCGACACCCCGCCCATTTGGCGCTCGAGGTGAAAATGCAGCGAAAGTCTGTGCAGGTGCTCGAAGACCTGGAGCGCGACGCGCCGGATCGAGCGTTGCGTGACCTTGGCGAACACCGCATCGCGCAGCTCGCCGAAGAGCGAGTTCCCGAGGCGCAGCAGACCGTAGGCGACGAACAGGAATATCGGCAGCGCGAGCATCGCCTGCGGCGTGTCGAAGGCGTCGACGATCTCCTTGAGGACGAGCGGAACCGCGACGTTCGAGACCTTCGCCGCCGCGAGAAAGACGAGCGCCAGGATCACCCGCCCGCGGAACTCCCACAGGTAGGGCAGCAGGCTCTTGATGGTTTGCCAGTCGCTGCGGCGCGGAGGCGGCTGGCCGTAGTGTGTGAGGCGCACGGTTACGAGCCTTACTGAGCAGGACGGTTAGTAGTGTGCACGGTAGTAGCCGTTGGATCCCTTCTCCCTCCGGGAGAAGGGCAGGATGAGGGGAGTGTTACGGCTATTATCCCTTCACCCCAACCCTCTCCCGGAGGGAGAGGGGAAAAAACAAAGTGCACTATCTGCCAGTCGGATCATTGATCTGTCGGACGACACTATAACCGATAGGGATGTCATTTAGAATCTCTCTAGCCGGATGCCGACAACTTCCCTCCGGGCTTCGGGACTCGCTACATCCCCGCGGCGCGCCCGTGGGCGCGCTGAAGTCCACCCGATCTTGCCAGAGGCCGGAGCGTCAGCCCCGCACCGCTGCCTTGTGCCCTCGCTGCGCCGCGCTCAGGCCTGTGGCCCCCCATGGGCCAGGCGGCGCAGGGTCGCGGTTCCTTACTTAGCAGGTCACTGCAAAAACGATTTGTCACACCGGCGAAAGCCGGTGTCCCGGAGTTAAACGCAATGTTTTCATTTACTTCCTGGATTCCGGCCTTCGCCGGAATGACGGATTTTGGTGGTTTCGTGAGTTTTTCAGCAACCTGCCATAGAAATCGAGCGAGCAGCGTAACCGCCGGGTCGTGCCCCGGTGCGAGGACGCACGCGCGACCGACTCAAGCCATCCCGGGATCCTCCACCGACGCTCCGGCATCTGCGCGCAAGGGCGCCTCATGAACGTCGGTTTGTCATCGGATACCGGATCGTCGACCGGCGGCGTCCATCCTGTACGGGCTGGTTTTCCGCACCACGATCGTTCAGGCACGCGCGACCATTCCCCGCCGCGGTGCGGGCGCCGCAGGCGCAGTGTGTGCACTCCATTGCTTTCATTGAAAATTTCTCTCTGGCACGGCGATTGCTCTTGTGCGGACGATGCCGGCGCGCTGCGGTGCGTCCGGTTTCGTTCCTCACAGGGACAAGCGGATTGCGGGAGAGACCGATATGGACTGGCGGGAATTCAGGCAGGCGGGACACTGGCCGACGCTGTTGTCGGCGTTTCTGTATTTCGATGTGAGCTTCATGGTCTGGGTCGTGTTCGGGCCGTTGTCGCTCTATCTGAGCCAGGACCTGGGACTGACGATCGAAGAGAAATTCAGCGTCGTCGCCGTCCCGATCCTCGCCGGGGCGATTCTGCGCGTGCCGCTCGGCGTGCTCGCCGATTATCTGGGGCCGAAGCGCACCGGCAGTTTCGCACAGCTCGCCGTGATCGCGGGCATGGCCTGGGCGTGGCTGTTCGGGTTGCATTCGAAGCTCGAAGTCGAGTTGCTCGGCGTGGTGCTCGGGCTCGCCGGCGCGAGTTTCGCGGTGGCGCTGCCGCAGGCCTCGCGCTGGTATCCGCCGCGGTACCAGGGTGTCGTCATGGGCATCGCCGGCGCCGGCAACATGGGCGTGGTGCTGGATGCGATGTTCGTGCCGTGGATGGCGGAACACTGGGGCTGGCAGGCGGTGTTCGGCGCGCTGCTGATCCCGCTCGTGATTGTGCTCGCGATCTATCTCGCCCTGGCTAAGGACGCGCCGGAACAGCGCGCCAAAGTGTCGCTCGCGCGCTACGCCACGGTGCTCGGCGACCGCGATACCTGGTGGTTCATGTTCTTCTACTCCATCACCTTCGGCGGCTTCGTCGGGCTCGGCAACGCGCTGCCGCTCTATTTCACCGACTGGTACCACACCTCCGGCATCGCCGCGGGCATGATGGCGGCGCTGGTGGTGCTCGCGGGTTCGATGGCGCGGCCGCTGGGCGGAATACTGGCCGACCGTTTCGGTGGCATCCGCACGCTGCAGGTGCTGTTCGTGATCGTGGCCGGCGCGTATCTCACGGTCGCGTTCCTGCCGCAGGGCCCGGCGCCGGCGGCGGCCGCCACGGCAAAGGTCGCCGGCTGGGCGCTGGACGAGCTGCCCGGCAGCGCGTGGCTCGCTGTGGCCGTGTTCTTCCTCGGCGCCACCGCGCTCGGCATGGGCAACGGTTCGGTGTTCCAGCTCGTGCCGCTGCGCTTTCGCAACGAGATCGGCGTCATGACCGGGCTCGTCGGCGCCGCCGGCGGCATCGGCGGGTTTGTTCTCGCCAAGGCGCTCGGCATCTCCAAGGGTATGACGGGCGGATTCTTTGCGGGCTTTTCGCTGTTCGCGGGGCTCGCGGCGATCGGCCTGGTCGGGTTGATCGCGGTGAAGACACGCTGGCGCACGACCTGGGGCGCGGTGTCCGGCGCGCAGGTGTAACGTGCGCTTGTCTGGGTCCGGTCGCGTCGTTAGTCCTAAAAACGGCGTTTAACCGCAGATAAACGCAGATGAACGCAAATGAATCATGCCAATGATGCACCGAAGCCATTCACCCTTTCGGTGGGCCGGCGAACACAGGCGGCGCTTTGTATATCCGCGTTTATCTGCGTTCATCTGCGGTTACTGCTTTTTCTAGGTCAATCTCTGCGTGGAATGAGCGCCGAAACTCTGCAAGTCGGCGTCGCGTTCGCCAGTGAGCGCGGCAAACGCGAGCGTAACGACGACTTCGCCGCCGTGCGCGAAAGCGAGGGGGGCGCGCGCACCGTCGTCGCCGCGATCGCCGATGGCGTGAGCGGCGCCGGCGGCCGCTACGCCGCCGAGACCGTGGTGCGCGGTTTCTGCGACGGCCTGTTGAGCGAGCCGGCCACGCTCGGTATCGACCGCGCCGGGGTGCGCGTGCTGACGGCGCTCAATCGCTGGGTCCACGCACAGGGCCGGCAGGACGAGCGGCTTCGGGGCATGGCCACCACGTTCAGCGCGCTGGTGCTGCGCGGGCGCCGCGCGCATCTGCTGCACGTCGGCGATACCCGCATCTACCGCCTGCGCGCGGGCGAGTTGCAGTGCCTCACGCGCGACCATACCCACAACCACCCCGACATGCGGCACGTGCTCTACCGCGCGGTCGGGCTCGAAGACACGATCCGCGCCGATTATGCCGCCCACGACCTCAAAGCCCATGATCGCTTCCTGCTGTGTTGCGACGGCGTGCACGCGGCGCTGCCGGATGTGCGGCTGAAACAGTGGCTGGCCGAACGCGCCGCCCCGGAAGAGGCGGCGCGGCGCATCGCCGATGCCGCGCTCGCGGCCGGCAGCCGCGACAACGTGACCGCGCTGGTGCTCGACGTGCTGGCGGTGCCCGCGGCCGAGCGGCTCGATCTGGAGGCGGCGGTGGCGGAGCTGCCGATCCTCGACCTGCCGAAGGTCGGTGAGGTCGTCGACGGCTTCCGGTTGCACGAGGTCGTCTCGGACGGCCGCTACAGCCGCCTGTTCCGCGCCGAGGATACGCAGGCCGGGCGCGAGGTGATCCTGAAATTCCCTCATCCGCGCGTGGCGGCGGAAAGCGCCTACCGGCGCGCGTTTGTGCGCGAGGCGTGGGTGGCCTCGCAGGTGCGCAGCCCCTTCGTCGGCGAGATCGTCGAGCTCGCGCCGGGGCGCCAGAGCCGGCTCTATTCGGTCATGCCGTATTACGCGGGCCAGACGCTGGAGGCGCGCCTCAAGCGCCCGCCGCCCGTGTCGCTCGAAGAGGGCGTGCGCATCGGCATCGGTCTCGGCAAGGCGGTGTATGCGCTCAATCGCCGGCACATCGTTCATCGCGACATCAAGCCGGACAACGTCATCCTCGGCGCGGGCGGCGCGCTGCGGCTGGTGGATCTCGGCGTGGCGCGCCTGCCGGGACTGGAGGAGTCGGTGGGCGAGGATATCCCCGGCACGCCCAGTTACATGGCACCGGAATTGTTCGCCGGGCAGGCGGGCGATGAGCGTTCCGATGTGTATGCGCTCGGCGTGACGCTCTATCGCCTGTTCTCGGGCGGTGCGTACCCGTACGGCGAGGTCGAGGCGTTTTCCACGCCGCGCTTCACCCGGCGCACATCGCTCACGCGCCACCGGCCGGACCTGCCGGCATGGCTCGACGGCGTGCTCGCGCGCGCGACGGCCGTCGATGCCGACGCGCGCTATGGCGATGCCATGGAGCTGGCGCTGGAGCTCGAACACAACCTCGCCCACGGCCCGCGCGTGGTGGCGGCGCGTACTTCCCTTTACGACTACAATCCGCTGCGTTTCTGGCAGGTCGTTTCGGCGCTGTTGCTCATCGTGCTGCTGATCCTGCTGTTCATGCGCTGAACCGGCACTCGCCCGCGCGTTGTGCATCGCCCGCGCCGCGCGCACCGTCATGGCGCAACCCGCAGCGTACGCTCCCGGCTGTTCTGCGCTTTTGCCTTGTTTTTCAGGGTTTGCGCGTGTGGCACAGCGTTTGCTCTAAGCAAAGCGAGGCCCATCCACACGTCATGGAGAGACAAGCGTGAAAGAGAAGTTGGTCGTCGTCGGTAACGGCATGGCGGGCATCCGCGCGGTCGAGGAGCTGCTCAAGCTCGCGCCGGAAAAGTACGCGATCACCGTCTTCGGCGCCGAGCCGCGCCCGAACTACAACCGCATCCTGCTGTCGCCGGTGCTGGCCGGCGAGAAGAAGTTTGCCGACATCGTGCTGAACGACGATGGTTGGTATGCGGCGAATCGAATCCACCTGCACAAGGGCACGCCGGTGGTGCGGGTCGACCGCCTGAAGCGCACGGTCGTCGCTGCCGACGGCACCGAGGCGGCCTACGATCGCCTGATTCTCGCGACCGGCTCGAACCCGGTCGTGATTCCGCTGCCGGGCAAGGACCTCGACGGCGTCGTGACCTTCCGCGACATGCACGACATCGAGCGCATGCTGGCGGCCGCCGAACACCGCAAGCACGCGATCGTGATCGGCGGCGGCCTGCTCGGGCTCGAGGCCGCCAACGGGCTGATGAAGCAGGGCATGACGGTGACGGTCGTGCATCTGCTCGACACGCTCATGGAACGGCAGCTCGACAAACCCGCGGCCGCGCTGCTCAGGCGCTCGCTCGAAGAACGCGGGCTCACCTTCCTGATGCCGGCCCAGACCGAGGCGATCCTGGGCGATGAGCGCGTGCGCGCGGTGCGCTTCAAGGATGGCACCGAGATCGCCGCCGACCTCGTGGTGATGGCGGTCGGCATCCGCCCCAACCTCGCGCTCGCCCGGGACGCCGGCATCCACTGCGATCGCGGCATCGTGGTGAACGACACGATGCAGACCTACGACCCGCGCGTCTACGCCGTCGGCGAGTGCGTGCAGCACCGCGGCCGGACCTACGGCCTGGTGGCGCCGCTGTTCGAGCAGGCCAAGGTCTGCGCCAATCACCTGGCCGAGCTCGGGTTCGCGCGCTACGAGGGCTCGGTGACCTCGACCAAGCTCAAGGTCACGGGCATCGACCTGTTCTCGGCCGGCGAGTTTCAGGGCGGCGAGGGCTGGGAGGAAATCGTGCTCAAGGACGCCGGCCGCGGCGTCTACAAGAAGGTCGTGCTCAGGGACGACCGCGTGCAGGGTGCGGTGATGTACGGCGACACCCTGGACGGCCCATGGTACTTCCAGCTCATGCGCGACGGCACCGATGTCGCGAACCTGCGCGACAAGCTGCTCTTCGGTCAGGGGCATCTGGGCGACGCCGGCCACGGCGACATCAGGGCGCGCGTCTCGTCGCTGCCGGATGACGCCGAAATCTGCGGCTGCAACGGCGTGTGCAAGGGCACGATCGTCAGGGCCATCGCCGACAAGAAGCTGTTCACGCTCGAAGAGGTGCGCGCGCACACCAAGGCGTCGAGCTCCTGCGGCTCGTGCACCGGGCTCGTCGAGGCGCTGCTCGCCTCGACCCTCGGCGACTACTCGACCGCGACGAAGAAGAAACCGCTGTGCGGCTGTACCGACCACAGCCACGACGAGATCCGTGCGGCCATCCGCGACCGGAAGCTGAAGGACATGCGCGCGGTCATGGATATGTGCGCGTGGAAGACGCCGGACGGCTGCCACAAGTGCCGTCCCGCGCTCAACTTCTATCTGCTCGTCGCGTGGCCGGGCGAGTACGCGGACGACAGCCAGTCGCGTTTCATCAACGAGCGCGTGCACGCCAACATCCAGAAGGACGGCACCTATTCGGTCGTGCCGCGCATCTGGGGCGGCGAAACCACGCCGGCCGAGCTGCGGGCGCTGGCCGAGATCGCCGAGAAGTACGCGGTGCCGACGGTGCACATCACGGGCGGCCAGCGCATAGACTTCCTCGGCATCCCGAAGGAAACGCTCCCGGCGATGTGGGGCGACCTGAGCCGCGCCGGGTTCGTGTCCGGCCACGCCTACGGCAAGGCGATCCGCACGGTGAAGACCTGCGTCGGCAAGACCTGGTGCCGCTTCGGCACCCAGGATTCCACCACGCTGGGCATCGAGCTGGAAAAGGCGACCTGGGGTTCGTGGACGCCGCACAAGTTCAAACTCGCCGTCTCCGGCTGCCCGCGCAACTGCGCCGAGGCGACCATCAAGGACTTCGGCGTCGTGTGTGTGGACTCGGGCTACGAGCTGCACGTCGGCGGCAACGGCGGCGTCAAGGTGCGCGCGACCGATTTTCTGTGCCGCGTGAAGACGCCGGAAGCGGTGCTCGAGCACTGCGCCGCGTTCCTGCAGGTCTATCGCGAGGAGGCGCATTACCTCGAGCGCACCGCGCCGTGGGTGGAGCGTGTCGGGCTCGCGTACGTGAAGCAGCGCGTGGTGGAAGACCAAGCCGGGCGCAAGGAACTGGCCGGGCGCTTCCGGGCCTCGCAGCGGTTCGCGCAAATCGACCCGTGGGCGGCGCGTGCCGGGGGCGCCGATCGCCACGAGTTCATTCCGCTCAAGGTGGTGGGGTGAATGGTTGTGAACCGCCGAGACCCGAGGACCCCAAGAAAAGCGAATTGTTGGAAATAATTCCTTGGCGCTCTTGGCGTCTTGGCGGTTCATGAGTCCTACATATAGATGACCGACACCGAAACCCGCACCACCTGCCCCTACTGCGGCGTTGGCTGCGGCGTGCTGGCGCGCGTGGAGTCGGACGGCGGCGTGAGCGTGCGCGGCGATCCGGAGCATCCGGCCAATCTGGGACGGCTGTGTTCCAAGGGCTCCGCGCTCGGCGACACGTTCGATTCGTCGTCGCGCCTGCTCCATCCTTTGGTGCACGGGCAACGCGCGACCTGGGATGCGGCGCTCGGCCTCGTCGCCGGCCGGCTGCGCGCGGTGCTCGATCGCCACGGCCCGGAGGCGGTGGCGTTCTACGTTTCCGGCCAGTTGCTCACCGAGGACTATTACGTCGCCAACAAACTGATGAAGGGCTTTATCGGCGGCGCCAACATCGACACCAACTCGCGGCTGTGCATGGCCTCGGCGGTCGCGGGCCACAAGCGCGCCTTCGGCACCGACACCGTGCCCGGCTGTTATGAAGACATCGAGCGCGCCAAGCTCGTGGTGCTGGTCGGATCGAACGCCGCCTGGTGCCATCCGGTGCTGTACCAGCGGCTGGTGCAGGCGAAGAAAGACCACCCGGAGCTGCGCGTGGTGCTGATCGACCCGCGCCGCACGGCCAGCGCCGACATCGCGGACGCGCATCTCGCCCTGCGGCCCGGCACCGACGCGGTGCTGTTCAACGGCCTGCTGGTGCACCTCGCCGATCACGACGAAACCAACCCGTTGTTCGTCGAGCCGCACACCGAGGGGCTGGACGACGCGCTGGCGTGCGCGCGCGCCGGCAGCCCGGACATCGAGGGCGTCGCCCGCGCCTGCGGCCTCGGGCCCGCGCAGGTGGCGGAGTTCTTCGCGCTGTTCGCGCGCACCGAGCGCGTGGTGACGCTGTTCTCGCAGGGCGTGAACCAGTCTTCCAGCGGCACCGACAAGGTGAACAGCATCATCAACTGTCATCTGCTTACCGGCCGCATCGGCCGCCCCGGCATGGGGCCGTTCTCGCTCACCGGCCAGCCGAACGCGATGGGCGGGCGCGAGGTCGGCGGGCTCGCCAACCAGCTGGCCGCACATTTCGAGCTCGATTTCCCGGCGCACCGCGCGCTGGTGCAGGAGTTCTGGCGCGCCCCGACCATCGCCAGCCGCCCGGGCCTCAAGGCGGTGGATCTTTTCCGCGCGGTGGAGGCGGGTGGGATCAAGGTGCTGTGGATCATGGCCACCAACCCGGCCGTGAGCCTGCCGGATTCCGCGCAGGCGCGGCGCGCGCTGGAGCAATGCGAGCTGGTGATCGTCTCCGACTGCGTGCGCCACACCGACACCACGCGGTACGCCCACGTGCTGCTGCCCGCGCTCGGCTGGGGCGAGAAGGACGGCACCGTGACGAACTCGGAGCGACGCATCTCGCGCCAACGCGCGTTCCTGCCGCCGCCGGGCGAGGCGCGGCCGGACTGGTGGATGGTGTGCGAGGTCGCAAAGCGCCTCGGCTTCGAGCGGGCGTTCGATTACGCAAACGCCGCGGCCATCTTCCGCGAGCACGCCGCGCTGTCGGCGGTCGCTAATGGCGGCACGCGCGCCTTCGATCTCTCCGGCCTCGCGGACCTGAGCGATGAGGCGTACGCCGCGCTCGCGCCGCTGCAATGGCCGGTGACGGCGCGCCAGTCGAAAGGCACCGCGCGCCTGTTCGGCGACGGCGGATTCTTTACCGCCAGCGGCCGCGGCCGCTTCGTCGCCGTCACGCCGCGCCCGCCGGCGCACGCGACCAACAAAGATTTTCCGCTCGCGCTCAACACCGGCCGCGTGCGCGATCACTGGCACACGCTCACCCGCACCGGCCTCTCCGCGCGCCTGTCGGCGCACACCCACGAGCCGTATGTCGAGATCCACCCGGACGACGCCCGCCCGCTCGGGCTCGCCGAGGGTACGCTCGCGCGCATCGAGTCGGTCTGGGGCCGGGCGAGCGCACGCGTGCGCGTGGCGGACTCCGTCCGCCCCGGCACCGTGTTCGCACCGATGCACTGGAACGACCAGTTCACGAACGCCGGCTGCATCGGCCGCGCGGTGAATCCCGCGACCGATCCCATCTCCGGCGAGCCCGAATTCAAGCACACGCCGGTGCGTCTCGTGCCCCAGAAGCCGGCGTGGTATGGATTCCTGCTGTCGCGCCGCCGGCTGAACGCGGGCGGCGCGTCGTACTGGGCGATGGCGCGCGGCCGGGGCCTGTGGCGCTACGAGCTCGCCGGCGACGACCTGCCGCAAGACTGGGCCGCGGCCGCGCGCGCGGCGCTGTGCGCGCACGACGAAAAAGTCGAGTGGATCGAGTACTTCGACACCGCCGTGCGCCGCTACCGCGCCGCGCGGCTCACGGACGGGCAACTCGAAAGCTGCATCTTCATCGGCCCCGACCCGCAACTGCCGCCGCGCGAATGGCTCGCGGGCCTGTTTGCGCTGAACCAGCTCGACGCACCGACCCGGGCGGGCCTCCTTACCGGTACGCCACCCAAGGGCGCGCCGGACGCGGGCCGCCCGATCTGTGCCTGCTTCGGCGTGGGCGAAAAGACGCTGCGCGCGGCGATCGCCGGCGGTTGTGCGAGCGTCGAGGCGATCGGCGCGCGCCTCAAGGCGGGCACCCACTGCGGCTCCTGCGTCCCGGAGATCAAGGCGCTCCTCGCCCGGGACGGCGGGGCGAAAGGTGAAAGTCGAATCGCCTTTCGGCGATGATTGAACGGCTACTTGTGGGTGGCTGACCCACGGCAGGTGTCTTTCTTTTGCGCGGCCAAAAGAAAGGCACCAAAGAAAAGGCCGCCCCGGAGCCGCCGACCCCCTCCTGCGCTTCTCGCAAGAATCGGCGCTCGCCTAACTCGCCGGGCGCAGACTACGCGCCTCGGGCTCGAACAGGA
This sequence comes from Candidatus Muproteobacteria bacterium RBG_16_65_34, assembly GCA_001785115.1. Classification (GTDB taxonomy): domain Bacteria; phylum Pseudomonadota; class Gammaproteobacteria; order Acidiferrobacterales; family Sulfurifustaceae; genus RBG-16-65-34. The sequence goes on from MFSU01000057.1 coordinate 48,932, forward strand.
GGCGAGCGACACCCCCGATTCTTGCTGCGATGCTCGGCGGCGTCTACGGGGACCCGAAAACAACACCCATTTGGCCCTGCCGTTCACAGATGTCTCAGACCAGCAGATCCTACCCATACAGCACGGCCAAATGGGTTTTGTTCCCATCCCCGTCGGAGCGAGCCGAGCAGCGCAGTGCCGCCGGGGGTAGTACGCGAGCACTGTTCGAGCCCG
>MFSU01000058.1:0-17583 GCA_001785115.1 Candidatus Muproteobacteria bacterium RBG_16_65_34
CAGTAGGTCCAGGTTCATCCTAAAAACGGCGATTGCATCCGCAGATTACGCAGATTTCCGCAGATTTTAAGAACGACTCTCCTTCTCTCACCATAACTCTCACCATAATGGGTGCGCCGGGCAGTCATTCGAACCAAATGATTCATCTGCGAAATCTGCGGATAACTGCTTTTTCCAGGTTCACGCACTGTCTGTATCGGTCGCCAGGGATCGCCTCGCTCTCTTACAATACCGCCGCGGCGGAACCGGGGCCAGCTCCGGCTCCCGCCCCCGGGGGCGATCGCCGCCCGCGCCATTGGGCGGTCATGCCGTACGCCGGGTTTCACAGCGAGCGAGAAGCCGATGCATATCTTTGTCGATGCCGACGCCTGCCCCAACGTCATCAAGGACATTCTCTTCCGCGCGGCGGAGCGGGTGGGTGTGCCCCTGATCCTCGTCGCCAACAAGGCGCTGCCGATACCGCGCTCGCGGTACATCCGCGCCGTCCGGGTGCCGGCCGGTTTCGATGTGGCGGACAACCGGATCGCCGAGCAGGTGCAGCCGGGCGACCTGGTGGTTACCGCGGATATCCCGCTGGCGGCGGCCGTGATCGAGCGCGGCGCGCACGCGCTCAACCCGAGAGGGGAGCTCTATACCGCGGAAAATATCCGGGAGCGTCTGAATATGCGTGACTTCATGGACCAGCTGCGCAGCAGCGGCGTGAACACGGGCGGGCCGCCGTCGCTCAACCACGGCGACCGTCTGGCGTTTGCCAACCAACTGGATCGTTTTCTGGTCGGGTACGGCAAGGGGTGATCGCGCGAACGCGCCGCCCCCGGGCGCGACGCACGGGAATCTTTTGTCACTCAGAGCCGCGTTTCAACCTCGCCTTCTTCCTTTTCTCCCAGTCGCGGATCACGTGCCAGCGCCACAGCAGGCGTATGCCGAAATATCCGGTGGCGGCGCTGACGGCACTCACGATCAGCGAGCCCAGCAGAAACGGCTGCCAGACGCGCTGAAACTCGCTCGTCAGCCATTCCAGCGACGGCTCGATCGTCACCGGCTGCACCGGTGTTTGCAGCACCCACGCGCCGAGCTGGTAGCAGAAGTAGAAGACCGGCGCCATGGTGACGGGATTGGTGAGCCACACCAGCGCCACCGCGATCGGCAGGTTGACGCGGAAATATATCGCCAGCGCCGCCGCCGGGATCATCTGAAGGGGCATCGGAACAAACGCCATGAACAACCCGACGGCCGCCGCGCCGGATACCGAACGGCGGTTCAAGTGCCACAGGTTAGGATCGTGCAGCAGCCTGCCGAACAGGCGCAGGTGTTTGTGGTCGCGGATCTTGTGCGGGTTCGGCAGGTAACGCCGGATCAATTTCTTCGCCATCGTCTGCTAGTGTACAGTCCTTCGACAATTTATAGTCACGGCTTTCAGCAGTGGGTGAGGGGGACCAATGAACGAATCCGATCCGATCGCGCAATTTGCGCGCTGGTTTGACGAAGTATCGCGCGCCGGCATCGACAAGCCCAACGCCATGACGCTTTCGACCGTGGGGGCCGACGGCAGACCGGCGTCGCGGGTGGTGCTGCTGAGCTCCTTCGATGAGCGCGGCTTTGTGTTTCACGGCAATTACGAGAGTCGCAAGGGCGGCGACATCGCGCGCGCGCCCTGGGTGGCGCTGCTTTTCTGGTGGGACCCGCCGGGTTATCAGGTGCGCATCGAAGGCCGGGCGGAGAGGACGAGGCCCGAGGAGTCGGACGCGTACTTCGCGCGGCGGCCGCGCGGAAGCCAGCTCGGCGCGTGGGCGTCCGACCAGAGTCGCGCAATCGAAAGCCGCGCGGCGCTCGAAGCGCGCCTGGCCGAGACCGAGCGCCGGTACGCGGGCGGTCCCGTGCCGCGCCCGCCGCATTGGGGCGGCTATCGCGTCGTGCCGGCCGCCATCGAATTCTGGGAGAACCGCGAGAACCGTCTGCACGATCGCGTCCGTTACGAGCGCACGGAGCAAGGCGGTTGGCGCGCGGTGCGCCTGGCGCCGTAGCGCGCGATGACTATTCGACCGCGCGGAGAAACGCCTTACTCGCGGGTCGTGAGGTACTGCGACAGCGCCTTGATGTCCTGCGCGGTCAACTGCTCCGCGATCGGCTGCATCAGGTCGCTGCCGCGCTTGCCGAGCTTGAAGAACCAAAGCTGTTTCTGGATGTAGATGACGTGCTGGCCCGCGAGGCGCGGCAGCGTCGGTGTGCCGTGGGCATCCGGGCCGTGGCAGCCGGCGCACGCGGGTATCTTGGCGGCGGGTCTGCCGGTGCGATACAGCGTCTCGCCGTGCGTCATTGCCTGTTGCTCGGCGGCGGTCCCGCCGGGCTTGGCCTTCTGGCTGGAGAAGTAGGCGGCGATGTCCTCGATGTCCGTCTGGGAGAGTCCCCCCACCATACCGGACATGATAGGATCCTTCCGTCGGCCGGCCTTGAAGTCGGAAAGCTGCTTGACGAGGTACGCGGCATGCTGCCCCGCGAGCTTCGGCCATATCGGACTGGCGATGAGCTTGGACTGATTGCCCGACGGGCGGCTGAGATCCTCCGTCGTAATATTGTTCCAGCTCGGGTTGGGCGGGCTGTTACCGTCCGGTCCGTGACAGGCCTGGCAGATCATGGTCTTGGCTTTGCCGGCGACCGCGTCGCCGGCGGCGTGGGCGGCGGTTGCCGCAAGCAGCAGCACAACGCCCGCTGCGGAACAGCGCAATCGATTCGTTACCATCTCAACCCCTTCGATACGTGCGTGTATCTGCGTGGTAAGCGGTATTATCTAGACAGTATAGCGGCCGGGTCCGGGCGCGCCAGGCGATACCGGTCAACTCATCGAGCACCTCGGGATCGTCCAGCCATCGCCTGACCCTCGATGCGGTCGATCGGGTGCGTGCCGAGCGGGCGCGTTGAGGGCAACTATCGTTGCGCCCGCCCGCGGATCGTTTCGCTGAACCTAGAAAAAGCAGTCAACCGCCAGCGGCCGCGCCGGCGCGAGATCGATCCGACTATTTTCCCAGCCCCAGGGGGTCATCGGGATCGACGCCTGGCTGGAACGGGAGCCGGCGGTCGATGTTGGTCACCTGGTAGACCTTGCCGATCCAGTTGTTGATCACGGCCTCGGCGGTGTCGTGCCAGGTGTTGTCGAGGGCGGGCAGGATCAGCGACTCGGGCAGGTCGGGGACGGGTTCGCCCCGGGCGCGCGCGGCGAGGATGCGCTCCCGGTGCTCCTCCAGGATCGCCTGGAGCTTGAGACTGAAGTAATGCTCCACGAGCGGCGGATAGTCCGCGCGCGCGCCTCGCACGAAGCGCGCGACCTCGCGCTTGTATTCCTTGAGCAGGCTCACGGTGTCGTACTCCGGATGCCCCTGGAAGAAGACGATGCGGAAGCCGTCCGCGCTCGTCGCCAGGTGCACGCCCGCGACCTCGCTCTCCACCAGGATCCGGAGCCGCGCGGCCTCGAACTGCGCGCGCGCGATGTCGTTGAAGCGCGAGTGCGGCACGTCGAACCGGGTGTTCACGTCGTTCACGAGCGGGTGCTTGCGGTCCACGACGCGGTGTGCGTACACGCCCCAGCGTTTGAAGCCCATGTGCTTTCGTTTCTGGCCGTAGCGGAACTGGAGCACCGCGTGGGTCGCGAGGCACGAGCACAGCGTGGACGCGACGTTCTCGTACGCCCAGTCGATGACCTTGATGAGCGGCTTCCAGAAGGGCTCGAGCGACAGGTCCGGCTGCGTGACGTTGGCGCCGGTGATGATGAGCGCATCGAGGCCCTGCTCGCGGATCCGATCGAAGCTCTCGTAGTACTGGCCGACGTAGGCCTGCGCCTCGGTGCCGCGCGCGAGCTCCGTCAGCGTGAACGGGTGCATGTAGAACTGGGCGATCTGGTTGGATTCGCCCACGAGCCGGAAGAACTGGCGCTCGGTCGCGGCGAGCGCCGCGTCCGGCATCATGTTGAGCAGCCCGATGTGCAGCTCGCGGATGTCCTGGCGCAGCGCGGCCTCGCGCGCCACCACGGTCTCGCCCTCGAGCCTCAGGCGCTCGAAGGTGGGCAGCTTGGAGTTGGCGACTAGCGGCATGGCGCCTCAGGGAAGCCTTGATTTATGAGTTCTTGACGCAGAGACGCAGAGGCGCGGAGTTTTCTGTAATTGGTTGTTCATAGATTTTCTCTGCGTCTTTGTGCTGTACATGGACGTACGAATGCCGCGAGCGCAGGATGCGCAGGAGCGGCCGTCTCTGCGTCGAATAGTCATATGAATCAGAACTTCCTTAGCTCTGCCGCTCCAGCACCTTCTCCACCAGCCGCAGGAAGCTCGCCTCGTCCTTCACGTGCGAGAGCTCCTCGGTCGTGACGGTGTAGCCGTGTTCGCGCGCGATCGCTTCGTAGCGCGGGATGCGCGAGTAGAAAAGCCGCGGGAACATCCAGCGCACGAACTCATCCGGATCGACCTGGGCGACGTACGCGAGCCCCTGGTCGCGCAGGTAGATCTCGAGCTGCTGATCGAGAAAGGCCTCGCGATAATAGAGCGGCTTGGGGTCCTCCTCGGCGCGGTGGATCAGCTCGTGCTCGTCCTTCTCGGCGGCCTTGATGTAGAGGATCAGTGTGTGCTCGGCGAGCACCTTGAGCACCTCGGGGTCGTCGAGCTCGCACAGGCTGCCGCCGGCGTCGTTGACGAAGTGGCGGTAGCCGTAGACCTCGTGGCTCTTGCGGATGAACTCCGGCACGTCCTTCATGGCCGCGATCTCGCCGAGCCGGTGCAGTTCCTGGCGGTGCTTGAACTCCTTCAGGCCGAGGCCGCCGCGCTCGGGGTCGCCGAGTTTCCCGAGGAAGCTCGACACCGGCTGGAGGTTGTCCACGGTGATGTTGTTGCGGATGAAGATCGAGTCCGAGCGCAACAGCTCCTTCAGGAACGGCACCTGCATCGCCTGACCCTTGATGTGGTCGAGGATCGGCTCATCCAGGTAGCGGGTGCCGATGCGGTAGTCGCCCGAGTAGTGGAACCAGTTGCGCTTGCGCAGCCGGATCGCGAGCCGCGTCTTGCCCACGCCCGACATGCCGAGCAGGGTCACGCACTTGTTCTCCCAGGCCTTGAATTCTTTTGCGTTGAGCTTCACGTTCGCCCTCCGGCGGTGCGAGCCTCGAATCTTAGTGTAATTGACGCCCCGACAAAACAGGCCGTCGCCGCCCGCGCCGGGCCGGCGGCCGGGGGCGCCCGCCGTTTTCGGCGGGCTCGACATCGCGGCGCCAGCGTCTAAGCTTCCCCGTGGGCGATGCGTCGCGGCCCGACACGATCGGCGCAGCCCGAAACCCGGTTTCCACCTGGAGGAGCGCACCATGAGGCATGGTTTGCGGCCGCGCCGGCATCTCGGCGGCCTTCTGATTCTGGCCTGTCTGTTCCTGGCCGGTTGCAGCTCGACGCCGGAGCTGGCCGAGCCCGAGGGCGAGCAGCCGTCCCTGGTCTTCGGCCATATCGACATGTCCGACGCCCCGACCGATCTCGGTTGGGTCTCGATGAAGCGCATGCGCCCGCTCACGGAGACGCCGTACTACAGTTTCTGGGTCGTGGACGGCACCTTCTTCGTTAGCAACACTCCGCCCGGGACCTACAAATTCGTCAACTTCGGCGGCCACTCGGGCTGGAAGAATATGAACGCCACCTACAGCTTCCCCGACCAGGGCAAAGGGGAGCTGGACCGCGAGATCCACAAGCAGGGTCTCTATTACGTCGGGTCGTGGAAGTACAAGAAGATCAAAACCGGCATCTTCCAGGCGGACAAGTTCGACCTCGTGCGCGTGAGCGCGCCCACGGAGCGCGAGCTGCTGGAGCGGATCCTGCCGTACGCCAAGCATGACCTCTGGAAGAAGGCGATCGAGCGGCGCACCCGGGAGCTGAAGAAATGAACCGCGCGAACCGAACGACTGTCTTTTTGCTCCTGGCTTCGGTCGCGGCGCTCGCCGGCTGCGCCGGCGGCCGCCCGGCGCTCGAAAACATCTCCGAGCTCGCCGCCGACGAGGTCGTGCTCGTCGGGCGCGTCGAGCTCGTGCCGCCGATCAAGGAGTTCGAGCAGGAGCTCAACACCGCCACCAGCGGCCGGTTCCGCGGCCGCGGCCACGCGATCGTCGCCGAGGAGATCTACGATCTCGACGCCCTGCCGATGTCCGCGGGCACGACCTCGGTGTTCTTCGAGTTCGACAAGGATTTCTACATCCGCCAGCCGCGCGCGCCGACGCTGTACTACTCCGGAGCCGTGGTCCTGATGCGCAGCACCGCCACGACCTCGGGGTATATGGGCCGCAACGTCAGCATCGACCACGCGCAGTTGAAGCTTCCGGGCGGCGTCAAATTCAACATCGGGCCCAAGGACAAGGCGGTCTATATCGGCACGCTGCGCTACCACCGTGACGCCTACAACGCCGTCACCAAGGTCGAGATCGTGGACGATTACGCCGGCGCCAACCAGCGGTTCACCAAGAAGTTCGGATCGCGCGTGAGTCTGCGGCCCGTGGCGCTCCAGCGTGCGAAAAAATAAGGGAGCCTATTAATATTTTTGGAACCGCAGATGAACGCAGATTAACGCAGATTAAGATATCGGGAACGTCGAAAATCGCCGGAAGCATGATTTTCACCGGTGAGAACGCAGAGTACGCGGAGAACATCGAGGGAGTTGGTCAGCCGCAAAGTTCAAGCTAAAGGCTATCGGCTATAGGCTGCTCTGCGCGGCCTCGTCTTGCGCGACCGCCGCCGTTATAATGCCCGGCTTCACCACGGGGCGCGGCCGACCGCATGACGAAACTCATCAGCATCGACGACCTGCATGCGTTGAGCCAAGAGGCGCAGGCCGCGCCGCGGCGGCGCATGAATCGCAATCTGCACGTCGCGCTCGCCGATCCCGTGCAGCGGCTGTTCAACGCCTTCGAGCCCGGAACCTACGTACGCCCGCACCGCCACGCGCACGGCGACCGCTGGGAGCTGTTCCTGGTCGTCAGCGGCAAGGCCGCGGTGCTTACCTTCGATGACGGCGGCAAGGTGGCCGAGCGCTTCGAGCTCGACGCCGCGGGGCCGTTGCGGCTGGTGGAGATTGCCGCCGGCGCGTGGCACACGGTCGCATCGCTCGCGCCCGGAACCGTGCTGTTCGAGGTGAAGCCCGGGCCGTACGCGCCGCCCGCGGAGAAGGAAGTCGCGGACTGGGCGCCGGCCGAGGGCGCGCCGCGCGCCGCGGCGCTCGAGCGATGGCTCCGGGGTGCGCGTCCGGGCGATACCGGCCCCGCATGAAGTTATATTCGACGACCATGACCAAGACGATAGATCCGCACCGCATCGACGGCATCGCCATCACCGCCGCGAACAAATGCAGCTTCTGCAAGGGCTCGACCTGCTGTGCCTACTTCACCCACCAGATCGACGGCCCGCGCTCGATGGAGGACTTCGACCTGCTGCTGTGGCAGATCTCGCACCTCAACACCCAGGTGTACAAGGACTCCGACGGCTGGTTCCTGCTGGTGAACAACCGCTGCCTGCACGTTCTGCCCGGCGGCCGCTGCGGCATCTACGAGACACGCCCGCAGGTCTGCCGCGACCATTCGAACGGCGACTGCGAGTTCGAAGGCCCGTGCGGCGCGGACGACTTCGAGCTGTTCTTCCCGAGCTATGAGTCGCTGCTGCAATACTGCCGCAAGCGCTTCAAGAACTGGGAACGGCGCTTCAAGAAGCCGGAAACCAAAAAGGCGGCGCGCGCCGGCGCCTGAGCGGCGCGTGGCCGGACGGCGTCAGCCCCCGGCGGCGAGCCTCAAGCTGAACACCGCCCCGAGCGCCCGGCGCATCTCGCCGATGGTGACGTGCTTGGCGAAGGGTGGGTACTCCCACTGCCCGCAGGTAAGCCGGAACACCTCGGGCTGATTCGCCGAGCGCAGGTCCATGCGCGTGGCGTAGGTCTGGACGCTCGGCCCGCCCCCGTCGATGCCCAGGCCGATGGAGATTCCGACGGACACGCGGGCGAGCTGAATGTGATCGGCGCGCATGGCGTGCACGACCTCCTGCACCGACTTGGCGATCGCGAACTCATCGGGCGTGACGGTCTGCGCCATCTCCCGCGGCGCACGCACCTCGAACTTGCAGTGGGGGTAATACTGGTTCACCTGCGCGAGCGGCAGGATCTGCCCGCCCTGGAGATAGACGCCCGCGCGCTGCGGCGGGATCGCGACCGCGTTATGCAGAATCAACGTCGAGCCGACCGGGACGAGGTAGTACGGCGAGTCCTCGTTGCCGTCGTACATCGTCTGGCAGGCGCTCAGTAACACGGCGAGTGCGGAAATCGCGAAGCGATTCATCGGCCACCTCCGTCACGGCATGATCTCGCGGAAGCTGCGGATCGCGCGGAATTCGCCCACGTCCTTCTCCGGCAGCTTCGAGTCCGGGCGGTACACGGCGAGCAACTCGCGGATGCCATAGCCGCGCGCCGAGCGCAGCACCGGGAGACTGTCGTCGATGAGGAGCGCGGTTTCCTTGTCGAACGGCTGCACCTGCTGCATCCGCTCCCAGAACCCGGCCTGCTCCTTGGGCTGCCCGAGATCGTGCGCGCAGACCACGGTGTCGAAGTGCTCGCCCAGTCGCGTTCTTCGAAATTTGAGCTCGATCGCCTTGCCGTGGGCGTTGGTGACGAGCATCACGCGCTTCCCGGTCGCCTTCACCGCATCGAGAAAATCGAGCACGTGCGGGTGCACCGCGATCAGGTGATCCACCTCTTCCTTTAGTTGCGGGATGTCGAGCCCGAGTTCCCGGGACCAGTAGTCCACGCAGTACCAGTCGAGCGTGCCCTCGGCCCGCTTGTAGCGCGCCAGGAGCTCGTCTTTGGCCGCGGCGAGCGCCAGCCCGCGCGCTTCGGCGTAGCGTTTCGGCACGTGCTCGAGCCAGAAGTGGTTGTCGTAGTGCAGGTCGAGCAGGGTGCCGTCCATGTCGAGCAACAGCGTTTCGACCTCGTTCCAGGCGATCATGGCGGCGCGATGTCAGCGGGGTTTTGACTCGGAGCTATTCAAACCGGGCGCTCGGGACGGGTATTATAGCGTTCCCCGAGCGCCCGCGTTCGCGCTGCGGATGACCCCGCAAGGAGTGCGTTATTGAACCTGTATCTGCGTCTACTCAAGGTTCTGCTTCTGCTGCCGTTCGTGCGCCGCCGCGGCGTGCTGGACGAGTCGCGTCTTGGCTTTCGCGTCTGGCCCACCGACTGCGACCTCAATCTCCACATGAACAACGGCCGCTACCTGACCTTCATGGACCTCGGACGCGTGCATCTGATCGCGCAACTCGGGTTGCTCGCGACGCTGCTCAAGCGGCGCTGGTCGCCGGTCTTGAGCGCGGCCGAGATCAATTTCATCCGGCCCTTGGGCCCGTATCGTGCATTCACGCTCGTGACGCGGGTGCTCACCTGGGACGAGAAGTATTTTTACATCGAGCAGCGCTTCGAGCGCGACGGGCGGCTGTGCGCCGTCGGCATGGTCCGGGGGCTGTTTTTGCACGGCCGCGAGAAGGTGGCGCCGGGCGAGCCGTTGCGGGTGCTGGGCGTCGAGACGCCCGCGCCGCCCATGCCCGAGATCGTGCGGCATTGGAACGATCTCACCGCGCTCAAGAAACAGCATGCCGCGAGATCGGGGCGCTGACGCTGGCGGCGCCCGGCGGGACGAGCTCGGCTACAGATCCCGCGCCGCGCGCAGCCATTCCTCGGCGGCCGCGGCGCTATCGAAAATCTCGACCTCGGCGTCGGTGAACGCGGCGTTCACCCAACCCAGCCACGAAACCCATTGGGTGTCGGAGACCACGGCGATGCGCTGAAAGTCGTGGGCGTGGGCGCGCGTGAACCGGATGTCCTCCCACGCCACATCCACGCTGAAACCGGTCATGTTACTGAGATCGAACAGCAGCTCGATCTTGGGCGCGGCCTTGAGTTCGCGCGTCACCGCCTGCTCGAACTCGCGGTAGTCCGCGAGCGTGAGCTCCCCGTAGACGTGGATCTTGAGCAGGTCCGCTTCTTCTTCAATGACAGTCATGGCCGCCTCCCGAAACCTGGTGCTTGCATGCATTCCCCAAGGCTACAATATAGCCGATATACGGCGCGAGAGATTCTTTTTCGCTCCGCGCCGATGCCGCCGCGAGGAACTGCAACGCCGAGAGGGACGCATGGCACCGAAGGACGATATCTGCGAACACCTGGAAGGGGCGCGCGCCATCGCCGTGGAGGCGGGACGCAAGATCCTCGATGTGTACGAGCGCGGGTTCAGCGTCGAACATAAGGAGGACCGCTCGCCGCTCACCGAGGCCGACCGCGCCGCGCACGATCTGATCGCCGCGCGCCTCGCGCGGCTCACGCCCGATATCCCGCTGCTGTCGGAGGAATCCGCGAAGATCGAGTACGCCGAGCGTGCCCGCTGGCGCCGGTTCTGGCTGGTGGATCCGCTCGACGGCACCAAGGAGTTCATCAACCGTAACGGCGAGTTCACCGTCAACATCGCGCTCATCGAGGACCACGCGCCCGTGCTCGGCGTGGTGTACGTCCCGGTGCCTGGCGTCGTCTACTTCGCCTGCCGCGGCCGCGGCGCCTTCAAGCACAAATCCCTCGCCGCGCCCGAGCCGATCCGCGCGCGCGGTTTCGCCGGCGGCAAGCCCATCGTCGTGGCGAGCCGCTCGCACGCGGGCGCGGAGACCGAGGCGTTTCTGCAGAGCCTCGGCCCGCACGACGTCGTGAGCATGGGCAGCGCGCTCAAGCTCTGCCTCGTCGCCGAAGGCGCGGCCGACGTCTATCCGCGCCTCGGACCCACGATGGAGTGGGACACCGCGGCGGCCCAGTGCGTGGTGGAGGCCGCCGGCGGGCGCGTGACCGACGTAAGCCGCCGCCCGCTCACCTATAACAAGGAGTCGCTCCTCAACCCCTGGTTCCTGGCGAGCGGCGCGGACGATTACGACTGGGCGCGGCACGTTCCGCCCCGGAACTAACCATGTCCGCGCCCGACGGGCGGGAGCCGCTTTACCTCGCGATCGATCAGGGTGGGCACGCCAGTCGCGCGCTGGTGTTCGACCGCCGCGGCCTCCCGTGCGCCAAGGGACTCAAAACGGTCGGCGAGCGCCGCGCGCAACCCGGCTGGGTGGAGCAGGATCCGGAGGAACTCGTCGCCTCGGTGCGCGATGCCATCGCCGAGGCCCTCGCGGCGCTCGGGCCGCGCGCGAGTCGAATCGCCGCGGCCGGGCTCGCCACCCAGCGATCGAGCGTAGTGTGCTGGGACCGCGAAACGGGCGCCGCGCTCTCACCCGTGCTCTCGTGGCAGGACCGGCGCGCGCATGAGTGGCTGGCGCAATTCTCGGGCCGTGCCGAGGAGATCCACCGCGCGACCGGACTCATGCTCTCGGCGCACTACGGTGCTTCGAAGCTGCGCTGGTGCCTGGACCATCTCCCGGAGGTGAGCGCGGCGCATGCGCGCGGCCGGCTCGCGCTCGGGCCGCTTGCGAGTTTCCTGCTCTTTCGGCTGCTCGAAGAACGCCCGCTGGTTGTCGATCCGGCCAACGCCGCGCGCACGCTGCTCTGGAACCTCACGACCCTCGACTGGGACCCGCGGCTCACGGGGCTCTTCGGCGTTCCTGCCGAGTGTCTGCCGCGCTGCGTGCCGACGCGCCATGCCTTCGGCACGCTGCGCGCGGACGGCGTGGGTGTGCCGCTGACGATTGCCGACGGCGATCAGGCGGCGGCGCTCTTCGCCTACGGCGAGCCGCACGCCAACACCGCCTACCTCAACATGGGTACCGGCGCCTTCGTGCAGCGCACCTGCGGTCATTACCCCGGCGATCGGCCGCGGCTGCTCACGAGTGTGGTGTACCACGACGGGACGGAGCTTACCTATGTGCTCGAGGGCACCGTGAACGGCGCGGGCGCGGCGCTCGCCTGGGCGGGCGCGACGCTCGGGCTCGCGGACATCGAGACGCAGTTGCCGCAGTGGCTGGCGCGCGACACCGAGCCGCCGCTCTTTCTCAACGGCGTCTCCGGCCTCGGCGCGCCGTTCTGGGTGGCCGATTTCCCGTCGCGCTTCGTGGGCTCGGGCGAGCCGTGGCAGCAGGCGCTCGCGGTGGCCGAATCCATCGTGTTTCTGATCCGGGCAAACCTGGATGAGATGAAATCGTTCGCCTCGCCGGTCGAGCAGATCTTCGTGACCGGAGGATTGTCCGAATATGACGACCTGTGCCAACGTCTCGCCGACGTGAGCGCGATGCCGGTCTATCGGCCCACGGAGCGCGAGGCCACCGCGCGCGGCACGGCCTATCTGCTCGCGGCTTGTCCCGCGGAATGGCCCGAGCCGGAGATCGGTCTATGGTTCCAGCCGCGCCCGAACCCGGCGCTCGCCGATCGTTACCGGCGCTGGCGCGAGCTGCTGGAGCAGGCCTTGCGGGAGACCGGGTCCGCGCGCGGCTGACTGGAGGGCGCCTTGTTAAAATCTGCGGAAATCTGCGTAATCTGCGGATGCAATCGCCGTTTTGTAGGCTAAATCATCGAGTACTTTTGCACTAATCCTGTAAATCCTGAGAAATCCTGTTAATCCTGTCTATCGCTTTTTTCGACGATCTCCGCGGTGAAGATCCGTTCGTAAAGACCTAGAAACTCTTCCGCACCGAGAGCATCCACCGGTCGGGCGCCAGCGCCACGCCCGGGGTCCAGGCGCGGCTTGCGTTCTCGGGCTCCGGCTCCGAACGCTTGCGCAGCGCCGCCGTCGCCGCAATCAGGTTCCAACCGATGAAGTTTTTTTGGAAACGCTCATTTCCTGTCACGTCGTCCCCCGCCAGGGTTGTGGCGTTGTAAAGACCGAGCAGCGCGAACTCGGTGATGAACAAGGGGTCGATCGTGAAGGGCGCGCCGGCCAGCAGCGCGCCGCCGTAGAGCTTCGGCTCACCGCGGCTGGCATAGGACAGCGCGGCGAGAATGGCCTCGACGCCGACGAAATATCCGACGCCTCTGGCGGTCTTGATCAGGGCCGAGCCGCCGGTTGTCGCGGCGTCCCCGCCGCCGGTTTCATCCGCATGGACCGCGATCCGCGTACGCTCGGTGGGCGGAAGGATTGCCTCGGCACCCGCGCCCTGTGCGATCAGGATGCCGGCCAGGATCGGGCCGAGCCGCTTCATGGCCGAGCCGCGCCGCGGCGATTCACCTGGCCGGCGGGCGAGTGGATGGGTCGTTCGGATCAGAGCGATTGCCGCGGCGCGCCCTGTCGGGACGCCAGCTTGAGAGCGTGCGCCTCGGCGTGCACGCCGTTGCGGCGGCGATCGTTGCCGCAGCGGCGTTCCGCGTCGTTCCAGAGCGGGCGGCCCGCGCGCCGGTCCTGCTTCGTGCGATAAACGCACTCGCGCACGGCGACCGACTGGCCCTTGAGCGGCACGTCGTGGAGTGCGGCGATGGCCTCGCGCGCGGCCTCTTCCGGGACCAGGTACACATGCCCGCGCCCGAGCGGCTGGCCGGTGATGGTGTCCTTCATGACGATGGTGTTGACGACGGTGCCATAGCCGGCGAACGCCTTGCGCAGGTCTTCGGGAGTTACCGACTCGGCGAGATTGCCCACAAAAACGTTCATGCTCATCCCTCCATGAAATTTGGCTGCGTTTCGGCCGGGAGAAAAATCCCTGGCGCCCGCCCGCGAGCGGGCAGCCATGCGCGGATTCTTCGCCCGGCGCCCTACGTGACTTCCCTGTTTTCCGCCGACGCCTTGGAAGCTGTCCCTTGAGAGCGGACTATTCTGTGGAAGGCCCGATGCGATGGCAAGCGCGGATTTCGTTTAACCTGGCGTCTTATGTGGTTTTGGGTTTTGGTCCGAATGCCGGCGCCAACCGGTGTTTCCCTGTCCCGGCAAGGGGATAGGCGCTGAAGCTTCGGGCGTCCTGAGGAGCTACGGTCGCGCCCATACCGGCACGCCGGATCGCCTGGCTCGCTATTCCCGGTTCAACCTCAGGCTTGCGGTATCGGCCCGGGGGCTGCGCGCGGGTAGCGCCGCCGCGAAGCGGCGGAGCGCGCGCGCCGCGGTCAGCCGATAGCCGGTGAGCTTGCCGCCGTAGATGGTGATGAGCCGCGGTGCGCGGGCGTCATCGGCCGCGAGCAGCGTCTCGCGCGTGCGATGAAAAACTGCGCCCCGCTCGAGCGGGAGCACGCGCACGCCGGCGAAGCTCTGCAGGGGCCGGTCGTCGCGCCGCGGGAAGTAGCGCCGGTACGTCTCGCGCAGATATTCGATCTCCTCGGGCAGCGGGCGCACCGCGGCGGGATCGCCGGTGTACTTCGTCTCGGTCGTGCCGATGAGCGTGCCGCCGTTCCAGGGCATCGCGAACACGGCGCGCCGGTCGCGCGGCGCCTCGACGTAATAGACGCCGTGCTCGAGCGTGCCCGCGAGCACCAGATGCGCGCCCTGCACCAGCTCCACCGGGCGTTTCGCGGGCGCGGGCGTAATGCGATCGAGTACCGCGTTGACCCAGGGACCGGCGGCGTTGACGAGCGCGCGCGCCGTACAGGCCGCCTCGCCGGCCGCGACCGCGTAGCGCACGGCGTAGCCTTGCGCGGTGCGCTGCGCCGCGAGGAATTCCGCCGGGCACCGAAGCTCCGCCCCGAGTTCCTGGGCCGAGCGCATCACCGCGCGGGTGAGCGCGGCGTCGTCCGTCTGCGCATCCCGGTAGCGGAAGACTTGCTGTAATCCATCCGTCTCAAGCCCATCGAGCGCATCCCAATGCGCGCGCGCGACGGTTTCGAAGCGCGTGGTGCGCGCAAGTCCTCCGAGGGCCGCGTAGAGGGTGAGCCCGAGGCGGATCTGCCACGGTCGGCGCACGGTGTCGCGGTAGATCGGGATGTGGAACGGCACGAGCCGCACGAGATCGGGTGCGACGCGCAGCAGCGTCTCGCGCTCGGCGAGCGATTCGCGCACCAGGCGAAGTTGTCCGCTCTCCAGATACCGCAGTCCGCCGTGGATGAGTTTGCTCGACCGGCTCGAGGTGCCGCTCGCGAGCGCGGCGCGCTCGAGCAGCAGCACGGAATGGCCGGCCGCGGCCGCGGCCTGGGCCGCGCCGACGCCGTGGATGCCGCCGCCGATGACGACGAGGTCGTAATCGCCCGCGCTCACGGCGCCTGGCTCAGAAGCTCGAGCTCCGCGCGCAGCTCGCCGAAGGCGAAGGTCTCGATGAAATCCACGCCGCGGCGCGCGAGTTTGAGCGCGCGCCGCGGGTCGGCGACCTCGTAGACGACCAGCTTGGCGCCCGGGTAGCGCAGCTTTCCGAAGCGCGGCAGGCCGTCGACGTCGCAGAAGAGATACTCCGGGCGCAACGCGTGCACGATCGGTTGCCTGCGCTCGCGCCAGCGGTCGATGACCGCGCCCACCGTGGGCCACTGGGCGCGCGCCGCGACCAGGGTTTCGAGCGCGTAGGAGATGAGCACGCATTGCCGTTGCACGGACTTGAGTTCCTGGAGCACCCGGCCGAGCACGGCGTTCTCGCCGAACCGCTCGATGCTCTCGCGCTTGAGCTCGACGAAGGCGGTCACGCCCGGATATTTGAGCAGCAGCGCGCGCAACTCGGCGAGCGCCGCGATGTGCACCTGGGCGAACTTGTAGCCAAAGCGCCCGAAGTCCGAGGCGCGCAGCCGGCGCAGGACCTCGAAGTCATAGTCGTGCACCGCGCCCTCCGCGCCGCAGATGCGCGCGAGGCTGCGGTCATGAAACAGCACCGGCACGCCGTCGCGCGTGAGCTGCACGTCGACCTCGACGAAGCGCGCGCCGGCGCGAATGGCGGCCTCGATGCCGACGATGGTGTTTTCGGGGTAGTGCCGGGTATAGCCCCGGTGGGCGACCAGTTGCGGGATCTCCATCTCCCAAACTCTAGCACGCGCCCGCGGCGGGCTTATCCCCGCCGGAATGATAAACTGCTCGTTGAATCAGGGACCGCCGATCAACCCATAACGGAGGATTGAACCCATGCCGGACACGATGCCCCTCGTTGCGGTTGTCAGCGCTCTTTTGGGCCTGGTGTTTTTCCTTTCAGGCCTGGTCGCCCTGACGAAGCGACGGCTCTTCCGGATGACAGTGCGGTTGACGGTGGCGCTGCTTTTGCTCGCCGTGGCCGGCCTGCTCGGGGTGCTGGCCTTCGCCACGCAGGGCTATTCCGCGCTCACGCGCGAGGAGGTGGCGGCGCTGGTGCGCGTCGAGCCCGCGGGACCCAAGCGCTTCAACGCCCGGTTCCGTTTTCCCGAGGGGCGCGAGGCAAGCTACACGCTCGCGGGCGACGAGCTTTATGTCGATGCGCATATCCTCAAGTGGAAACCGATCGCGAATCTGCTCGGCCTGCACACCGCCTATGAGCTCGACCGCGTCGCGGGCCGCTACCGCGACCTCGCCGAGGAGCAGGCGGCCCCGCGCACGGTCTACGCGCTGGCGCCGGAGCGGCCGGTGGATCTGTTCCATCTGCGCCGGCGCTATTCCCTGTTGAGCCCGCTGCTGGACGTGGAGTACGGCTCGGCGACCTTCGTGGTGGCGGACGAGGTTGCGGAATTCGAGATCCGGGTCTCGACCACGGGGCTCATGGCACGCAGGCTGCAAGTCAAGGCGAACTAGCGCCTTCCGCCGCCGAGCCGGCGCGCGGCCTCAGCGCCGATTCAGCAGGCGCAGCTCGTAGCGCCGCTCGCCCTCGGGGTGCTTGACGATGTCGCCGGTGTGGATCGAGAATTTTCCGGCGCGGCGGTCGGCGTAGTAAAGCCTGAGCGTCTGCTCGATCACCGGGAAGGCGATCTCGTCCCAGGGGATGTCCTGTTCCTCATAGAGCGCCACCTCCAGGCTCTCGTCGCCGGCCTTGAAGTCCAAGTCCAGGAGCCGGCCGCGGAACATCACGTACACCTGGTTCACGTGCGGCAGGTTGAGGAGCGTGTGCAGGTCGTGCACCTCGATGCGCGCGCCGGCCTCCTCGAGCGTTTCGCGGATCGCGCCCTCGATCGTGGTCTCGTCGTTTTCCATGAACCCGGCGGGCAGGGTCCAGAGCCCGTAGCGCGGCTCGATTGCGCGCCGGCACAGAAGAATCTTGTCCTCCCACTGCGGGATGCAGCCGACCACGACCTTGGGGTTCTGGTAATGAATCGTGCCGCAGGCCGGGCAGATGTGCCGCGGCAGGTTGTCCCCGTCGGGGACGCGCAGCTCCACCGGCGCGCCGCAGTGACTACAGAATTTCATGGCATTTGACCCCAGGCTGGCGGGGCGGGTTTCGACGGGGTTATTGTAGCGCGAACCGGCGCGGGCGGGTTCGGGTCGCATCCCGGCGGGCTGCGATGTACCATCGCGCGCGACCGCCGAAGTCCGGCGCGCCGGCAATTCAACCGATGACCGAGGAGAAAGAGTCCATGCGTGGCGGTAAAGAAAAACGTATGGGGGCAAGCAGCGGCGCGGTCCTCGGGATTGCGCTCGGCGTTGCGGCACTGATCGCGGCGGGCGGATTCAGTCCGGCCGTCCGGTCGGATGACAAACCCAAGGGGAAACCGAACGGCGTCCCGGTCGTCGTGACGGACGAGATGCGCGGCGCCGGCATCGTCTCG
>MFSU01000058.1:17591-19352 GCA_001785115.1 Candidatus Muproteobacteria bacterium RBG_16_65_34
CTCGAGCGGGGTCGCGCTGCCGCCGATTCCGCCGGTGACGGGCAGCCGTAAATCCCCGGTACCGTCGTGGGGCAAGCCGCTGCCCTATCCCATCGTGATTGCCGACCGGCGCAACAACCGCCTGATCGAGGTGACGCCCGACAAGCGCATC
Organism: Candidatus Muproteobacteria bacterium RBG_16_65_34; assembly: GCA_001785115.1. GTDB lineage: Bacteria > Pseudomonadota > Gammaproteobacteria > Acidiferrobacterales > Sulfurifustaceae > RBG-16-65-34. The sequence continues at coordinate 17,743 of MFSU01000058.1, forward strand.
GTCTGGGAGCTGCCCTCGCCGGATCTCGTGCTCTACCGCGGCAACGAGGACGTCAATTTTTCCGAGGACGGCAAGCTGCTCGCGGTGAGCGAAGAGGACAACTACGACGTTCATATCGTGGACTACGAGCAGCGCGCGGTCACCTGGACCTACGGCACGCCGGACCACCGGGGCAGCGCGCCGGGTTATCTCAATTATCCGGACGACGCCCACCTGCTCGCGGACGGCACGTTCCTCACCGCCGACATCCGCAACCACCGCGTGCTGATCGTCGATCCGAAGACGAACAAGATCGTCACGCAGTGGGGCACCGTCGGCAAGCGCAACCACAACCCGCCGCACGAGCTGGCCGCGCCGAACGGCGCCACGCCGCTCGAAAACGGCGACGTCCTCATCACCGAGATCGGCGGCGCGTGGATCACGCGCATCACGCGCGACTCCAAAGTGGTGTGGAGCGTGCAGGCCCCGCGCGTCAACTATCCCTCCGACGCCTTCCCGACCGTGGACGGCAAGCACGTGATCGTCGCCGACTTCTCGAAGCCCGGGCGCGTCGTGATCTTCGACCCGGCCACGCGCAAGGTGCTCTGGGACTACTACGTCAAGGAAGGCGAGAAGATGCTCGACCACCCCTCGCTCGCGCGCGAACTGCCCGACACCGGCGACATCCTGGTCGCCGACGACCTGCGCGACCGCGTCATCGTGATCGACCGCAAGACCAAGGAGATCATCTGGCAGTACGGCGTGACCGACACCAAGGACCACAAGCCCGGCTACCTCTGGTACCCGGACGGCTTCGACATCGACGTGTTCCGCGACTGGAAGAAGGCGCTCGCGGGGCGGTAGGTGGGAGGTTGGGAAATTCGAGGCGCTGAGCCGCGACTCAAGTCGCGTCGTTTCGAAAGCCTTTACGCCGCGCCTTTGATCTTCCGGGAAGACGCGTTCGATCCCGTGTGCCGGGTTCGGCGAGGACGGTTTTGCCGCGCCGGGATGTCCCAGCCGGTGCCGTGGCAGGTGTATCCGCACCCGGCAGCGCCGGAAAAATTCGATAAGACCGAGCGACCGGGGGTAATCGGAAACTCGCGGCGGATGCGGCTGCCTTCAACCACGCCCCAACCGGCCGCCTTGAGGGCAGGGTCGATATGTTCGGCGCGGGTTTCGGCTTCGTTCATGAGTTCCGCAAGACGTAACGCCCGGTCTTTTTTCCGCCAACTTTCTCGACCAGGCCCGCGGCAAGCAGCGGACGCAATAAATCCATCGCCCCCTGCCGGGACACGCCCAGCGCCTCCCATATTTCACCGGGGGCCATGCTCCCGTGATCGCGCAGCAGGCGGAGAAGCTGTTCCTGCCTTGGGCGCAACACCAGTTTCTCCGCGGTCTTGGTCTGGAAGGTTTGAATCCGCAGCCACGCCCGTTCCAGCGTTTGCCGGAGTCCCGCCGCGCAGTATTCCAGCCACGCGGTCAGGTCTTCTCCGGCCTGCCGCACGCCATCCAACGCGGCATAGTACTTGGGCCGATCCTCCCAGTAATATTCGTCCACCGAAAAAATATGATGGGTGTCGAAGCCGCGCCGGTAGAGCTCCCACAAAGCGAGCGCCCGGCCCGTGCGGCCG
>MFSU01000059.1 GCA_001785115.1 Candidatus Muproteobacteria bacterium RBG_16_65_34
CCGTCAGCCGCGCGGTCCGCAACCACGAGCAGCGCGAGAAGTGAGAAGTGATGGAGCAGGGATAGGTTAATGCAAGACCTGACCCCGTCGGCCGCAAATCTTTCAGGTCTTAATTTTTCATAAAAGCGGCATCATGTTCCTGAGTTATTCAGCAGTTTTAAGCACGCCTTTTGAAAATATCAAAGGCATATCGTTGCAAGGCCGAGACATTTCCAAAACTAGGATTGTGGTATGGCCGACAGAATCACGTCGTGAAATTGCTGCTGTGGAGAATAACGCATCAACCTTATTAATTGAGCTATTGCGTGAAAATAGAAAGAGAAGAGTTCCTTTACGGCTCTTTTCGTCTCGGGACCGAACAGCAATTGTCAGAACTCTTCTTGATCGAGTTGAAAAGAGTGGGCACACATAAAGATATCCTCGTTCTTTGGGCAGTGATGCAGAACGCGAGTGGTGGTTATAACACGTCGTTCGTGCCGACGCCCGGGACAGCGCACCCCGTTTCCTGTCGTGTCCGTGGCGGGCGCGGCACAACTCGGCGTTAGGTCTCATATGTGGAAGTTCGATCAAGCTCCAGATACAGCGGCTCTAGTTTCAAAGTCAGTTGTCTACGACGGCCATTCAATCCTGTTTGTCTCACATGACGAGCATGATCATGGCTGGCAGTTTCTAGATGGTGCGGAGCCACCTTCCGACTTCGTGCATGTTTGCATGAGCCACCCAATCAACCTAGATTCATCTCTCTTAGAACTCGCTGATCTTCCCCCTGGTTGGTGTGCTTGGCGAGCTAGCCCCAACGAACCGTGGTCTCGCGAGGAGTTGCCGCCAGATGAGACCTAACCCTACATTCGAGGAAACGGGGTCAGGTCTTTCCTTTTGCCTGTCAAGCAGTACAGTAGGGCGCCACCCATTATTTCTTGAAGGAGAAATGGGTCAGGCTCGCATCATTGCACTATTGTGCTGAATGCGCCGGATGTGCGTCTTCATCCGGGCGTATCGCTTCGCCGCCGGGCAGGAGGTCGGCGAAGACGAAGCCGTCGCGCTCTACGACCTCACCGGTTTGCACCGGCACGGGACGGCGAAACATCGGCCCTTGGTAGCAGAAGGTGTGGAACTCGCCGCGCTCGCCGCAGGGGTCGATGGCCGCGGGCAGATCGGCGAGCAGTGCGGTGTCGAACGTGCGCCCGGCGAAAGAGCGGTCGAGGTGCCTGGGGTCAACACAAGTGAGTTTCGCGCGCAGGCCGGAGCGGACCATGTCGCGCGCGAGTCCGCCGGTATCAAGGCCCCAGAGCGGGAACAGCGGCGTGAGGCCGGTGCCGGCAAGCTGCTTCTCGCGGTAGGCGCGGATGTCCTCGAGGAACAGGTCGCCGAAGGCCATGTGCGTTACGCCTTCGGATATCGCGCGCGCGATCAAAGCGCGCATGCGCGATTCGTACTCGGCATTGGGGCAGGGGTGCGGGAGCGGCACGCGCCAGAGCGGCACGCCGGCCGCCTCGGCCTGGGCCTGCAACAGCTCCGCGCGCACGCCGTGCATGGCGACGCGATTAAAGCGCTCGTTCACCGTGGTGACGAGGCCGACGATGTCGTAGCGATTCGACGCGCGCAACACGTGCAGCGTCCAGGCGCTGTCCTTGCCGCTGGACCAGGAGAGCAGGAGCCTGGGTTTTGTCATCGCGCTGGAACGGGCCATCACGTCGGCTGTTCGGTGCGGTACATCCAGCCCACGATCGCGCCCGCCGCGACGTACTCGACGATCCCGCCGAGGAACCACCACGCCGCAAGCACCGCGGGAATGGGCAGGACCACGTACGAGACCGCGCAATACAGGGTAAAGTAGAACAGCCCCATGTACAGGCCGAAGCGCATACCCTGGGCCACGCCGGCCTTGTGGCGCTCGTAGCCTTGCGCGTAGATCAGCGTGAAGAACAGCGTCGAGACCGCCATGCCCACCCACAGCAGCGGCATGAGCCGCGCGAGATCCGGCCCCGGGCGCCACACCGCGGCGGTCTGTCGGTACATATCCTGCAGCAGGGTAGAGTAGAGGACGATTTCCAGACCCAGAATGACGGCTAAAGCCGCGAGGCTGGCGTGCAACCAACGTTTCAGGTTCATGGCGGTCTCCTTGTCGGTTGGCGATCCGTATTCCGGGGTCGGCCACGCTCGCGCGCGGGCGCAGGAAGTTTATCCTTAAAACGGCGTTTAACCGCAGATGAACGCAGATGAATCATTTAGTTCGAATGACTGCCTGGCGTACCCATATGGTGAGAGAAGGAGCGCGCCCATTCTTAAAATCTGCGGAAATCTGCGTAATCTGCGGATGCAATCGCCGTTTTTAGGATAATCCCTTGCGCGGGATTGGGCTAGGGCGGAAAAATCTTCCCCGGATTCAGTATGCCCTTCGGGTCGAACTGGCGCTTGATGGCGCGCATCAAGCCAAGCGTGGCGGGGTCGATGGCGCGGTCGATGTAGTCGCGCTTGGCGAGTCCGATGCCGTGCTCGCCGGAAAGCGTGCCGCCGAGCGCGATCACCAGATCGAATACGCGCGCGAGGCAGGGCAGAGCGTTTTGCTCCTGCGCGGGGTCCTGGGTGTCGTAGAGCAGGTTCACGTGGATGTTGCCGTTGCCGGCGTGGCCGAAGTTGACGATCGGGATGCCGTATTCCTTGCTCAATGCGGCGAGGCCATCGATCAGCTCGGGGATGCGCGAGACGGGTACCACGACGTCCTCGTTGAGTTTGTTGGGCGCGATGTTGCGCAGCGCCGGTGACAGCGCCTTGCGTGTGACCCAGAGTGCCTCGGCGTCTTCTCTGGTCGCGGCCGCCGTGAGCTCGATCAGGCCGTCGTTCCGCGCCGCGCGCGAGACGGCCGCAACGGCCGCGTCCAGAGCGGCCTCCTGGCCGTCCACCTCGATCATGAGCATGGCGCCGGCGCCGTGCGGCAGCGCCGCTTTTGAGTAGTTGCGGATCATCTCGATCGAGGCGCCGTCCATGAACTCGAGCGCGCAGGGCGTCACGGGCTGCGCCATGACGGCGACCACGGCCTCGGTGGCGGCGCGGATGTCCCGATAGACCGCTTGCAGGGTGCGCCTGGCCTCGGGGCGCGGCGTGAGCTTGAGGATCGCCTCGGTGACGATGGCGAGCGTCCCCTCCGAGCCGATGATGAGGCGCGTCAAGTCGTAGCCCACGACGCTCTTGGTGGTGAGGAATCCGGCGTGGAGGGTTTCGCCGCTGCCCGTAACGGCGGTGAGGCCCAGCACGTTCTCGCGCGTGGCGCCGTATTTCACCGCGCGCGGGCCGGCGGCGTTCAACGCGATGTTGCCGCCGACGGTGCAGAAGGCCGCGCTCGTGGGGTCGGGCGGCCAGAAGAAGCCGTGTTTCCCGGCCTCGTCCTGCACTGTCTGATTGAGTACGCCGGGTTCGACGCGCATGAGCCGATTGGCGGCGTCGGTCTCCAAGATCCGGTCCATGCGCTCGAGTGTAAGCACGAGACCGCCCGCGGTCGGGATCGCGCCGCCCGCGGTGCCCGTCCCCCGCCCGCGGGCGACGATCGGAACGCCGAACTCGTTGCACAGACGCACGATGGCCACCACCTGTTCGTGCGTCGCAGCGAAGGCGACGACATCGGGTTGCGCGTGTTTGCGCGAGTTGTCGTAGCCGTAGGTCCAGCGCTCGGCGGGATCGGTCAGGACATTCTCCGCACCGACCGCTGCCCGCAGCTCTTCGAGGAAGCGGCGGGGAAGCTCAGCCGTGACGGATGCGCTACTCGCGTCGCTCGTTCGTCTTGTCATGATAAGGAAGCCCTACTCGCTGCGCTCGTTCGTCCTGTCATGTGATGAGCGGATGCGGCGGATGAGGTCCGTCGTGGAGCGGTCGAAGCGGAACGGGATGGAGTGGACGTGGCCGCCACAGGACTGGACGAAGTCGGCCCCGGCGATCTTGTCCGGCGTCCAGTCGCCGCCTTTGACCAGATGGTCGGGGCGGACCCGCTTGATCAACTCGAGCGGCGTGTCTTCATCGAACGGTACCACCAACGCGACGCAGGCCAGCGCGGCGAGCACGGCCATGCGGTCCGCGAGCGGATTGATCGGTCGGTCCGCACCCTTCTCCAGGCGTTTGACCGAGGCGTCGGAATTCACGCCGACGATGAGGCTGCGGCCGAGTTGCGCGGCCTCTTCGAGATAAGTCACGTGGCCACGGTGTATGAGGTCGAAGCAGCCGTTGGTGAAGACGAACGGGCGCGCAGCCGCGGCGAGCCTCGGCGCAAGCTCGCGCGCGGGATCGGTCACGATCTTGGATTCGCTCAAGATCAATCGAGGTACTCGAAGAGCTTTACGATGCGCTCGACGCCGCCCACATCACGCGTGGCCTCGGTCGCCTTCTCGGCCTCGTCTTTCTTCATGAGCCCCATGAGGTAGACGACCGAGCTCTCCGTAACCACCTTGACGTTTGCCGAGTCCAGATTCTCGGTGGCGAGCAGCCGGGATTTGACCTTGGTGGTCAGGAGCGTGTCGTGGGAGCGGCTCGCGAACGGGGCGGGCGCGGCGATGCGGATCTCGTTCACCGTGCGGCGCACGCCCGGGACGTCGCGCGTGCGTGCGAGCACGCGGTCGCGCTGCTCGGCGGCGGCGGTCTCGCCGCTCAGGAGCACGACGCCGTTCAGGCTCGTGACGTTCACGTGCACGTTTTCTCGCAGCGTCTCGTCGCCGGCGATCCGCGCGCGCGCCTTGATTTCTATGTTCTCATCGTCGATGAGTACGCCGAGCGTGCGGCGGTCGTTCGCCACCACGGCCGCCGTGGCGCCGCCCGCGACGATGACCGCCGCGCAGCCCGGGGAGACGACGAGGTGGATCAGCAGGAGTGCGCCGAGCGCGAGCCGCAGCCGCATGTCAGCCTTGACCGAGGAGCTGGTAGTCAATGAGGTCACACAGGCAGTGGATGACGAGACCGTGCACCTCCTGGATGCGCGCGGTGGACGGTCCGCGCACGCACAGATCCACGTCGCCGCCGGTGAGCAGCGCCGAGGCCTCGCCGCCGGTGCGCCCGTTGAGCAGCACGCACACCATGCCGCGCTCGTGGGCCGCCTCGATCGCGTGCAACACGTTGCGCGAGTTGCCGGAGGTGGTGATTCCGAGCAGCACGTCTCCCGGCTGGCCGAGGGCGCGGATCTGCTTCGAGAAGATGTCGTCGAAATGGTAGTCGTTGGCGATCGCGGTCAGCGTCGAGGTGTCCGTCGTGAGCGCAATCCCGGGCAGCCCGGGGCGCTCGCGCTCGAAGCGGTTCAGCAGCTCCGCGGAGAAGTGCTGGGCGTCGGCCGCCGAGCCGCCGTTGCCGCAGGCGAGGATCTTGCGGTCCGAAAGCAGCGCCTGGATCATGTGCCCGGCCGCCTGGGTGATGAGCGGCGCAAGCTCGTCCACGCAGTCGTTCAGGGTGCGGGCGCTCTCCTGGAAATGGTTCTTGACGCGCGCGGCAAGCGCGGAATTGTCTACCGCGAAAAGATTGTCTTTTGCCATGGCAAAATCCGTCGTTAAAAGGCGTTCCGCAGCCATTCGAGGCCGGCGTCGGCGCCGCCCCCGGTGATCGCTACGATATCAAATCGGCACGGCCTCTTGGAGTCCCTTTTGCTGCGCTGCAGGTAATGCTCGGCCGTGGCCCGCAGCCGCGCGCGTTTGCGCGGGTCGATCGTCTCCGCCGGTGCGCCGAACGCCGCGCTGGCGCGAAAGCGCACCTCGACGAACACCACCACCGCGCCCTCCCGCATCACGAGGTCGATCTCCCCGAAGGGGCTGCGGTAATTGCGCGTAATGAGATCGAGGCCCTCGCGCCGGAGATGCGCCTCGGCCGTCGCCTCGGCGTTGCGTCCCTGCGCCAGGTGGGCCGGCGTGTCCGCCGCCATCTAGCCCCCGGAGGCCGATTCGATCTGGAACTGGCCGCGACTGCTGAGCGAGGTGTCGATGAGCCGCGGTACGCCCTTGCGGAACTGGGCCCAGAGCAGGTGCCGATGCAACCGGCCGTTTCGGTCGAGGGAAAGTCCGCTGGTCACGCCATTGAAGCGCGCGCCCGAATCCGCGCCGATGCGGTTCAGGTGCGGGAGGATGGCGTAGGAATCCATGCCGAGCGCGTACAGGCGATCGAGGTCGCTGCGGGCGTGCGGCCAGTTGCCTTGCAGGCGGGCGCGCAGCTCCTGGATCTTGCCGTCGCCGACGAGCATCCAGGGCATGTCGGCGAAGAGCACCCCATCCAGGTCGGTGTCGTTCACGGGGTCGTCCTTGCCGGTGTAGATGTGCGAGGTGGCGTACACCGGCACGCGCGCGGCCTGGTAGAAGTTGAGCTGCGGTTTGATGAGCCGTCCGCGCTTGGCGTCGGCCGCGAGGAAAATGAAATCGACGTCCTGGCGCCGGCGCGCGTGATTCGCCTCGAACGGGATCTTCACGCCGAGCTTGCGCTCGAGCAGGTCCTTGCGCGCGATGCTCTGCTCGATGTTAAGCATCTGCTTGATGGACTCGGAGTAATCGTTCTGATCCTCCTGGTAGGCCTGAGTCGCGACCACGAGGCCGCCGAGCCGCTGCCACTGCGCGGTAAAGGCCGCGGCCAGGCGCTCGCCCCAGGCGTTCTTGGGATAAAACAGCGCCGCCTGCCGGTGGCCGTCGAGGTAGGCGCGTTCGGCGCTCTGGCGCGCCTCCTGCTCCGGCGGCAGGCCGAACTGGAACAGGATTTTGCTCTTCGCGGCGGCCTCCTCGTCCGTGTGACTCAGGAGCAGGGTGGGGACGGCGATCTGGGTGCTGCGGATCACGCTGTCCACGGCCTCGCGTCCGAGCGGGCCGATGACGACCTGGGCGCCTTCCTGAACTGCGGTGTTGTACGCCTCGGCGGCCTTGGCCGGGTCGGCGCCGGTATCGTAGACCTTGACCTTGGGTTTCTCCGGATCGCTGTTGGCGGCATCCATGGCGAGCAGGCCGTCGCGCACCGCCTGCGCCGCGAGCGCATAGCTCGAGGTGAGCGGCAGCAGCAGCGCGATGCGGTCGATGCGCGCGGCGAATCCCGGCGCCGGAGTCGCGATCAGGGCGAGCAGCGGCTCGCCCGCCGGGTGCTTCGGATATTCCTGCCGCCAGCGCGCGATCGCGGTTGCCAGGCGGCTCGGGCTTCCGGCGTTCTCCGATGCGGCGAGCGCCAGGTCGATCCAGCCCGAAAGCGCCGGGTCGCGCGCGAGGTCGCGCTCGGCGGCGAGCCGCGAGCGCGACAGCGCCGAGAGGATCTTCCACAGGTCGACCTGGTTCTCCGCGATCGCCTCCTTGCCGACGATATAGGACTCGCGCTGGACGAGGTTGCGGACCGCGCCGATCGGGTTGTTCAGCGCAAGCTCCTGCTGGGCGCGCACGCGGTGAATTTCCGCGATCAGGTTGGGGTCGAGGTTGCGCGTGCGCGCGGCCTCGTCCAGTTGACGGATCGCTTTCTCGTGCGCGCCTTCGGACGCGAGAATGCGCGCCAGGAGGATGAGCCTGCGCGCCGCGAACGAGGAATCGAGGCCCGCGACCTTCACGCCCTGGACGATGTCGCGCGCCTCGCGCGCCTGCCCGGCTTTGATCAGCGCGTCGGCGGCGCGCAGTTGAAAGTGCTGCTTCTGCGGCGGTTGCGCGGCGTGCGCCAGGCGCGAGTACTCGCGTGCGGCGAGCACGTATTCGCCGGCCTGCTCGGCACGCTCGGCGGCCTCGGGTCGCACGGGGACTTCGGGCGGCGGCGCGACGCGCACCGTTCCGCAGCCGGCGAGGACGGCGGCGAGCACAGCGACGGCCCAGGGGAAACGAGGCGAGAAGCGGGTGGCCTTCATGTAGAATCCTGTGTCCAGGCGAAGTGTATCCGAACCGGAGACCCCTGTGTCAAACCTGACGGCCGCGCTCTATGTGGTGGCCACACCGATCGGCAACCTCGAGGACCTGTCGCCACGCGCGCGCCGCGTGCTCTCCGAGGTCGATCTGATCGCGGCCGAAGACACCCGCGAGAGCGGGAAGCTCCTGCGGCACTTCGGTATCGCCACCAAGACCACGGCCTTCCACGAGCACAACGAGCGCGAGCAGCTTCCCCGGCTGCTTTCGTTGCTGCAAGCGGGTAAGTCTATTGCAATCGTGAGCGACGCCGGCACGCCGCTTATCAGCGATCCGGGATATCAGCTCGTGCGCGCCGCGCGCGCCGCCGGCATCCCGGTGATTCCGGTCCCCGGGGCCTGCGCCGCCATCGCCGCGCTTTCGGCCGCCGGCCTTCCTTCCGACCGCTTCACCTTCGAGGGGTTCCCGCCCGCCAGGGAGGCGGCGCGGCGCGCGGCCTTTGAGCGTCTCGCGCGTGAGCCGCGCACGCTTATTTTCTACGAAAGCCCGCACCGCATCGCCGCGTCGCTTTCCGACATGGCGGAAATCTTCGGCCCCGGGCGCGAGGCGGCGTTCGCGCGCGAGCTGACCAAGCACTTCGAGACCATCCGCCTGGGGGCGCTTTCGGAGGTCGCCGAGTGGGTGCGCCGGGACGAAAACCAGAGCCGCGGCGAGATCGTCGTGCTGATCCGCGGCGCCCCGGCCGCGGAGGAGGGCGCGCTCGATGCCGAGGCCGAGCGGGTGCTGCGGATTTTGCTCGCCGAGCTTGCGGTGAAACAAGCCGCGGCGCTCGCGGCGCGGATCACCGGGGCGAGAAAGAACCTGCTCTACGAACGCGCGCTCGATTTGGTCCGGACCGATCCTAAGCGCTGATATTCACCGCAGAGAACGCAGAGTACGCAGAGAAAATCAGAAAAGAATAATAGACAGGATTTACAGGATTAACAGGATTAGAAAAGGGCGAAAACTTCTCTTGAAGTTATCCTTGTGCTAATCCTGTAAATCCTGTAAATCCTGTTAATCCTGTCCATTCCGTTTTTGTTCTCTCTGTGTCCTCTGTGCCCTCCGTGGTGAATAAGCTTTCCAAAGTAATCCCGTAAATCCTGTCTATTCTCGCCTACGTCTTTGAAATCCGTGTTTGCGGTTTGTCCTGAGATTCCGCGGCTTCAGCGAGCGGGCGCGGCCGCTCGATGGCGTAGCCCTGGGCGTAATCGACGCCGATCTGCCTGAGCTTTTCGAGGATCGCCTCGCTTTCCGCGAACTCGGCGATGGTTTGGATGCCGATGGCGTGGCCGATGTGGTTGATGGATTCAACCATGGCGAAGTCCACTGCGTCCGCGGCCATGTCTTTGACGAAGCTGCCGTCGATCTTCAGATAGTCCACCGGCAGGCTCTTGAGATAGGAAAACGAGGACCAGCCGCTGCCGAAGTCGTCGAGCGCGAAGCGGCAGCCCAGTTTCTTGAGCGCCCGGATGAAGCGCAGCGCGTGATCCAGGTTGGCCACGGCGGCCGTCTCCGTGATCTCCAGGCAGATGCGGTCCGCCGGCGCCCCCGAGCGGTTGATCTCCTCGGCGATGAAGCTCGGGAAGTCCTCATCGCTCAGGGACTGGCCGGAGAGGTTGATGCTGTAGCACTCCCCCGTCGGACCCTGCTGCATGCGAGCGGACACCCATCGGAGCACGGCGCGCACCACCCAGCGGTCGATCGCCGGCATCAGGTTGTAGCGCTCGGCCGCCGGGAGGAAGGCGCCCGGGGGCACGAGTTCGCCCTGTTCACCGCGCAGGCGCAGCAGCACCTCATGGAGCGCCGGCGCCGGCGCGGACGCCAGTGGCTCGATGCGCTGGCGGTAGAGCACGAAGCGATCTTCCTCCATGGCCTGGGTCAGGCGCGTCACCCACTGCATCTCCACGTGCCGGCGCGCGAGCTCCTGGTCGCCGGCCTGGTACACCTGGATACGGTTGCGTCCTTTGTCCTTGGCGGCATAGCAGGCGGCATCGGCGGCGGAGAGCAGGCTCGTGGGGCTCCCGCTTTCGGCGGTGATAGGTACGAGCCCGATGCTCATGCCGATGGCGAAGGTGTGTTCGCGCCAGGAGAAACGCAGGTCGCGGATCGTCTGGCGCAGCTTGTCGGCGATCTCCAGCGCGATCTCGGGTGTACAGCCATCGAGCAGCACGCCGAATTCATCGCCGCCGAGCCGCGTCACCAGATCCGTGTGCCGCACCTCATCGAGCAGCAGGGCGGAGACGCGCCGCAGCAGCTCGTCGCCGGCGATATGGCCGCAGGTGTCGTTGACGATCTTGAACTGGTCGAGGTCGAGGTAGAGCAGGGCGTGCTCGGTGCGCCCCGCCTGCGCGTCTTCGAGCAGCGCGGCGAGCCGCTGCTCGAAGACGCGCCGGTTCTTGAGTCCGGTGAGCGGGTCGTGCGCCGCCTGGTAGGACATCTCCTGCGACATGCGCCGTGTGCGGCTGACGTCGTGGAACACGAGCACCGCGCCGAGAGTGCTGCCGTCGTGGTTGCGGATGGGGGCGGCGGAGTGGTCGATCGCGATCTCCGCGCCGTCGCGCGCCACGAGGACGTGCTCCGAGACGGTCCGGGTCACGCGTTTTTCGGTGAGGCACAGCGTGACCGGATTTTCGCCGGGCGCGCGCGCGGCTTCCGTCAAGATGCGGAAGACCTCGAGCAGCGGCCGGCCGCGCGCCTCGGCCTCGGTCCAACCGGTGAGCCGCTCGGCGACCGGGTTGAGGTACTGGATGTCGCCCTTGGCGTCCGTGGCGATCACGGCGTCGCCGATGGACTCGAGCGTCACCTGCGCGCGCTCCTTCTCCTGCGCGAGCTCCGCGGTCTTCAGCGCCACCTGGTGCTCGATCTCGATGTTGCGCAGCTGCAGCTCGCGTGCGCGCAGATAGATGTTGTGGCCCGAGATGTAGAGCAGCGCACTCACCATGAGGCCGGCGATGAGCACGATCGCGATCACCTTGTAGTCGATATCGCCCCAGGCGACGATGGAGCGGACCTCGAGGCGCACGCTCTGTCCCGGGAGGCGGATGTGGTAGCTCTTCGCAAGCTCGGTCAGGGACCGGGTAGGGTTTGGCGTCGGCCGCGCCCGCTCGGCGTGGATCGGCGGGGCGCTGGTTGCGGCCGCGGTCGCAAGCGGTTCGATGTCCAGGCGAACGGAGAGGGCGCCGGCGCTCACCGACTCATCGAGCAGCTTCGCGGCATCGATCTTGAGGGCGATGATGCTGTTCACGGCGCGGCGACGTTCCTCGGCGCTCCCCGGCACGCTCTTGCCGGCGTAGACAGGCTTGAAAAGCCAGTAGCCCGTGAAGCCCCGATCCATCGCGCCGGGCGGGGCCGGAACCTCGGCGGCGCTGTCGATGGCAAGCTGTATCGCCTGCGCGAAGACCGCATCCGACAGAAAGTCGAAACCGATCATCGCCGCGCTCGCCGGTTCGAACGGTTCGAGATAGAGCAGCGGGAAGTGGCGCTCGTACCAGGGGCTTGCGCGGAACCGGCCCTGCTGCCAGTGCGTAATGGAGAAGGTGGGGAAGCCGGCCTGGCGCTTGACGCGCTCGAACTCGCGACGGTCGGCGTCCGTAACGAGCGGCAGGTAGCCGGTGGCGACGAGGAAGCGATGGCGGCCCATCGCTTCCTCGGAGAAGAGCCGGAACTGGTCGCCGTCCACGCGCGGGGTGGAGTTGACGAGGGTGACGAGACTGGTGATGACCTCTTCGGCCGCACCGACGCGCTGGAAGAGGTTGTCGCGCACGCCGTCGGCGTCGGCGGCGAACTCCCTTTCCTCGTTCTCCAGGGCCTCGTTCCAGGCGATGTTGACGAGGATCGCGGTGAAGACGAGCCCGAGCGCCATCAGCGCCAGGGCCGGATTGAGTCTGAGCGGCAACCGCACCGCGCTCAGCCCCCGACCTTGACGGCTTTGTGCAGGATGTCCTGGGACAGACGGATGCGCGCCTTCGCGAGCAGCGGCGGGTTCACATACATGTTCCAACGCCGGTTCGCCACGATGGGAATGTCGCGCGGCTTGGCGCCGTTCAGGATGATGACCGCGACCTTGGCCGCCCACTCGCCCTGCTCGTCGGCGATCTTGGCCATCGTGAGCATGCTGTAGGGCGCCAGCCACTCGAGGTAGCTGACGGTGAACTTGCGCGAGTGCGTGTGCACGATCTGCGCGGCGCGCTGCTTGTCCCAATCGCCGATGCCGGCGTTGTTCGCGACGACGATGAAGTCGGCGTCGTTCTGCGCCGCGATATAGGCCTCCTCCCACGCGGCCATGGTGGTGACCGGCACGTGGGTCATGCGGATGCCGAGCTGCCCGTAGACCTTCTGGTTCATGGCGAATTCCTTGTACTGGGTCATCTCGTCGACCGAAAGGAATACGCCGTGGCGGGCGTTGCGCACCGTCTGCTTGACCTCGCGCGCGAGTGGCTCGATGGGACCGACTTCGATCATGCCGGTGGCGTTGTCGTACGGGTATCCATAGGGCTCCGCGGTCCAGTTGAGCCCGCAGAACACCACCGGCACGGCGGCGTTCTTGAAGTAGGGCATGATGAGATATTTCGAGGCGCTGTCGTCGGCGGCGATCACGACATCCGGTTTCCAGGATTCGATCAACGCCTTGGCCTCGAGCGCTTTTTGCTGCGCGAACTCGGGTTCGAGACGGCGCTTGCCGTCCATGTAGAATTTCTTGAGCTCGCACTTGCCCCGCAGAATCGGATCCAGGCCGCGCTCGATGCCGTCGTTCCACTCGTAGCCCAAATGGTACGAGGAGACGTAGAGGCAACGCGCCGCCCCGGCGTCCGGCGCGAGCGCCAGTCCCAGGGTCAGCAGGATGAACATGCTTGCGGACCTGATCGTGGTGTTCTGCGCCGCAACAGACGGGTGTTTCATGCTTGTGTCCTCGCCGCCGCGGGCGGCGCTTCCTGGAGAGGCGGCGATCGGCGGTCGCGCAGGACCGGGCCTTTGCCTCGGGAGGGGATGGGGCGATAAAGGCGCCCCCTCGCCATAAGCTTAATTATAGTTAAGCTGCTTAGTACGTCCGCAGCCGGGCGACGTTGGTCCTTGGACTCAAAAAGACAGACTTCGCGCGGACATAAGGGTTACATGTTGCGGTATAATCGTAAACGGAGTCAGCCAGACAGCCGCCCCGCCACTAAATCGACCCTTGCCGGTACGCTGATTTCCGCAGACCGGCGAGTTTTAAAGTTCAATTACTCGGTGTTTCGGGGCCGATTTAGTGGCGGGGAGGAAAGTCCGGGCTCCATAGGGCAAGGTGCCAGGTAACGCCTGGGAGGCGCGAGCCTACGGAAAGTGCCACAGAAAATACACCGCCGATGGCCGGGCAACCGGATCAGGTAAGGGTGAAATGGTGCGGTAAGAGCGCACCGCGCGGGTGGCAACACCCGTGGCACGGCAAACCCCACCTGGAGCAAGGCCAAATAGGGGAACGATGGTGCGGCCCGCACCGTTCCCGGGTAGGCCGCTTGAGGCGCGCGGCGACGTGCGTCCTAGATGAATGGCTGTCCACGACAGAACCCGGCTTAACGGCTGACTCCATTTTTTATTTTCACGTTAATTAGTCTGTTTAGATTACTGTTTTAAAACGTGTTTGAAGTATAGTTTTCACTACGAAGTTAAGTGCAGTATCGCATCCGCACGAGCCCCGAGTCGTTTAGCCGGACTCCCGCAGTCTCGCCGTCGCTAACTCCCTGTCGCGCAAAGGAGAAATTTCCTTTGGCACTAAACTTCCTCTTGACACCCTTTGGTTTCGCTATCTATAGTGTGCGTAAGTGGGAAATTGTGGAAATTTGTGGAATAAGGCGGGGAAAAGCGGGGAAAAATGTTTCGCGGTGTCAACGATCTGAGTCTCGACAGCAAAGGGCGACTGGCCATCCCGACGCGTTATCGGGAGGAGATTGCGCGCAATTGCAACGGGCAGATGGTGATGACAGTCGACCGCGATCACTGTCTTTTGCTCTATCCGCTGCCCGACTGGGAGGAGATCGAACGCAAGCTCGTGAAACTGCCCAGCCTTAACAAACAGGCGCGCCGGTTGCAGCGCCTGCTCATCGGTCATGCCACGGAATGCGATCTCGACGGCGCCGGCCGCATCCTGCTGCCGCCACCGCTGCGCGAGTTCGCGGGTCTCAACAAGGACGTGATGCTGATCGGACAGGGCAACAAGTTCGAGATTTGGGACGCACAGGCGTGGAATGTGCGCCGTGCGGAATGGCTCGCCGAGGGCGGTGCGGACGAGGGCAAACCGCCTTCGGAGTTGGAGTCGCTCTCGCTTTAGGTTGCGCGTGGAGGAGGAACAACATGTCCCGGTGCTGCTCGAGGAGGCGTTGCAGGCGCTCGATGTGCGCCCCGACGGGGTCTATGTCGATGCCACCTACGGGCGCGGCGGCCACGCGCGGGGAATCTTGACCCGGTTGTCCGCCCAAGGCCGGGTGCTCGCGCTGGATCGCGATCCGCAGGCCTGCGCGGCGGCGCGCATGGAGTTTGCCGGAGATGCGCGGTTTTCGATTACCAAAGGTTCGTTCTCGATGCTGGGTGAGATGATCGACGGCCGCGGGCTGACTGGGCGCGTCGACGGCATTCTGTTCGACCTCGGAGTGTCCTCGCCCCAGCTCGACGACCCGCGCCGCGGATTCAGTTTTCGTCAGGACGGGCCGCTCGACATGCGCATGGATCCGGAGACGGGCGAGTCGGCCGCGGCGTGGCTCAACCGCGCGCCGGAGCCCGAGCTCGAGCGGGTTATCCGCGAATACGGCGAAGAGCGTTTCGCCCGGCGCGTCGCGCGCACGATCGTGCGCGCGCGCGCCGAGCACCCGATCGAGACCACCTTCCAGCTTGCCGACATCGTGCGCCGCGCCGTGCCCACACGCGAGCGCGGCAAGGACCCGGCCACGCGTACCTTCCAGGCGATCCGCATCTTTGTGAACCGCGAGCTAGAGGAACTCGAGCGGGCGCTCCCCCAGGCGGTGCGCACGCTGGCGCCGCGCGGGCGACTCGTCGCGATCAGCTTTCATTCGTTGGAGGACCGCCTGGTCAAGCGGTTCATGCGCGCCGAGGCAAAGGGCGGGGAAACTCCGCCGGACCTGCCGTTTGCGCCCGCGGCATTCGCCCCGCGGCTCAGGCTGCTCGGCAAGCCGGTGCGTCCGGGCGCACAGGAGGAGCGCGACAACCCGCGCGCCCGCTCGGCCGTGCTGCGCGCCGCCGAGCGTACCGATGCCGAAACCGGGGGGCCTCATGCGTAGCCGCCTGCTGGTGTTCTTCGCCCTGCTGCTCGCCTCGGCCATCGCGGTGGTGGAGCTCAGGCACGAGTCGCGGGCGTCGTTCGCGCGGCTTCAGGCGCTCCAGGCCGAGCGCGACGCGCTTAACACCGAATGGGGCCAGTTGTTGCTCGAGGAGGCCACGTGGTCGCAGCACCGGCGCATCGACGCGGTGGCGCGCGCGCGCCTTACCATGGACATGCCGCATCCCGATCAGATCCGCATGGTCCGCCTGGAAGGCGAGGGCGGGCCATGAGCCGGAACGCGCGCACCAGCGGCTTCCCCGTCCGCCGTATGCTCGTGGCGGCGCTGCTGTTCGCGGGCCTCGTCGGGCTTGCGGCGCGCGCGGTGTATCTTCAGGTGCTGAACGCCGATTACCTCCAGAGTCAGGGCAACGCCCGCCATTCGCGCGTGGTCAAGGACAACTCGCACCGCGGCATGATCCTCGACCGCAACGGCGCGCCGCTGGCGGTGAGCACGCCGGTGGATTCGGTGTGGGCGCATCCGGCCACACTCGCCGAATCGCGCGAGCGCTGGCCCGCGCTCGCCGCGCTGCTTGAGTTAAGCGCGAAGGAGATCGCCCAACTTCTCGCGCGCAGCGGTGAGCGCGAGTTCGTGTATCTCCGGCGGCACGTGACGCCGGAGGTCGCCGAGCGCGTCGCGGCGCTCGGGATCCCCGGCGTATCGCTGCTGCGCGAGTACCGCCGCTATTACCCCCTGGGCCCGGTCGCCGGGCACGTGCTCGGCTTCACCAACGTGGACGACCAGGGGCAGGAGGGCATCGAGCTCGCCTACGACGCCTGGCTGCGCGCCGTTCCCGGAGCCAAGCGTGTGCTCAAGGACCTGCAGGGCAATGCGGTGGAGATGGTCGAGAGCCTCACGCTCCCCACACCGGGCAAGGATCTCGTCGTGAGTCTCGATCGGCGCATCCAGTATCTCGCCTATCGCGAGTTGCGCGCCGCGGTCGAGACGCACCGCGCGCGCGCGGGTTCGGCGGTCGTGCTCGATGCGCGTAGCGGCGAGGTGCTGGCGCTGGTGAACGAGCCGGATTTCAATCCCAACAACCGCGGCAGCTTGAGGAGCCAGGTATTCCGCAACCGCGCGATCACCGATGTCTACGAGCCGGGCTCGACCCTGAAGCCCTTCACCATCGCGGCGGCGCTCGAGAGTGGAAAATTTTCGCCGCGCAGCGTGATCGACACCGCGCCCGGCCTGGTTCAGGTCGGCAACAAGACGATCCACGACGCACACAACTACGGCGCGCTCACCGTGGCCGGTGTGATCGAGAAATCGAGCAACGTCGGCGCCACCAAGATCGCGCTCGCGCTGAACAAGACGGCGCTGTGGGAGATGCTGCGGCGCGCCGGCTTCGGCGAGACCACCGGGGTGCGGCTGCCGGGCGAGTCCGCCGGGTTGCTCAACCCGCCGTCGAGTTGGGTGGCGGTGGATCAGGCGAGCATCGCCTACGGCTATGGCATCTCGGTGACGCCCTTGCAGATCGCGCGTGCCTATGCGGTGCTCGCGAACGAGGGCGCGGCGCTGCCGCTCACGGTGCTCAAGCGTGAGGCGCCGGTCACCGGGACGCGCGTGCTGTCCGCGGCGACGGCGCGCGAGCTGCGCGCCATGCTCGAGCTCGTCGTCGACGGCCGGGGTACGGGGCGGCTTGCGCGCGTGGCGGACTACCGCGTGGCCGGCAAGACCGGCACGGCGCGCAAGCTCACCGAGCAGGGCTACAGCGAGGAGCGCTATCTCGCCTGGTTCGCCGGTTTCGCGCCGGCCTCGCATCCGCGGCTGGTGATGGTGGTGTTGCTGGATGAGCCGCGCGCCGGCGGGTATTTCGGCGGCGAGGTGGCCGCGCCGGTGTTCGCGCACGTGATGGCCGGCGCGCTTCGTCTCCTCGACATCCCGCCCGACGCCCCACGCGCGGAACCGCGCCCGATCCTGACCGTGAAAACCGCGGGAGGCGCAGGATGACCCGCGTCGTGCCGACCGCGCGCCTGCGCACGCTGCTCGAAGGGATCGCCGAGGTTCCAGCGGAGCAGGACCGCGCGGTGCAGGGTCTCGCGCTCGACAGCCGCCGCGTCGGCGCGGGGGATCTCTTTCTCGCGCTGCCCGGCATGGTCGCGGACGGGCGCGCGTTCATCGGCGATGCCATCGCCTCGGGCGCCGCCGCGGTGGTGTATGAAGCGGGCGAGGGTTTTGCCCTGCGCGAGGCGCCGGTACCGGCCTTCGCCGTCGCCGATCTGCGCCGCGCCGTAGGCGTGATCGCCGACCGCTTCTTCGGCGCGCCCTCGCGCGCGCTCTTGGTGATCGGTGTCACCGGCACCAACGGCAAGACGACCTGTACGCAGCTTCTGGCGCAGGCCATGAATATGAGCCGCGTCAGCGAACCGACCCCCCCTCTCCCCCTGCGGGAGAGGGATGGGGAGAGGGGGAAAGTCCCGGCCACGAGTCGCGTCAGCGAACCGACTCCCCCTCTCCCCCCGCGGGAGAGGGATGGGGAGAGGGGGAAAGTCCCGGCCACGAGTCGCGTCAGCGAACCGACTCCCCCTCTCCCTCCGGGAGAGGGACGGGGTGAGGGCAATTCGATGGGAGAAGGCGGCGCGCGCCGTTGCGCCATTATCGGTACCCTGGGCTACGGCTTCCCCGAAGCGCTCGACGCCTCGCTCCACACGACACCCGATGCGCTCAGCGTGCACCGCCTGCTCGCCGAGTTTCGCGCGCACGGCGCCGCGTATGCGGCGATGGAGGTATCCTCGCACGCACTCGATCAAGGGCGCGTGAACGGCGTGGCGTTCAGCGTGGCGGTGTTCACGAACCTCACGCGCGACCATCTCGATTACCACGGCGACATGGCGACCTACGGCGCGGCCAAGGCCGGGCTGTTCGAATGGCCGACGCTGAAGCAGGCCGTGATCAACGCCGACGACGAGTTCGGCCGCGCACTGCTGGCGCAGATGCGCGGGCGTGTCGCCACGCTGAGCTATGGGCTGAATCAGGGCGATGTGCGCGCCCTCGAGCTGCGGCCCTCGCACGCCGGGCTCACGCTGCGCGTGCGCACTCCCACCGGCACGATCGAGCTGAAAAGCCCGCTGTTCGGGCGCTTCAACGCCTATAACCTCCTGGCCGTGCTCGCCACGCTGCTCGTGCTCGGGATGGATCTCGAGGAGGCCGCGGTGCGGCTTTCCCGGGCGCGCCCCGTGGCCGGACGCGCCGAGCGCTTCGGCGGGGCCACGGGCCGGCCGCTCGTGATCGTCGACTATGCGCACACGCCCGATGCGCTCGAAAAAATTCTCGCCGCGCTGCGCGAGCATGCGCCGCGCAGGCTCTGGTGCGTCTTCGGCTGCGGCGGCGACCGCGACCGCGGCAAGCGCCCGCTGATGGGGGAAATCGCCGAGCGCCTGGCGGATGCGGTGGTGCTCACCGACGACAATCCGCGCCACGAAGCGCCCGAGCGCATCGTCGAGGAGATCCGCGCCGGGATGAAGACCGCGCCGCGCGTCGAGCGCGACCGGCGCGCGGCGATCGCGCAGGCGATCGCCGCGGCCGGCCCCGAGGACATCGTGCTCGTGGCCGGCAAGGGGCATGAGGACTATCAGCAGGTGGGCGATGAGCGCCGCCCCTACAGCGATCGCGCGACCGTGCAGGAAATCCTGGAGGCAGCCGCGTGATGTCGCTCGCAATCCTGGCCGATGTGCTCAAGGCGCCGCTCGTGGGCGCCGACGCCGTGTTCACCGGCGTGTCCACCGACACGCGCGCGCTCAAGGCCGGGGAGCTTTTTGTGGCGATCACCGGGCCCCATCACGACGGCCACAGCTTCCTGTCCGAGGCGATCGCCGCGGGCGCGGCCGGCGCGGTTTTGGGCCGCGCCGTCGAGACGACACTGCCGTATGTGCGCGTGGCCGACACGCGCCGCGCGCTCGGAGATCTCGCGGCCTTCTGGCGCTGTCAGTTCGCGATTCCGGTAATCGCGGTGACCGGCAGCAACGGCAAGACCACGGTCAAGGAGATGATCGGCGCGATCATGGCGCAGGCCGGGCCCGGCTGCGTGACGCGGGGCAACCTCAACAACGACATCGGCGTACCGCTTACGCTCACGTGCCTGCGCGCGAAGGACAAATACGCCGTGATCGAGATGGGCATGAACCACAAAGGCGAGATCGAGTATCTCTCGCGCCTGACGCGCCCGACGATCGCGCTCATCACCAACGCCGCCGAGGCGCACCTCGCCGGCGTGGGCACCGTGGAGGATGTCGCGCGCGCCAAGGGCGAGATCTTCGCCGGGCTGGCCGAGGACGGCGTCGCGATCCTCAACGCCGACGACCCGCACTGCGCGCTATGGAAAAGTCTCGCCGCACCGCACCGCTGCCTTACCTTCGGGTTTGCGCCGCCCGCGGACGTGCGCGCGGAGTACACGCTCGGCGCCGCGGGAAGCCGGATACGCCTCAAAACCACCCAGGGGGAAATCGAAATGCGACTGTCATTGCTCGGAAGGCACAACGCCCTGAACGCGGCGGCGGCGAGCGCCGCCGCGCTCGAGGCCGGGGCCTCGTTGCCAGATGTCCAGCGCGCGCTCGAGCGGGTGAAGCCCGCCGCCGGCCGCCTCGAGTTGAAGGAGGGGATCAGTGGCGCGCGCGTCCTCGACGACACCTATAACGCCAACCCGGCCTCGCTCGCCGCGGGCCTCGAGGCGCTGCGCGAGTTCCCCGGCGAGCGCGTGCTGGTGCTGGGCGACATGGCCGAGCTCGGGCCCGCGGCCGAGGACATCCACCGGCGCGTGGGCGAGCTCGCGCGCCGCCTCGACCTGAAGCGTCTCTACGCCATCGGCGAACTGGCGCGGCTTGCGGTCGAGCGCTTCGGCCGGGGCGGGCGCCACTTCGATTCGCACGAGGCGCTCATCGAGGCGCTCCAGGATGTGATGCACGGCGACATGACGCTGCTCATCAAGGGCTCGCGCGTGATGCACCTGGAACGTGTCGTCACGGGCATCGTGCGCGCCAAAGCCGACCAGGCCGCCGCGGAGGAGAACTAAGTGCTTTACCACCTGTTCGAAGAACTCACGCGCAGCTACTCGTTCTTCAACGTGTTTCATTACCTCACGCTGCGCGGCATCCTCGGGGTGCTCACGGCGCTTGCGATCAGCTTCTGGATCGGGCCCGGGATGATCCGCAAGCTCACCGCCGCCAAGTTCGGCCAGACGGTGCGCGACGACGGGCCGAAGACCCATTTCACGAAGGCCGGCACGCCCACGATGGGCGGGGCGCTGATCCTCGTTGCCGTGTTCGCCTCGACCTTGCTCTGGTCCGACCTCACCAACCGCTACGTCTGGGTCGCGCTCTTCACGACGGCCGCCTTCGGCGTCATCGGCTGGGTGGACGACTGGAAGAAGATTGTGAACAAGGACCCGCGCGGCATCGGCGCCGGGCAAAAATACTTCTGGCAGTCGGTGGCGGCGCTGGCGGTGGCGCTGTTTCTGTACGCGGGCGCCAAGAGCCCGGCCGAGACCGCGCTCATCGTGCCGGTGTTCAAGAGCCTCGTCATCGATCTCGGACCCGCGTTCGTGCTGCTCGCGTACTTCGTGATCGTGGGCTCAAGCAACGCCGTGAACTTGACCGACGGCCTGGATGGGCTCGCCATCATGCCCACCGTGATGGTCGCCGGCGCGCTCGGGATCTTCGCCTACGTCATGGGACATGCGAATTTCTCCGTCTATCTGGGCTTTCCGCATCTTGCCGGCGTGGGCGAGATGCTGGTGTTCTGCGCCGCGATCGTGGGCGCGGGCCTCGGGTTTCTGTGGTTCAACACCTATCCGGCCATGGTGTTCATGGGCGACATCGGGGCGCTCGCGCTCGGCGCGGCGCTCGGCGTGGTGGCGGTCGCGGTGCGCCAGGAGATCGTGCTGTTCGTCATGGGCGGGGTGTTCGTGATGGAGACGGTGTCGGTGATGCTGCAGGTGGCCTCGTTCAAGCTCACCGGCAAACGGATCTTTCGCATGGCGCCGCTGCACCACCACTTCGAATTGAAGGGCTGGCCCGAGCCGCGGGTGATTGTTCGTTTCTGGATTATCAGCCTGATCCTGGTGTTGATCGGCTTGGCGACGTTGAAGATACGATGAGGAAGTTTTATTTATATGAATTCTTGCCGCGGAGTCGCAGAGCTCGCAGAGAAAACTCGATGACGATCGAACAGAAAAAAACTCTGCGTCCTCTGCGTCTCTGCGGCGAACAGTATTATTCAGATATTTCCTGAGACCATGGCATTGGCGATGGCAAAGACGGAAACGAAACGCGCGCTCGTCGTGGGCCTCGGGCTCACCGGGCTTTCGTGCGTGCGCTATCTCACCGCGCGTGGCTACGAGGTGACCGTCATGGACACGCGCGCGCAGCCGCCCAAGCTCGAGGCCCTGCGCCGCGATTATCCGCAAGTCGCGGTGCATACCGGAGGCTTCGTGCCGGCGTTGTTCGTCGATCCGGGATTGCTCGTGGTGAGCCCCGGCGTGTCGGTCAAGGAACCCGAGATCGCACGCGCCATCGCCGCGGGCCACCAGGCGATCGGCGACATCGAGCTGTTCGCGACCGCGGCCAGGGCGCCGGTGATCGCCGTGACCGGCGCGAACGGCAAGAGCACGGTGACCGCTCTGGCGGGCGCGATGTGCCGCACGGCGGGCCTGAAGACTGCGGTCGGCGGCAACATCGGCCTGCCGGCGCTCGCGCTGCTCGAGGACGATACCTCCGATGTCTATGTGCTCGAACTCTCGAGTTTTCAGCTCGAGACCACGCACAGTCTGAACGCGCGCGTCGCGACGGTGCTCAACCTCACGCCGGATCACATGGACCGCTACCGCGACATCCAGGAATACGCGCAGGCCAAGGCGCATGTCTTCCGCGGCGACGGCGCGATGGTGCTCAACGCCGACGACCCCCTGGTGATGGCCATGGTGCGGCCCAATCGGCGGGTCATCCGCTTCAGCCTGAATCCGCCCGCGAGCGCCGGGGATTACGGGCTCGCGACCCACGCGGGCGCGGAGTGGCTTGTGAAGGGCGCGCAACCCCTCATGCCCGCGGCCGAGGTGGCGCTTGCCGGGCGGCACAACCTCGCAAACGTGCTTGCCGCGATGGCGCTCACCGAGATGGTCGGCGTTGCCCCCGAGGCACAGCGTGAGGCGGCGCGGAAATTCACGGGGCTCAGGCACCGTACCGAGCTGGTGGCCGAGCGCGACGGCGTGCGCTGGTACGACGACTCCAAGGGCACGAACGTCGGCGCGACCGCGGCGGCGTTGAACGGCATGACCGCGCCCGCGATTCTCATCGCCGGCGGCGACGGCAAGGGCCAGGACTTCGACGAATTGCGGCCGGTGGTGGCGCGCCGCGCGCGCGCCGTGGTGCTCATCGGGCGCGACGCCCCGCTCATCGCGCGCGCGCTCGGCGACGCCGTGCCGGTGCATCGCGCACAGGACATGCGCGCGGCCGTAGAGACGGCGCGCGCGCTGGCGCGGCCGGGCGATGCGGTGCTGCTCTCGCCCGCGTGCGCCAGCTTCGACATGTTCCGCAACTACGAGCACCGCGGCGAAGTCTTCCGCGAGGCGCTGCGCGAGGTGTTGGGATGACGGCGGCTGCGGTCCTGGATGCCCCGGCGCGCGCCGCCGGCCGGCCGCGTGCCGCCTGGGATGCGTGGCTGCTCGGGAGCGCGGGCGCGCTGCTCGCGCTTGGGACCGTGATGGTGCACTCGGCCTCGGTCGCCTACGGCGCGCACACCCACGGGGCGAGCGCCTATTTCCTGATCCGCCACACGGCCTATGTGGTGCTCGGGCTGGCGGTCATGGCGCTGGTCATGCACAGCCGCGTGCGCTGGTGGGAGCGGGGCGGACCGCTGCTGCTGCTCCTCGGGATCGGGTTGCTCGTGGCGGTGCTTCTGCCCGGGGTGGGCCGTCACGTGAACGGCAGCGCGCGCTGGATCCGGCTCGGGTTCGTCACCCTTCAGCCCTCGGAGCTCACGAAGCTCTTTATGGTGGTGTACGTCGCGGGTTATCTGGTGCGCAAGCAGGAGGCGCTCAGGAACTTCACCCAGGGCATCGTGATGATGAGTCTCGTCGTGGCGGTGATCGGCATGCTGCTGCTCATGGAGCCCGATCTCGGCACCGTGGTCGTGATTTGCCTTACGGTGTTCGCGATGCTGTTCCTGGGCGGCGTGCGCTTCTGGCACTTCGCGCTCGTCGCCGTCGCCGGCCTCGGCGGCATGGTGTTGCTCACCGTGATCTCGCCCTACCGCATGGGGCGCGTGACGAGCTTCCTCGACCCGTGGGCCGATCCGTTCGGGAGCGGCTTTCAGCTCACGCAGGCGCTGATCGCCTTCGGGCGCGGCGAGTGGCTGGGCGTGGGCCTGGGCGCGAGCGTGCAGAAGCTGTTTTACCTCCCGGCGGCGCACACCGATTTCCTGTTCGCGGTGATCGCCGAGGAGCTCGGGCTGGTCGGGGTGCTCGGCGTGATCGCGCTCTTCGGCGTGCTCATCGCGCGTGCCTTCGCCATCGCGCGCCAGGCCGAGCGCGCGGGCAGCCTCTACGGCGCGCGCCTCGCGCAGGGCCTGGGATTCCTGATCGGCGTGCAGGCGATGATCAACATGGGCGTGAACATGGGGCTGCTGCCGACCAAGGGGTTGACGCTGCCGCTGATGAGCTACGGCGGCTCGAGCATGCTGGCGAGCTGCGCGGCCGTGGGGCTGCTGGCGCGCATCGAACGCGAGTCGCGCCCGCGCGCGTGGGGGGACGCATGACGCGCCACGGTGCGCGCCCGGATCCGGGTCGAAGCGTGCTCATCATGGCCGGCGGCACGGGCGGGCACGTGTTCCCGGGCCTGGCCGTGGCGCGCCGGCTGCGCGAGCAGAGCGTGAACGTCGTGTGGCTCGGCACGCGCGAGGGCATCGAGGCGCGCGTGGTGCCGCCCGCCGGGATCGAGATCGAGTACATCCAGATCCGCGGCCTGCGCGGCGGCGGCGTGTTGCGCTGGCTGCTGCTGCCGTTGCGGCTGAACGTCGCGATGCTGCAGGCGTTTCGCATCCTGCGCCGGCGCCGGCCGGACGCGGTGCTCGCGATGGGTGGTTTCGCCGCCGGTCCGGGCGGCATGATGGCGAGCCTGCTCGGCATTCCGCTCGTGGTGCACGAGCAAAACGCCATTCCCGGTTTCACCAATCGCCTGCTCGCGCGTCTCGCCGACCGCGTGCTGTGCGCCTTCCCGGCCGCGTTCGGCGGGCTCGCCAAGGCCTACCACGTGGGCAACCCGGTGCGGCGCGAGATCGCGCAGTTGCCGGCGCCGGGCGAGCGGCTCGCGAACCGCCGCGGGCGGTTGCGCCTGCTCATCGTCGGCGGCAGCCAGGGTGCGACGGTGTTTAACGAGGTGATGCCGGAAGCGATCCGGAGCATGCCCGAGTCGGAGCGGCCGGAGGTCTGGCATCAGTGCGGGCGCGACAATCTCACCACCGTTCAACAGCAATACGAATCACGAATCATGAATCATGAGTCACGAGTCCGCGTGAGTGAGTTCATCGATGACATGGCCGCGGCCTACGCTTGGGCCGACGTGGTGCTGTGCCGTGCCGGCGCCATGACCATCGCCGAGCTGGCGGCCGCGGGCGCGGCTTCGATCCTCGTGCCGTATCCGCATGCGGCGGACGACCATCAGACGGCGAACGCGCAGTACCTGGCCGGGCGCGCGGCGGCGACGCTGCTGCCGCAGACCGAATTCAGCGCCGCGCGCGTGCGCGCATTGCTCGCCGACCTCGCGGCCAACCGCGAGGTGATTCTTCGAATGGCGCAGGCCGCGCGCGGTTGTGCCATCGCCGATGCCGACGAGGTCGTGGCGCGCGAATGTCTGGAGGCCATCCATGCGTGATCGGGTACGGCGCGTGCATTTCGTCGGGATCGGCGGGGCCGGCATGTGCGGGATCGCCGAGGTGCTCGCGAACCTCGAGTTCGAGGTCTCCGGCTCCGATGTGCGCGAGTCGGCCAATACGAAACGCCTGGAATCGCTCGGCGCGCGGATTCATATCGGACACGACGCTCGGTGGGTCGCGGGCGCGGAGGTGGTCGTGGTGTCCTCGGCGGTGGCCGAGGCCAATCCGGAGGTGGCGGCGGCGCACGCGGCCAAGATCCCGGTGATCCCGCGCGCCGAGATGCTGGGCGAACTGATGCGCTTGCAGCGCGGGATCGCCATCGCCGGCACGCACGGCAAGACGACGACCACGAGCCTCGCGGCCAGTTGCCTCGCCGAGGGCGGGCTCGATCCGACCTTCGTGATCGGCGGGCGGTTGAACAGCGCCGGGGCCAACGCGCGCCTCGGGCGCGGCGCATATCTCGTGGCCGAGGCCGATGAGAGCGATGCGTCGTTCCTGTCGCTGCAGCCGTTCATGGCGGTGGTGACCAATATCGACGCCGACCATATGAGCACCTATGGTGGCGACTTCGGGCGGCTCAAGCAGGCATTCGTCGAGTTCCTGCACCACCTGCCGTTCTACGGACTCGCGGTGCTGTGTCTCGACGACCCGGTGGTGCGCGAGATTTTGCCGGCGGTGCACAAGCCGATGCTCACCTACGGCGAGAGCCCCGAGGCCGATGTGCGCGCGACCGACATCCGCGCCGACGGCCTCAAGATGCATTTCGCGGTTTCGATGAAAGGCGAGGCCGGCTGGCTCGCGGTCACGCTCAACCAGCCGGGCCGGCACAACGTGCTCAATGCGCTCGCGGCGATCGCGGTTGCCAACGAGCTCGGCGTGGGCAAGGACGCGATCGCCAGGGCACTCGCCGCCTTCTCCGGCATCGGCCGGCGGTTCCAGGTCAACGGGACGATCGCGCGCGCCGGCGGCGACGTGATCCTGGTGGACGATTACGGCCATCACCCGCGCGAGATCGCGGCCACGGTGGAGGCGGCGCGCCGCGGTTGGCCGCAGCGGCGCCTGGTCGTCGTGTTCCAGCCGCACCGCTACACGCGCACGCACGATCTGCTCGATGACTTCAGCGCCGTGCTGTCCGAGCTCGAAATCGTGCTGGTGACGGAGGTGTACGCCGCGGGCGAGAAACCCATCGGTGGCGCCGACGGGCGCGCGCTCTGCCGCGCCATCCGCGCCCGCGGCAAGGTCGATCCCATATTCGTGCCGGAGGTGAATCAACTGCCGCAGGTGCTCGATGGGCTGCTGCGCGGAAACGACGTGCTGCTCACCCTCGGGGCAGGCGACATCGGGCGCGTCGCGGCGAGTCTCCCGCAGGCGCTTTCGCGGGGGGCTCCATGATGCCGGCGGCGGCCCCGAGCCTGCGGGGACAGCTATTAAGGAGCGAGCCCATGAGCCGGCACACGAGTTGGCGCGTGGGCGGTCCGGCGGATCGGCTGTATATCCCCGCCGACCTTGAGGACCTCGCGGCGTTTTTAGCGAGCCTGCCACCGCAGGAGCCGCTTGCCTGGGTGGGACTCGGGAGCAATCTTTTGGTACGCGACGGCGGCGTGCGCGGCACGGTGGTCATGACCAGCGGGGCGTTGAGCAAACTGGATCTCATCGGCGAGGCGCTCGTGCGCGCCGAGGCCGGGGTCGCGAGCGCCAAGGTCGCGCGCTTCTGCGTGGACCAGGGACTCACCGGCGCCGAGTTCCTCGCCGGCATCCCCGGCACCGTGGGCGGGGCGCTGGCGATGAACGCCGGCGCCTTCGGCGGCGAGACCTGGAACATCGTCGCGGCGGTGGAAACCATCGACCATCGCGGCGCGCTGCGCGTGCGCCCGCCCGCGGACTACCGGATCGGCTACCGCGCGCTCAGCGGACCGGCGGGCGAGTGGTTTGTCGCCGGGCATTTCCGGCTGCGCGCGGGCGATGCGGCGCACGGCAAGACGCTTATTAAATCGCTGCTCGCCCGGCGCGGTGCCAGCCAGCCGACCCAACTGCCCAACGCGGGCTCGGTGTTCAAGAACCCGCAGGGCGATTTCGCCGCGCGCCTGATCGAGACCGCGGGCCTCAAGGGCGCGTGCGTCGGCCGCGCCTGCGTCTCCGAGCTGCACGCGAACTTCATCGTGAATAACGGCGGCGCGACCGCCGCGGACATCGAGCGCTTGATCGCCCGCGTGCAGGCGGAAGTGGAGAAGCGGCACGGCATCAAACTGGAACCAGAGGTGCGGGTAATCGGTGAAAAGGATTAGAAATGATTCTTGAAACCGCAGATGAACGCAGATGAACGCGGATATGAATATGAAAAGATCTGTTGATTTTTATCTGCGTGTATCTGCGTTCATCTGCGGTTGCTTTAGGTGTTCTTATGGGAACTGAAAATTTCGGCAAGGTGGCGGTGTTGATGGGTGGGCTCTCCGCCGAGCGCGAGGTGTCGCTCAAGAGCGGCAGCGCGGTGCTTGCGGCCTTGAAACGCAAGGGCGTGGACGCCCACGGGATCGATGCCGGACGCGATGTGCTGCGCCGGCTGGAGGACGGAAAGTTCGATCGCGCGTTCATCGCACTGCACGGGCGCGGGGGCGAAGACGGCGTGATCCAGGGGGCGCTCGAGGTGCTGGGACTGCCCTACACCGGCAGCGGGGTGCTCGCCTCGGCGCTCGGGATGGACAAGCTGCGCTGCAAGCAGTTGTGGCAGACCGTAGGCATCCGCACGCCGGAATACTATGTGCTCGCCCCGGACACCGATCCCGCCGGCGTCGGCAAGTGGCTCGGGTTCCCCGTGGTGATCAAACCCTCGCGCGAGGGTTCGAGCCTCGGCATCACCCTGGTGGCCTCGAGCGAGCAGTTTCGCGCGGCCTTCGAGCAGGCGGCGCGGTACGACTCAACGGTGCTCGCGGAGCGCTACATCCGCGGCCAGGAGATCACTGCCGCCATCCTGGAACACCAGGAACTGCCGCTCATACGCATCGAAACGCCGCGGGCGTTTTACGACTACGAGGCCAAGTACCTGCGCGACGACACGCGCTACCTCTGTCCCTCGGGACTGGCGCCGGAGCAGGAGACCGAGATCAGGCGCCTGGCGCGGCTGGCCTTCGATGCGCTCGGCTGCGCCGGCTGGGGGCGGGTGGATTTTCTGGTGGATGAGGCGGGCACGGCCTATGTGCTCGAGGTGAACACGGTGCCGGGCATGACCGACCACAGCCTCGTGCCGATGGCGGCGCGCGCGGCCGGCATCGACTTCGACGAACTGGTGGTGCGCATCCTGGAGGCTTCTTTTTTATGACAGGACGAACGAGCGAAGCGAGTAGGGCTTCCTTCACGGCGCACGCTGAGCAGGCGCAAACACCGACCGCGGCGCTGTTCCGGCCGATGGTCGCGCTGTTTCTCGGGCTCGCGGCGCTCACGGCCGCGCTGCTCGCCCTGGATTGGCTGCTGAGTGCGGAGCGTTTTGCGGTGCAGCGGATCCGTTTCGAGGGCGAGTTCCGGCACGTGACGCAGCCGGAGCTCGATGCGGCGGTACGGGAGGTGGCGCGCGGCAACATCCTGCTGCTGGACCTCGCCGCCGTGCGGCGCGCCGTGGAATCGCTGCCGTGGGTGTACTCGGCCTCGGTGCGCAGGCGCTGGCCGCAGGACCTTGACGTCCGTTTCACCGAGCAGCGGCTCATCGCGCGCTGGGGCGAGGACGCCTGGGTGAATCAGGGGGATCGGGTGGTGCGCGTGCGCGGCGCGGATCTGCCGCGGGATCTCCCGCGGCTCGATGGGCCGGAGGGCGCGCAGGCGCTGGTGCGGGAGCGGTTCGAGGCGTTTGGCCGCATCCTGACGGCGTCGGGCCGCAAGCTCGAGCGCCTGACATTGACGCCGCGGCGTTCCTGGCGCCTCGATCTCGACACGGGTCTGACGCTGGTGCTCGACCGCGAGGTTCCGGAGCGCAAGCTCGAGCGTTTCGCCCGCGCCTATGCCCGGGGATTTGCGCGCGAGGCGCAGCGCATGAAGCAGGTAGATCTGCGGTACACCAACGGGTTCGCCGTGCAGTGGCGCGACGCACGCCCGATACCCGGTATGAAAGGGGGCTGACTATGGCGAAGAAAGACGATGCGAAGCTGATCGTGGGACTCGATATCGGCACCTCCAAGGTGCTGGCGATCGTGGGTGAGATATCGCCCACCGGCGAGGTCGAGATCGTCGGCGTGGGGCACCACCCCTCGCGCGGTATGAAAAAGGGGGTGGTGGTCAATATCGAGTCCACGGTGCAGTCGATCCAGCGCGCGGTCGAGGAGGCCGAGCTCATGGCCGGCTGCCAGATTCACTCGGTGTACGCCGGCATCGCCGGCTCGCACATCTCGAGCTTCAACTCACACGGGATCGTGGCGATCAAGGACAAGGAGGTCGGTCCCGGGGATGTCGAGCGCGTGATCGAGGCGGCACGCGCGCTTGCGATTCCGACGGATCAGAAGGTGCTGCACATCCTGCCGCAGGAATTCATCATCGACAAGCAGGAAGGCATCCGCGAGCCGATCGGCATGAGCGGTGTGCGCCTCGAGGCCAAGGTGCACATCGTCACGGGCGCGGTCTCCGCCGCGCAGAACATCATCAAGTGCGTGCGTCGCTGCGGGCTCGAGGTGGATGACATCATCCTGGAGCAGCTCGCCTCCAGCATATCCACGCTCACCGAGGACGAGAAGGAGTTGGGCGTGTGCCTGGTCGACATCGGCGGCGGCACCACCGACATTTCGGTGTTCACCGAAGGCGCGATCCGCCATACCGCGGTGATCCCGATCGCGGGCGATCAGGTGACGAACGACATCGCGGTGGCGCTGCGCACGCCGACGCAGAATGCCGAGGACATCAAGAAGAAATACGGCTGCGCGCTGACGCAGCTTGCGAACCGCGACGAGACCATCGAGGTGTCGAGCGTGGGCGACCGTCCGCCCAGGAAGCTCTCGCGCCAGACGCTCGCCGAGGTGATCGAACCGAGGATCGAGGAGCTGTACGGACTTGTTCAGGCGGAGCTTCGACGCAGCGGTTTCGAGGACACGATCGGCTCGGGGATCGTATTGACCGGCGGCAGCGCCAAGATGGAGGGCATGGTCGATCTGGCGGAGGAGGTGTTCCACATGCCGGTGCGTTTGGGGCTGCCGCAGTACGTCGGCGGCTTGAAGGGTGTGGTGCAAAACCCGATCTTCGCCACCGGCGTGGGGCTGGTGCTGTTCGGCGCCAGGTGCCGCGAGGGCAAGCAGTATGTGAGTCATGTGGCGCCGGCCGCCGGGATGCGGGGCATGTTCGACAAGATGAAGAGCTGGTTTCAGGGCAATTTTTAATGGGGACGTTTACCGACTCACCTCTCCCCTTGTGGGAGAGGATGGGAGAGGGGGAGGGAGACGTTCACCGATTTGGTCGGGCAAGGGTGAGGGGGTAACAAGCAGCGATGCAAACAGCAACACCAACTTTCTCTAGGAGACAGCACAATGTTTGAACTTATGGATACCTACGGTCAGCAGGCCGTGATCAAGGTCATCGGTGTAGGCGGTGGCGGCGGCAACGCCGTCGACCATATGGTCGTCGCCAACATTGATGGGGTGGAGTTCATCAACGCCAACACCGACGCGCAGGCGCTCAGGCGATCGCAGGCGAAGACCATCCTGCAGCTTGGGACGAACCTCACAAAGGGTCTGGGCTGCGGGGCCGACCCCAATATCGGGCGCCAGGCGGCGGTCGAGGACCGCGAGCGCCTCGCCGAGGCGCTCGCCGGCGCCGATATGGTGTTCATCACCGCCGGCATGGGTGGCGGCACCGGCACCGGCGCGGCGCCCGTGGTGGCGCAGGTGGCGAAGGACATGGGGATCCTCACCGTCGCGGTCGTCACGAAGCCCTTTCCCTTCGAGGGCCGCAAGCGCATGGGCATCGCGGAGCAGGGGATCAGGGATCTCGCGGAGTACGTCGACTCCATCATTACGATCCCGAACGACAAGCTCCTCACCGTGCTCGGCAAGGACGTGACGCTCAAGGACGCCTTCAGCAAGGCGAACGAGGTGCTGCAAAACGCCGTGCAGGGGATCGCCGAGCTCATCACACGGCCGGGACTTATTAATGTCGATTTCGCCGACGTGCGCACGGTCATGTCGGAGATGGGTATGGCCATCATGGGTTCGGCGACGGCCCGGGGCCCGACGCGCGCGCGCGAGGCGGCCCTGGCGGCGGTCTCGAGCCCGTTGCTCGAGGACGTCAACATCTCCGGCGCGCGGGGCATCCTGGTCAACGTCACCGCGGGTCTGGATATGTCGATCGGCGAGTTCGAGGAAGTGGGCAATACCGTCAAGGAATTCGCCTCGGATGACGCCACGGTCGTGATCGGCACCGTGATCGAGCCCGAGATGCGCGAGGAGCTTCGGGTGACCATCGTGGCCACGGGGCTTGGGCACGACAAGCGCAAGCAGCCGTACAAAGTGGTAAAAACCGGAACCGGAACAACGGATTATGAACATCTCGATACGCCGACCGTGATCCGCAACCGGCGCATCGAGCGGCAAGCCGGTGCCCGTTCCGAGGCGGCAGTCGAGTATCTGGATATCCCGGCCTTTCTGCGAAAGCAGGCGGACTGACGCAACCAAGCCGCTGCTTTTTAACCGCTTATCGGGTAAATGCACCCGAAGATACGTTTTTTATGATGAACTTGCTGGACAGGGTTAAGGTTTTATCCTTAAATACGTCCATAAATTCCATTAGTAGAGGATGGCCAGTCCCGGCGGGCGGCATCTGGGAGTCGGGCTATGCTCACGAGAAAACAATTCTCCGCGCACGCGGAACGGATTCTGTTTCCAAAAAATATAATGATCAAGCAACGCACCCTGAAGAATATCATCCGCGCCACGGGCGTCGGACTTCATACAGGCGAAAAGGTATACCTCACGCTGCGACCGGCGCCAGCCGACCGGGGCATTATCTTCCGGCGGATCGACCTGCCGGAGCCCATTGAGATTCGGGCCTGCCCGGAGAACGTCTCGGATACGCGTCTTTCCACCACAATCGAGAGCCGTAGCGCACGGGTCTCCACCGTCGAGCATCTCATGTCCGCCTTCGCGGGCCTGGGCATCGACAACGCCTATGTCGACCTCACGGCCCCGGAAGTGCCGATCATGGACGGCAGCGCCGGTCCGTTTGTGTTCCTGATCCAGTCCGCCGGCATCGCGGAGCAGAACGCGCCCAAGCGTTTTATTCGCATCAAGCGCCGGATCGCGATCGAGGACGGCGACAAGTGGGCCTGCTTCGAGCCGTTCGAGGGTTTCAAGGTCGCCTTCGACATCGACTTCAACCACCCGACATTCCGCAATTCGCGCCAGCGCGCAGCCGTGGATTTCTCCACCACCTCGTTCGTGAAGGAGATCAGCCGTGCGCGCACCTTCGGCTTCATGGGCGATCTCGAGGCGCTGCGCTCGGCGGGCCTCGCGCGCGGTGGCGGGCTCGACAACGCCATCGTGCTCGATGATTACCGCATCCTGAACGACGACGGACTGCGTTACGAAG
This sequence comes from Candidatus Muproteobacteria bacterium RBG_16_65_34, assembly GCA_001785115.1. Classification (GTDB taxonomy): domain Bacteria; phylum Pseudomonadota; class Gammaproteobacteria; order Acidiferrobacterales; family Sulfurifustaceae; genus RBG-16-65-34. The sequence goes on from MFSU01000059.1 coordinate 32,582, forward strand.
ACGAGTTCGTCAAGCACAAGGTGCTGGACGCCATCGGCGATCTGTACCTGCTCGGGCATCCGCTGATCGGCGCCTTCAGTGCCTATAAATCGGGGCATGCCCTGAACAACCGCCTGTTGCAGAAACTCGTGGCGAACACCGAGGCTTGGGAGTTGATTACCTACAACGAGAACGACGAAGCGCCCATCACGTTCATACGTACCGTCCCGGCCGTCTAGTTAGGGCGGTTGGGCAGAAGCCGCTGGCTCTGTAACTTGAACTTGGCGTAAACAAGGTAAAAAACTTTAATTAAACCGCCATGAATATTATCCTTGTACCCAGCAGCCGCCGTGGTCGGGGCCAGCCGGCTTCCCTAAGCCACTGGCACCTCACCGCCCTGCTCACCGCCCTGCTCCTGCTCAGCGCCCTCC
>MFSU01000060.1:0-14481 GCA_001785115.1 Candidatus Muproteobacteria bacterium RBG_16_65_34
GCGCGCGCCTTCCATGCCTGCTGTCTGCGTCACCAGGATCAGCTCCGCGCCGAAGGCCTTCATCGTCGAGCGACGCTCGACGCTCAAGTGCTCCGGCATGATCAGCACCATGCGGTAGCCCTTGATCGCGGCGGCCATCGCGAGCGCGATGCCGGTATTGCCGCTCGTGGCCTCGATCAGCGTGTCGCCGGGCCCGATCTCGCCGCGCGCCTCGGCGTGCCGGATCATCGACAACGCCGGCCGGTCTTTCACCGAACCCGCGGGGTTGTTGCCCTCGAGCTTGGCGAGGACCGTATTACCGGTCTCGCCCGGCAGGCGCTGCAGCCGCACGAGCGGGGTGTTGCCGACAAACTCTTCGATCATGCGGGTTGTCATGCCGTTATCTTAAAACAATCGGCCCTCAAACTGGAGCGAGGTGTCGAATGACGATCTGAAGGGTCCGGATCCTAGCGATGGCGACCGGTTCAGAAACCTCCGGAATTAGCCCATCGGGGACTGCGTGCCCGGAGCGGCGGTGTGGCGCACACGGAAGCCCTGGTCTGCAAACCGGCGGCGTCATCACGCATCCCGGTGGTTTTCGGGGCCTCGGGTGATATACTTTTTACGAGACACCAGGCTTCATGATGGAGATACTGGAAACCGTGCGCGCGCAGACGAGCCGCTAAAGAGGAATCCCCATGACGAAGGTACAAATCAATTTACCCGATCAATTGGCCCAAGAATCGCAACGTGCCGGGTTGCTGACTCCCGCCACCCTCGAGCGGATACTGCGTGAACAATTGAGGGTGCAGCAAACCGACGAACTGTTTGCCGCCATGGATCGCATGGCAGCGGTGGATGAGCCGGCCATGACACCGGAACAAATCTCGGAAGAACTCCACGCGATGCGCGCCGCGCGGCGCAGTTCGCGGTAGGGCGTGCGCCTCATTCTCGATACCAACATCGTCGCCTCGGGGTTGAGGAGGATTTTATTGGTTTGCGCCCGCGCGCACCAGAAAATCCGCGACCTGGCGATGCCCCATCCGGCGCGCTCGCATAAGGGCGGTTTCGTCTACGAAGTCGTCATTCTCACCGCGAACGTCCACCATGGAAGATGTGACCTCCATGGAAGGTAACATAAATACGGGAGGCTGATGAACGATCACCTCGCCATTTTGCTCGGTGCGTCTAACCGGGGTGCGGCCCACCTCATACCGTTTGGGTGGGGGGCCCTTTTTTGCCGCGAGTTGAACCCCAGGCCCTGATTGCTGCCGTGCAAATTCCAGTTGGTCGGCATCGACGCGTTCGATCGGTTTGCCGACCCCGTCGGTCATCGCGCTTAGATTCGCCCCTTTTCCAACCAAGAGCTTCACTGCCTCGATATTACCCGCGCCCGCCGCGACGATCAGAGCGGTCTCGCCAATTTGATTTCTTGCGTTAACCTCGGACCTTGGGTCGTCGAGCAGCATCTTTACGACACGCGGGTTTCCGATATATGCAGCATGTATCAACACCGTATTACCGAGCTTGTCTGAGGCGTTCAATCGTGCGCGCCGTGAAACGAGGGGCATGACATTTTCTGGGATATCCCTTTTTGCCGCCCAAAGAAGCGCGGTCAACCCCTCCTTGTCCGAGATACTCTCATCGGCGCCATACCGCAACAACAGCTTGATCAGATCAGTTCTGATCGAGCGGCCCGCCGCTAGGATAACGAGTGGTGTGCGGCCGTGGTGGTCCAGACTGTTCACGCGCACGCCGCGCGCGAGCAAAAGCTCGCACTTCTTGTGGACGACATCCAAAGACGGGTCGTGGTCCGAATATGAGGCGCACACACATATAGCGTTACAACCTGCTCCATCACTCGCGGTTGAGTTCGCGCCGAGATCAAGTAACGCTTTTATTGCCTCCGGCGTTCCGAACGCCGTTGCGCTTAAGAGCGGAGTAAACCCTAACGATGATCTCGACTCGATGTCCGCACCGCGCTTGGCCAACAGGCGGATCGCGGTAGCGCGGCCAGCATGCGCCGCGCTATGCAATGCCGTGTAGCCTCTCAATTCCCGTGTATTGAGATCCGCCCCCGCGTCCAGGAGCATGCGCAGGATTTTGTCGTGGCCGTTCGTGGCGGCGATATGGAGGGCCGTGGAGTCCGGCCCCCCTCTCTGCTGCGCGTTGACTTGCGCTCCGCGCTGAATCAGCGCGCCCACCAGTTCCTCATCCCCCATTTCTGCCGCGAGCATCAACGGGGTGATCGCTCCTCTTGGGGCGTCGACGTTCGCACCCTTCGCAATCAGAAATAGCGCTACGTCTTTGCGCCTTTTCTTGATGCATTGCGCGAGCACCGATATGCCGTTGTGGGTTTCGTCGATCGACGCGCCTCGTTCGACCAGCATTCGGACTATTTCGAGGTGTCCGTTTTCCGCGGCCAACCATAACGCGGTATGTTGGCCCCCATCCGTTACGCCGATGTCAGCGTTCGCCTCGAGCAACACGGCAACGCTCTCAGTATCGCCACGGGTCGCGGCAAACAGCAAAGGCGCGGGAAGGGTGGAGCCAGCCGCGTTAACATCGGCTCCTTTTGCGATCAGAAACCGGACAAGGTTGTGTCTCTTGTTCTGTAGCGCGTCCAGCAGCGGGGTGTTTCCGTCCGGAAGCCGTGAATTCACATTCGCCCCGTGTGCAACCATCTGGCGGACACTTTCCTCTTTCCCAACAGTGACCGCGATCATAAAGGGGGAAACCCCTCGGTAATGCCGATCTGGATCGACCCCTTTACCAAGCAATCGCGCAACCGTTTCTTCGTCGCCACGCAACGTCGCCGCCATCAGCGCCTGGGTGCACAAATCGCTCTTGGCGCTGCCCGCCTGACATTGTTTGACGGCAGACCGGAACGCGAGATCGTCGCCATCAACTGATGGCCGAAGCCGTCCGGCGTCATTGTCTTGCGCCACCAGTACGTACGGACACATCAAGAAAACCGCTGAAATAGTGGAAATAAACAACCGGTTTGTTGCCCCGTGCTGATTCATTGATGTTTCTCCCTGTCCGGTACGTGTTTTCGAAACAACGATAAGCGTAGTGCGCGCGTGACAGCGGCGATGTTCAGCCTGCCGCTCATTTGTGCGCCGGCTCAATATAGTCGATCACCAGCTGCACCGAGCGACGGCCTTGATACTCGTTCACGTCGAGCCGGTATGCCGCGCGGACATGCTGGTTTTCGGTAATCGCGCTCTGCGCGGCGCCGAAGGCGATGGCGTCGAAGCGTTGGCCGCCCGTGGCGGCGCGGAGTGCGAGCTTCAAGTGCTTGCCGCCGACGACGCGCCGGTCGGCAACCTGGAATTCGCCGTCGAACAGCGGCTCGGGGAAACCCTGCCCCCAGGGTCCGTTCGCGCGCAAAAGCTCGGCGAGATCGAGGGTAAGCTCGGCGGCCGCGAGCTCGCCGTCGCTCAAGACAACGCCACGGAGATCCTCTTCGCCGAGCCAGCGGCTCACCTCTTCGGCGAACAGCGCGCTGAATGCCTCGTAATCCGCGCGCCGCAGGCTCAGTCCCGCGGCCATGGCGTGGCCGCCGAACTTTTGCAGCACGCTCGGATGGCGCGCGGCGATCGCGTCGAGCGCGTCGCGGATGTGCAGTCCGGGCACGGAGCGCGCCGAGCCCTTGATCTCGCCGTTGGCGCCGGGCGCGAAGGCGATTACCGGTCGGTGCAGACGGTCCTTGACGCGCGCGGCCACCAGCCCGACGACGCCCTGGTGCCAGGATTCGTCGAGGAGACACAGCCCGCGCGGCAGACCCTCCCCTTCCAGATGCAGCGCGTCGACGGCGCGGTGCGCCTGATCCTGCATCCCGGATTCGATCGCGCGCCGCTCGCGATTGAGCGCGTCGAGCCGTTGCGCCATCTCGGCGGCTGCCGCGGGATCGTCCGTCAGCAGGCACTCGATCCCGAGCGCCATGTCCTCGAGTCGTCCGGCGGCGTTCAGGCGCGGGGCGACACAAAAGCCGAGATCGGCCGGGGTGATCCGGCCTTCGGTGCGGCCGGCGATGCGCAGCAGCGCGCGCACGCCCTCGGCGCACCGGCCGCGGTTGATGCGCGCGAGGCCCTGGGCGACGAGGATGCGGTTGGTGTGATCGAGCGGCACGACATCGGCGACGGTACCCAGCGCCACGAGATCGAGCAGCCGGGCGAGGTTAGGTTCGGCGATCCCCTGGCCGTCGAACCAGCCGGTCTCGCGCAGGCGCGCGCGCAGCGCGAGCATGACGTAGAACGCCACGCCCACGCCGGCGAGATGTTTGCTCGGAAATTCATCGCCCGGCTGATTTGGGTTGACGATCGCGTCGGCCTCGGGCAGCACGGGGCCCGGCAGGTGATGATCGGTGATGAGCACGCGGATGCCGCGCGCCCGCGCGGCGCGCACGCCCTCGACGCTGGAGATGCCGTTGTCCACCGTGATCAGCAGATCGGGTGTGTGCTGCGCGGCGAGGGCCACAATCTCCGGGGTGAGGCCGTAGCCGTATTCGAAGCGGTTCGGCACCACATAGCGCACGTCGGCCGCGCCCAATTGCCTGAGGGCGCGCAGCATCAGCGCGCAGCTCGTGGCGCCGTCGGTGTCGAAGTCGGCAACAACCAGGATGCGCCGGCGGGCGCGCACGGCATCCTCCAGCAGGACCAGGGCCCGCTCCATGTCCTTGAGGCGCTGCGGCGGTGTCAGGTGCTCGAGCGCGAGGTCAAGCTCCTGGGCCGCGGCGATGTTACGCGCGAGATAGACCCGCCGCAGCACCGGGTGGAGGTCCGCGGGCAGCGTGTCGCACAGCGGTTGCGGTGGCGCGCAGCGGCGGACGATTATTTTACCGGAATAATTCATGCCGCCGGGGTGTCGCTTCAGGCGTAGGAGGCGAGCGGATGGCGCCGCCGCCACCAGCGGCGCATCGCCTTCGGGCTGAGGTGAAAGCCGCGACCGGCGTCGGTGAGCAGTGTCGCGCTCGAGAGCGTCTCCGCGCGCAGCGCGATGCTGAGCGGCGCCATCCAGTCCCGCTCGAGGCGCGTCATGGCGGCGGACCAGGCTTCCTGGTCGCCATAAAGGAACGGCGCCCGCAGGCTGTCGAGCACCACCAGGTGCTCGCCCGCGCGATCGGCCTGGCGCCGCCAGTCCTCGAATCCCGCCGGCAACGCCCGGCCGGAGGTTTCCGTCAGGCGCGCGAGCGCAAGGCTCACCGGCTCCTCGCTCCAGATCTGCGTCCAGCTCACCGGCTTGATCTTGGGCAGCCGCCCGCCGCCCCAGAACCAGAGGCTGTTGATCGGGAGTTTGCCGCGGCGCTCGCGTTCTTCGTTGACCTTGGCCGTGTGCAACAGGATCTGCACTTCGTTCAGGATGGTGTGCCAGGCTTTGCCATCCTTGCCCTGCGGCAGATAGGGATGGATGTCCCGCGCCACGACTTCGGGCAGGGGTGTGGTCGAAATGCGCGGGGCGCGCGCGGGCTTGAGGTACCAGCGTCCCGGGCGCGGCGCCTTGAGGATCAGCCCGTCCTCGACGTACACCTTTGCGATCTCCGCCGCCAGGCGGCTGGCCTCGTCCTGGGTGAGATCGAGCACGTGGCTGTCCGCAAGGATCAGACGGTCGCGCTCGGGGCGCAGATGCACCGGATCGGCGCGCACCCACCAACCGTTGTCGATCACACCCGTGTCCAACGCGCGCGTGACCGCCGCCACCGGCAGATCGCCCTCGACGGACGAATCGGCATGGAACAGCGCGAAGAGCGTGGCCTCGAGGCCGTGCGGGAGTGTTCTATGGGCGGCCGAGGCGCGCGCGAGCAAGGTTTCGAGCGCGGGCCAGGCATGCGCCGTCGCCTCGGACTCGTCCGGGCCCGGCTGCGGACCGAAGAAACCCGGAATCAGCAGATAGAGATGTTTGCTTGTGTCCGGCACGGCGGAAGGTCAGGGCGCGTTGAATCCAGGGACGGCAGGAGATTATGCCCTAATCCACACCGTTCGGCCTTCGGGCATCGCTGTCCCGAATCACGCCAGATTGTCCAGGATCGCCTTTTTTACGGCGCCGGACTCTGCGGCCACCTTGAGTACCGGCCCCATGCCTTGCTTGATGGCGGTGTCGGGGTCCTTGAGTCCGTGGCCGGTGAGCGTGCAAACGACGCGGCTGCCTTCCGGAATCTTGCCGCGCTTGAGGTCGTGCAGCGCGCCGGCGAGCGAGATTGCGGAGGCCGGCTCGCAGAAGATGCCTTCCTTCTGGGCGAGCAGCTTCTGCGCGGCGAGGATGTCGTCGTCGCTGAATTTTTCGAACCAGCCGTTCGAGTTCTTCTGTACCACCCAGGCCTTGTCCCAGGACTGCGGATGGCCGATACGGATGGCGGTCGCGACGGTCTCGGGGTTATCCACCATGTGGCCGAGAATAAACGGCGCCGCGCCCGCGGCCTGATAGCCCACCATGACCGGGCGGTTGTTCACGATCCCGTGATCGGCATACTCGCAGTAACCCATCCAGTGCGCGGTGATGTTGCCGGCGTTGCCGACCGGCAGGCAATGGAAATCCGGCGCCGTCCCCAGTTCCTCGATGATCTCGAACGCCGCCGTTTTCTGGCCCTGGAGCCGGTAGGGATTGATCGAGTTGACGATCGTCACCGGCGCCTCGTTGGCAACTTCTTTCACCAGCGCCATGCCGACGTCGAAGTTGCCCTGGATCTGGATCACGACCGCGCCGTGGATCATCGCCTGGGCGAGCTTGCCCAGCGCGATCTTGCCCTCGGGAATGACCACAAAGCAGGCGATGCCGGCGCGCGCGGCGTAGGCCGCGGCCGCGGCCGAGGTGTTGCCGGTCGAGGCGCAGATGATCGCGCGGCTGCCCTCCTCCACCGCCTTCGTGACCGCCATCGTCATGCCGCGGTCCTTGAACGAGCCCGTGGGATTCAGGCCCTCGAACTTCACGTAGATGTCCACGTGCTTGCCGACGGTGCGCGGGATATTGTTCAGGCGGATGAGCGGGGTGTTGCCCTCGCCCAGGCTGATGATGCGGGTGTCGTCCGAGACCGGCAGGCGGTCGCGGTACTTGTCGATCAATCCGGTGTAGCGGCTGCCGAGATTCATGTTTTCGATTCTCTATATGATTTTTTGGAACCGCAGATGAACGCGGATGGACGCAGATCAAGAAACAAAAGAGAGAGAAATCATTTTTATCTGCGTTTATCCGCGTTCATCTGCGGTTACGGTTTTCAGTTCCAATCCGGGTTGAGGTGCTCCAGGCGGATGCGCGCGACCTTGTCCTTGATCGAGCCGAGCTGCTCGATGCGCGCAATCGCCGCGTTCATGTTCTTCTCCTGCACGCGCTGCGTGAGGATGATGACCGGTACGGTCTCCTCGCCGGCGTGCGGCTCTTTTTGCAGGATGGCCTCGATCGAGATATGAAGATCGGCGAGGATGCGCGTGACGTCCGCGAGCACGCCCGGCCGGTCGAGCGCCGTGAGCCGCAGGTAATACGAGGTCTCGACCTCCGCGATCGGCAGGATCGGCAGATCGACGAGCGCATCGGGCTGGAACGCCAGATGCGGCACGCGCTGCTGCGGATCGACCGTGAGCGTGCGCACGACATCCACCAGGTCGGCGACCACGGCCGAGGCCGTGGGCTCGGCGCCCGCGCCCGCGCCGTGAAAGAGCGTCGGCCCCACGGCGTCGCCCTTCACGAGCACGGCGTTCATCGCGCCCTCGACGTTGGCGATGAGTCGCCGCTGCGGGATGAGCGTCGGATGCACGCGCAGCTCCACGCCGCCGTTCGTGCGCCGCGCGATGCCGAGCAGTTTGAGGCGGTAGCCGAGCTCCTCGGCGTACTGCACGTCCATGCGGGTGATCTTCGTGATGCCTTCGATGTAGGCCTGCTCGAACTTGAGCGGGATGCCGAAGGCGATGGCCGCGAGGATGGTGAGCTTGTGCGCGGCGTCGATGCCCTCGACGTCGAAGGCCGGATCGGCCTCGGCGTAGCCCAGGCGCTGCGCCTCCTTGAGCACGGCGGCGAAGTCCGCACCCTTGTCGCGCATCTCGGTGAGAATGAAATTGCTCGTGCCGTTAATAATTCCGGCAATCCATTCGATGCGGTTACCGGCAAGCCCTTCGCGCACCATTTTGATAATGGGGATGCCGCCCGCGACCGCGGCCTCGAACGCGATCATCACGCCCCGCTTCTGCGCCTGCGCGAAGATCTCATTGCCATGCACGGCGATCAGCGCCTTGTTCGCGGTGACCACATGCTTGCCGTTCGCGATCGCCTCGAGCACCAGACCCCTGGCCGGGTCGCAGCCGCCGATCAACTCCACCACGACCTCGACCTCCGGGTTGCGCACGATCTCGAACGGGTCGGTCACCAGCCGGATGCCCTCGGTCGGGCACGGCCGCTTCTTTTTGAGGTCGCGGGCCGAGGCCTGAACGATCTTGATCTCGCGCCCGGCGCGGCGCGCGATCTCCAGGCCGTTGCGCGCGAGCACGTTGATCGTGCCGCAGCCGACCGTGCCGAGGCCGAGGATGCCGATTTTGACCGGTTTCATATTTGTAAGATTATGGGAACCGCAGATGAACGCAGATAAACGCAGATTAAAACGACAACAAATCCTGTTTTTGGTCTTTTATCCGCGTTCATCTGCGTTTATCTGCGGTTTCGCCGTTTGGCTTTTGACTTTCTGATCTGTGTCCATCTGTGTTCATCTGTGGTTTCGCTGTTGTTCAGTTGTTGACCTGGCGCACGTCGGTGAGCACGTGGTCCTTGCGGAACATCTCGCGAATCGAGCGGATCGCCTGGCGCGTGCGATGCTCGTTTTCGATCAGCGAGAAGCGCACGTACTCATCGCCGTATTCGCCGAAGCCCACGCCCGGCGAGACCGCGACCCGGGCCTCGGTCAGGAGCTTCTTGGAGAATTCGAGCGAACCGAGCGCGCGGAACGGCTCCGGGATGCGCGCCCAGACGAACATGGTGGCCTTCGGTTTCTCCACCGCCCAGCCGGCGGAAAACAGCCCGTTGCACAGCACGTCGCGGCGCTTCTGATAAGTGAGGCGGATCTCTTCGAGACAGTCCTGGGGTCCCTCGAGCGCGAGGATCGCCGCGACCTGGATCGGCGTGAAGGTGCCGTAGTCGAAGTACGACTTGAGCTTGGCAAGGGCGGCGACGAGCTTGGCGTTGCCGCACATGAAGCCCACGCGCCAGCCGGGCATGTTGTAGCTCTTGGAGAGCGTGAAGAATTCCACCGCGATGTCCTTCGCCCCCGGCACTTGCAGGATCGAGGGCGCCTTGTAGCCGTCGAACACGATATCGGCGTAGGCGAGATCGTGGATCACCCAGATGTCGTGCTCCTTGGCGACCGCGATCACCTTCTCGAAGAAATCGAGCTCGACGCATTGGGTCGTGGGGTTGGCCGGGAAGTTGAGAATGAGCATCTTGGGCTTGGGCCAGGAGTTCTTGATCGCCTTTTCGAGCTCGGCGAAGAAGTCGCCGCCCGGCACGAGCGGCACATGCCGGATATCGGCGCCGGCGATGACGAAGCCGTAGGTGTGGATCGGGTAGCTCGGGTTCGGCACCAGCACCGCGTCGCCCTTGTCCACCGTGGCGAGCGCCAGATGCGACAGGCCTTCCTTGGAGCCGATGGTGACGATGGCCTCGCGGTCCATGTCGAGCTCGACGCCGTAGCGGCGCTGGTACCACTGGCAGATCGCCCGGCGCAGGCGCGGGATGCCGCGCGAGACCGAGTAGCGGTGCGTGTCCTCGCGGCTCGCCGCCTCGCAGAGCTTCTCCACGATATGCCTGGGGGTCGCGCCGTCGGGATTGCCCATCCCGAAGTCGATGATGTCTTCGCCCTGCTTGCGGGCTTGGGCCTTCAGATCGTTGACGATGTTGAAGACGTAGGGCGGGAGGCGTTTTATGCGCGGAAAGTCGTCCATTCGTTACCTGTCTGCTGCCGGGCTGTTATATAGTAGGGGCCCGCCCAAGTGGTTGAATCCTCGTGCATTATAGGGCTTACGTCAAAGCGAGCCAACATAGCCGTGCGGCATGCGGGTGTCAATGCGCGGCCGCGAATGAGACCAAGCTGTCATGAAGATCCAACTCGAGATGGGCGCCGGCCTGAACCAGATTCGCGCCTACGCCCCCGGCCAGGTGACGGTCAACCAGACGATCTACACCCGCAGCCTGATCGTCACGCCGCAGCGGGTCATCGCCGACTGGCCGCCGCTCGCGTTCGCCGAGCTTGACGAGACGCATTTCGAGATCCTCGCCGGGCTCAGACCCGAGGTCGTGATCCTCGGTACCGGGGCGCGGCTGCGGTTCCCCAAGCCGGCGTCCCTGCGCGCGCTCGTGGAGGTCAATGTCGGCGTCGAGGTGATGGATACCGGCGCGGCCTGCCGCACCTACAACATCCTCATGGGCGACGGCCGGCGCGTGGCGGCGGCGTTGTTGATGATTGAAGGATAAATAAGCGATCAGCTATCAGCAGTCAGCTAAAGGCTGAACAAGCGAGGGCAGGTGTAAGCTGATAGCTGATAGCTGATAGCTGACGGCTGCCCGCTAAAACGAATCCACCGAGTAGCCGGCCTTCTCCAGGATCACGCGCAGGCGCTTCAGCGCCTCGACCTGGATCTGGCGCACGCGCTCGCGCGTCACGCCGATGTCGGCGCCGACTTCTTCCAGCGTGGCGATCTCGCGGCTGTTGAGGCCGAAACGCCGCTCCACCACCTCGCGCTGCTTGTCGTTCAGCTCATCGAGCCACTGCTCGATGAGCCCGTGGAGGTCCTCGCGCTGGAGCATCTTCTCGGGGTCCGGCGTGCGCTCGTCGGCGATGGCATCGAGGAGCGAACGGTCCGGATCGTCGTCGAGCGGCGCGTCCACCGAGGTCACCCGCTCGTTCAGGCCGAGCATCTGTTTTACATCCTCGACCGGTTTGTCCAGCAGGTTCGCCACCTCCTCGGGTGAGGGTTCGTGGTCGAGCTTCTGCGCGAGGTGGCGCGCGGCGCGCTGATAGATGTTGATCTCCTTCAACACGTGCACCGGCAATCGGATGGTGCGGGTCTGGTTCATGATGCCGCGCTCGATGGTCTGGCGGATCCACCACGTGGCGTAGGTCGAGAAGCGGAAGCCGCGCTCCGGGTCGAACTTCTCGACCGCGCGGATGAGCCCCAGGTTGCCTTCTTCGATGAGATCGAGCAGCGAAAGCCCGCGGTTCATGTAGCGGCGCGCGATTTTGACGACCAGGCGCAGGTTGCTCTCGATCATGCGTTTGCGTGCCTTGTCGTCGCCCTTTTGCGCGCGCCGGGCGTAATAGACCTCTTCCTCGGCGGTGAGCAGCGGCGAGAATCCGATCTCTTTCAGGTAGAGACGCGTGGCATCGGCCTGGGTATACCGATCGCGCTGCTCGCCGCCCCCTTCAGGCTCCTCCCGATCCGCCCTCGCCGGCTCGGCGGCGGGCTCCCGCGCCTCGTCCGGTTCGCGCGCCTCGGCGGTCGATTCGTCCTGATCGTCCTCGTCCGCTTCGGGGGTTGCAGCAGCCTGCTCCTCTTTTCCGGACGCGCCCCTTTTGTGTCTGGATGATGTCTTGCGCGCAGGCATGGCTATTTTCTGGGGAGATATTCCATGGGGTCGACGGGAGCGCCGCGGCGGCGAATCTCGAAATGCAGCTTCACGCGGTCGGCGCCGCTGCTGCCCATCTCGGCGATTTTCTGGCCCCGTTTTATCACATTCCCTTCCTTGACGTAAATCTTGTCGGAGTGGGCATAGGCGCTCAGAAAATCCGCGTTGTGCTTGATGATGATAAGCTGCCCGTAACCGCGGAGTCCACCGCCCCGGTAGACGACCGTCCCCGGCGCCGCCGCGACGATCGGCTGACCGGCCTTTCCGCCGATGTCGATGCCCTTGTTGGGATTCTTGGCGCTGAAGCGCGCGAGGATCGTCCCCTCTGTCGGCCAGACCCAAGGACCCAACTCGCCCGAGGCCTTGGGCGAGCGCGCTGGGCCCGCGTCGTGGCGGTCGGCGGCACCAGGTGTCTTCTTATCGGCCTTTCTGGCCACAACTTTATTCTCGGCTGGCGCCACGCCTTGCGGCGCTGCCAGCCGCAGTTTCTGTCCGGATTTGAGTGTGTACGGCGGCGAGAGCTTGTTCCATGCGGCGAGATCTTTCGGGCTCACGTCATGCTGCGCGGCGATGCGCGTGAGCGTCTCGCGGCGGCGCACGACGTGGTACGCCGGCGCGGCGTCCGGGCGGGCTGAAACCTCGGTTGTTTTCGTTTTCTCCCCCGCCTCCTCTTGCTCCGGCGGATAGAGCCGCAATTTTTGTCCCGGTTTGATTACGTATGGCGGTGCGATGCCGTTCCAGGCGGCGAGCTCGCGGTAGTCGCGTCCGGACTCCCAGGCGATGCTGTAGAGCGTATCCCCGGCGCGCACCTCGCGGTACTCCGATTCCGGCTGGCGCAGGGACGCGCTTTGATCGCTCACCGGCGCCACGCCGCCTCCGGCGCAGGCGGCGAGCGTCAGCAAAGCCATTGAAGTCAACAGGCTTAACCACGGAGAGCACAGAGGACACAGAGAACTTCTAAATGTTCTTAAACAAATGAATTTCTGCTTTCCTCCGTGATCTCTGTGCCCTCTGTGGTGAAAGTTCATATACCGATACGTCAGCGCGCTCACACCCGCCCCACGACCAGCGGCACGAAATTAACGAGCTCCAGGCGCTCATGCGTGTAGCCCTGCTCGGTGCGGCGCACTTGCAGCAACTCCTGCATGGACGCCCCGCCGACGGGGATCACCATGCGACCGCCGACGGCGAGCTGCTCGAGCAGCGGTTGCGGTATCTCGTTCGGCGCCGCCGTGACGATGACGGCGTCGAAGGGCGCATGCTCCGCCCAGCCCCAGGAGCCGTCCGAGAGCTTGAAACGGACGTTGCGGCAGCCGAGCTCGCGCAGGCGCTTGCGGGCAAGCTTGAACAGGGGCTCGATGCGCTCGACGGTGTAGACCTCCGGCACCAACTGGGAGAGCACCGCGGTCTGGTAGCCGGAGCCGGTACCGACCTCGAGGACCTTATGCGGCGGCCCGTCGCTTAAGAGCGCTTCGGTCATCTTCGCCACGATGAAGGGCTGTGAGATGGTCTGGCCGTAGCCGATCGGCAGCGCCGTGTCCTCGTAGGCGCGCGAGGCGAGCGCCTCGTCGATGAACAGATGCCGCGGTACCTTGCGTATCGCCTCCAGGACCCGCTCATCGGCGATACCTTCCTCCCGCAGCCGCTGGATCAGCCGCTCGCGGGTGCGCAGGGAAGTCATGCCGATGCCTTGCGTGTCCGTTTTCCGCATGTGCCGGTCGGGCGGTTACAGCTTCTTGAGCCAGGAGGTTACCTGATCCAGCGCAGTATAGCGGGTCAGGTCCACGTGCAAAGGGGTGATGGAGACGCACTGGCGCCGGATGGCGTAGAAATCCGTGCCCGGGCCGGCGTCGGCTTCCGCGCCGGGCGAGCCCACCCAGTACACCGGACGTCCGTGCGGATCGGCGGCGCGAATGACGGGCTCGGCCTTGTGTCGGTGCCCGAGGCGCGTGGCCTCGATGCCGGCGATCCGCTCGGGCGGGAGGTCCGGCACGTTGACGCTGAGGATGGTGTCGGCCGGCAGCGGATCGTGAACCAGCCGCTGCACCAGCCGCACCACGATGTCGGCCGCGGTCTGAAAATTCTGGCCGAGCTGACCCACGAGCGATACCGCGATCGCCGGGGCGCCCAAGAAGCGCCCCTCCATCGCCGCGGCCACCGTACCCGAATAGAGCACGTCATCGCCCAGGTTCGCGCCGCGGTTGATGCCGGCGATCACCATGTCGGGTTCGTGCTCCATCAGGCCCGTGATCGCCAGGTGCACGCAGTCCGTGGGCGTGCCGTCGACGTAGAGAAAGCCGTTCTCGCCCTGCTTGATGCGCAGCGGGCGGTCGAGCGTCAGCGAGTTGCTTGCGCCGCTGCGGTCACGCTCGGGGGCGACGACGTCGAGCTGCGCGAGCGGGCGCAGCGCGTTCGCCAGACAGGCGAGCCCGGGCGCGAGGTAGCCGTCGTCGTTACTCAGCAGGATGCGCATGACGGCGGCAAGATACAGAAAACGCCTTCAGGAAGCCAACCGCGCGCCGCCGCGGCCGTGCGGGTGAGCCCAAGCCCCTGGAGATGTGTCCGGGAAAGAAAGATTGGTCGGGGCGAGAGGGCGAAGCCGAGTAGTCGTGGACACACTTAACGTGTGTCCACGCGGCTGAGCGCCCGTGCATGGATGCACGGGCCGGGGTATGTTGAGGTCGATGATGTTGCGCCAGGGATGGCGGGAATGGCGCGTCAAATTCGTCCCGGCGAACGCCCGGCGCGCGGGACGCGCCGGGCCGGGAATCCGAAATGCCCCGACAGGGGTGAGGCGGAGGTGTCACGAACGTCCAGTGGACGTTCGTGCCGCCGAACGGGCAGACCACGGATGGTCTGCCCTGGTCTTGCGAGTGAAGCAGGAAGCGTAACGATACAAGT
>MFSU01000060.1:14502-15804 GCA_001785115.1 Candidatus Muproteobacteria bacterium RBG_16_65_34
GAGAGGGTGAGCCGGGGAAGTCGCGAAGGCACTTAACGTGCCTTCGCGCCGGTGAGCGCCCCGGCGCGGGGACGCGCCGGGCCGGGAATCCGATCGCCCCAACAGGGATGTTTGGTCGGGGCGAGAGGATTTGAACCTCCGACCACCACCACCCCAAGGTGGTGCGCTACCAGGCTGCGCTACGCCCCGTGTTGTGAATCAAAAACGCTGAGACGGCGACCGCCTCAGCGCGGGCGCCATGATACCAGAGACCTCGGGCTTTAGCAGTCCTTCAGGAGCGTGAGCACGTCTTCCAGCTCCCGGATCAGCGACTGGATCGCCTGGGCGCGCTCGGCGTTTTCCGGGGCGGGGTGCTCCAGCGCCAGCTTGTTGCGCGCCCCGCTGATGGTGAAGCCTTCCAGGTACAGCAGCGAGCGTATCTGGCGGATGAGGACGACGTCGTGGCGCTGGTAGTAGCGCCGGTTACCGCGTCGTTTGACGGGCTTGAGCTGCGGGAATTCCTGCTCCCAGTAACGCAGCACATGCGGCTTGACCGCGCACAGCTCACTGACCTCCCCGATCGTGAAGTAGCGCTTGCCCGGGATCGTTGGGAGCTCGTGGTTATAGGCCGGATCAAGCATTCAGCTCAACCTGTTTTTTGATCTTTTCAGGGTCCAGGCGGGCGTTCTCATCCACCCGCTCCTTGAGCTTGTGGCTGGCGCGGAACGTTACCACGCGCCGTGCGGTGATGGGAATCTCCTCCCCGGTCTTGGGGTTGCGGCCGGGGCGGGAGTTCTTCTGACGGAGCGCGAAGTTTCCGAACCCGGAAAGCTTGACCTGGCGGCCCTCGGCCAGGGCCGCACGGATCTTCTCGAAAAACAGTTCGACGAACTCCTTGGCCTCCCGCTTGTTCAAGCCCAGCTCGTTAAACAGGCTTTCTGCGAGATCTGCTTTCGTCAACGCCATACTTCGGTCTTCCCCTGGTGTTGTTCTGACTTTGGTCCTAGCGCCTGAGCTGCGCACCCAGTTCGGACGCCAAGGTGGAGACCACATGGTCCATAAGGGTCTCTACCTCGGTTTCTTTAAGAGTGCGCGAAGACTCCTGTAAGGTCAAGCCCAAAGCCAGACTTTTTCTTCCCGAATCAATACCTTTGCCGCGATACTCGTCAAAAAGCTCAAGGTTGACCAGCAGGGCTCCGGCCGTTTTGGCCACGCAATCCAGAACGGTCTGGGCGGGTACCTGCTCGTCCACGATCAGGGCCAGATCGCGCCGAATAGCCGGGAATCTTGAGACTTCTCGGAAAACCGGAATTTCTGCCTCCT
>MFSU01000061.1 GCA_001785115.1 Candidatus Muproteobacteria bacterium RBG_16_65_34
TTCATCATGCAGTCGACGTGCGCGCCCAGTAACGACAGCCTGATGGAGCTGCTGGTCATGATCGATGCGCTCAAGCGCTCCTCGGCGCGCCGCATCACGGCGGTGATACCTTATTATGGATACGCGCGCCAGGACCGCCGCCCGCGCACCGCGCGCGTGGCGATCACGGCGCGGCTGGTGGCGGACATGATCCAGATCGCCGGCGCGAACCGGGTGCTCACCATGGATCTGCACGCCGACCAGATCCAGGGATTTTTCAGCATCCCGACGGACAACATCTATGCCTCGCTGGTGCTGCTCGGCGACATCTGGCGGCACGAGTACGCGGATCTGCTGGTGGTGTCGCCGGACGTGGGCGGCGTGGTGCGGGCGCGCGCGATCGCGAAGCACCTCGAGGCCGATCTCGCGATCATCGACAAGCGCCGGCCCAAGCCCAACGAGGCCAAGGTGATGCACATCATCGGCGAGGTCAAAGGCCGTACCTGCGTGCTGATAGACGATCTCGTGGACACCGCGGGCACGCTGTGCGAAGCGGCCGCGGCGCTCAAGGAGCACGGCGCGAAGCGGGTGCTCGCCTACTGCACGCACCCGGTGCTGTCGGGGAAAGCGCTGGAGCGCATCGAGAACTCCGAGCTCGACGAGCTCGTGGTGACCGACACGATCCCGCTCAAGCCCGAGGCGAAGAAGTGCAAGCGCATCCGCCAGTTGAGTGTGGCGGAGCTGCTCGCCGAGTCCATGCGCCGTGTGGCGGAGGAGGATTCGGTGAGCGAGTTGTTTATGGAATAGATTCGGGTTCCAAGTTCAAAGTTCAAGGTTCAAAGTTGTTAGAGTCACAGGTTCTAACTTTGAACTCGGAACTCGGAACTTGGAACTGCCGTTAGCTGCCTTTCCTGGTCGCGGGGAAGGCGGGTCGTTCAACCAAACCTGGAGATACCGAGATGTCCGCAAAATTCGAGATTACCGCCGAGTCGCGCGCGGGGAAGGGCACGGGTGCGAGCCGCCGCCTTCGCCACGCCGGCAAGATTCCGGCCGTGCTGTACGGTGCCGACAAGCCCCCGGTCATGATCGCTTTCGAGCATGACCCCATGCTGCGTCAATTGCAGAACGAGCGCTTCCATACCTCGATCCTGACCGTGAACGTCAACGGCGAGAAGGATCAGGCGATCCTGCGCGACTGGCACATGCACCCGGTCCGCCAGCAGGTGCTGCACATGGATCTTCAGCGCATCAGCGCCACCAAAAAGCTGCACATGAAGGTGCCGCTGCACTTCACCGGCCAGGACGTGGCCCCGGGCGTGAAGCAGGAAGGCGGTCTCGTGACGCACCTCATGACCGACGTGGATGTTACCTGCCTGCCGAAGGACCTGCCCGAGTTCCTCACGGTGGACATGTCGCAACTGCATCTCCACGAGTCGGTGCACCTCTCCAACATCAAGCTCCCCGAGGGTGTGCAGATCACGAGCCTGGCCCACGGCGGCGATGACCTGGCGGTCGCGGCGGTCACCACGGTGCGCGTGGTCGAGGAAGAGGCCCCGGTTGCGGCGGCGGTCCCGGCGGCGGGCGAAGCGGCCGCGGCGGCGGCCCCGGCGGCGGGTGCGGCGGCAGCGGGTGGCGAGGGCAAGAAGGCGGAGCCCGCCAAGGCCGAGGCGAAGAAGCCCGAGGCTGGAAAGAAGGAAGGCAAGTAATTTTCTTGCCGCGCGTTGCCTGAATGAGCCAGGGGATCGCCCTGATCGCAGGGCTCGGAAACCCGGGCCCGGAATACGCGGAAACCCGGCACAACGCCGGGTTCCGTTTTCTGGAGGCGCTGCGTTCCGGCTCGGGCGTGAAGCTGCGCCACGATCCGCGCTTCTCGGGCGATGCCGGCCGGCTCGCCATCGCCGGGCGCGAGGTGTGGCTGCTGGCGCCGCAGACCTTCATGAACCACAGCGGCGAGGCGGTCGCCGCTTTCGCGCGCTACTACAAGATCCCGCCGGAGCAGATCCTGGTCGCGCACGACGATCTCGACCTGCTACCGGGGACGGTGCGACTCAAGGTGGGCGGCGGCGATGGCGGCCACAACGGCCTTTCCGACATCACGCAGAGGCTCGGCACCCAGGAGTACGCGCGGCTGCGCATCGGCATCGGCCACCCGGGATCGAGCGCGCAGGTGGTGTCGTACGTGCTCAAGCGCGCGCCGGCGGCGGAGCAGGAGTTGATCGACGAGGCGATCGCGCGCGCCACGGCGCATATCGCCGACGTGGTGCACGGGCAGTTCCAGAAGGCCATGAACGCTCTGCATGCGCACAAGTAATATTTTGTAACCGCAGATGAACGCAGATGAACGCCGATGAGAGAACCCCTTTTTGTCTCGTCATCCGGCAGCACCCATTAGGCGGATAGGTCGAGAATTTATTCTGTCTATCTGCGTTAATCTGCGTTCATCCGCGGTTTCAAAGGATCATACATGGGTTTTAAATGCGGTATCGTCGGCCTGCCGAACGTCGGCAAGTCCACGCTGTTCAATGCGCTCACCCAGGCCGGGATCCAGGCGGAGAATTATCCGTTCTGCACCATCGACCCCAACGTCGGGATCGTCGAGGTGCCGGACCCGCGCCTGCCAGAGCTCGCGCGCGTGACCAAGCCCGAGAAGACGCTCCCCACGACCATCGAGTTCGTGGACATCGCGGGCCTGGTGGCCGGCGCTTCCCAGGGCGAGGGGCTCGGCAACAAGTTTCTCGCGCACATCCGCGAGGTGGACGCGATCGCCCATGTGGTGCGCTGTTTCGAGGACACGAACGTCATCCACGTCGCGGGCCGGGTGAACCCGGTGTCGGACATCGAGGTCATCAATACCGAGCTGGCGCTCGCCGACCTCGATACGGTGGAGAAGGCGGTGCACCGGGCGGATAAGGGCGCCAAGGCCGGTCACAAGGACGAGGTGAAGTTGCGCGAGCTGCTCGTCAGACTGCGCGCGCACCTCGACAGCGGCAAGCCGGCACGCAGCTTGAAGCTCACCGAGGACGAGCACAAGCTCCTGAAGCCGCTGTGTCTTCTGACCGACAAGCCGCTCATGTACATCGCGAACGTGGCCGAGAACGGTTTTACGAATAATCCGCTGCTCAAGCAGATCGAGGACATCGCGCAAGCCGAAGGCTCGCTCGTGGTTCCGGTCAGCGCCGCGATCGAGGCCGAGCTCGCCGGCATGAGCGTCGAGGACAAGAAGGCGTTTCTCGCCGAGATGGGGCTCGACGAGCCCGGCCTGAATCGCGTGATCCGCGCCGGTTACAAACTTCTTGGGCTGCTCACCTATTTCACCGCCGGCCCCAAGGAGGTGCGGGCCTGGACGGTGCACCGCGGGTCACACGCCCCGCAGGCCGCGGGCGTCATCCACACGGACTTCGAGCGCGGCTTCATCCGCGCCGAGGTCGTCGGCTACGAGGACTACATCCGCTGCGGCGGCGAGCACGGCGCCAAGGAGGCCGGGAAGCTCCGGCTCGAGGGCAAGGACTACGTGGTGCAGGACGGGGATGTCATGCACTTCCGCTTCAACGTTTGAATTCGGGGGAAAGTGAAAAGAGAAAAGAGAAAAGGTACAATTTCACCCGCTTCTGATGCCCCTTTTCTCTTTTCTCTTGTTTCTTTTCTCTGCCTTTCGGCTATGTAGCTCAGCTGGTTAGAGCGCGGCACTCATAATGCTGAGGTCGGTGGTTCGAGTCCACCCATAGCCACCATTTACATGCGGCCAGGCGTCTTCGCCGCGCCGCAAGCGGCTCGCCGATCATCTCCGCCGTCCCGCCTTGCATCGGTTTCGCCTTGTGATTCGCCCGCGGCCGTCCAGACTGTGGGATAGAGATTTCCGCAGGATGTTCGGGATGAATCGGGCGCGAGCCTCTTCCCGCGCCAGATTCCGCCTGGAGCGAAGCGATGTTGAAGCTGGGGTTATGGATCGGTGCACCGTCGCTGCTGGCGATCGCGGCTATGGCGTATACGCGTGTGCTGGAGAACTTCGGCCTCATTTTCCTGCTGTCGGTTGCGGCGCTCGTTATCGCGATCGTCCCGCAGTTGAGCGGTAAAAATCCCCGGCGCTGATCCGGCGCCCGGCGGGGCGCCCTGCTGGAATTTCCCATCCGGCGGAGATACGGTAAACTCCCTTTTCGCCCTCCCAAAATCTGCGGAAATCTGCGTAATCTGCGGATGCAATCGCCGTTTTTAGGTTTATGCCCCGCAAGCTGCACATCAAGACCTTCGGTTGCCAGATGAACGAGTACGACTCCGCCCGCATGGCGGACGTGCTCACCGCCTCCCATGGCCTGGAGTTTACCGACGATCCGGCCGAGGCCGATGTGTTGCTGCTCAATACCTGCTCGGTGCGCGAGAAGGCGCAGGAGAAGGTCTTCACCCAGCTTGGGTTCTGGCGCGAGCTGAAGGCGCGGCGGCCCGGGCTCGTCATCGGTGTGGGCGGTTGCGTGGCCTCGCAGGAGGGCGCGGCGATCGTGCGGCGCGCGCCGCAGGTGAGCATCGTGTTCGGACCCCAGACGCTGCACCGTCTGCCGCAACTCCTCGATCAGGCGCTCGCCACCGGCCGGCCCGCGGTGGACGTGTCCTTCCCCGAGATCGAGAAGTTCGATCGGCTCCCCGCGCCGCGGGTGGACGGCGTACGCGCCTTCGTCTCGATCATGGAAGGTTGCAGCAAGTACTGTACCTACTGCGTCGTGCCCTACACCCGGGGCGAGGAGTTCTCGCGCCCCTTCGACGATGTGATCGCCGAGGTCGTGAGTCTCGCCGAACGCGGCGTGCGCGAGGTGACGCTCCTCGGCCAAAACGTCAACGCCTACCGCGGCGCGATGCACGACGACGCACAGGGACGCGCTCGTGTCGCGGGAGGCAGGATGCCGGGGGCGACCGGAACCCACGCCGATCTGGCGCTGCTCGTCCGCTACCTCGCCGAGATCGACGGCATCGGGCGCATTCGCTTCATGACCTCGCACCCCGTGGAGTTCGGCGACAGCCTCATCGAGGCCTTTCGCGACGTGCCCAAGCTCGCCAACCATCTACACCTGCCGGTGCAGAGCGGCTCGGACCGCGTGCTGGCGCGCATGAAGCGCGGGCACACCGTGCCCGAGTACCGATCCACGATCCGGAAGCTGCGCGCTGTGCGCCCCGACATCGGCCTCACCACCGATTTCATTGTCGGCTTCCCCGGCGAGACCGAGGCCGATTTCGAGGCCACCCTGGAGCTGATCGAGGAGATCCGCTTCGACAGTTCCTTCAGTTTCCTCTACAGCCCCCGCCCCGGCACGCCCGCGGCGGAGCTTGCCGATTCGACGCCGCAAGAGCTCAAGCTTGAGCGCCTGCAACGGTTGCAGCAGTTGAACAACAGTCACGCCGCCGCCATCGGCCGCCGGATGGTCGGCACCGTCCAGTGCATCCTGGTGGAGGGCCCCGCGCGCAAGAATCCCGAGGAGCTTTGCGGGCGCACCGAGAACAACCGCGTGGTCAATTTCGAGTGCGCCGATCGCGCCCCGATCGGCCGATTTATCGAAGTCGAGATTACCGCGACCATGTCTAACTCCTTGCGCGGACGCATGATTTCCGGCCGCGTGGCGCGGTGCGCTTGATTTAGCCCCCGGTCCTGCCCTTACACTAGCCCCATCCCCATATCCGGATCGCACGCTTTTTGGTCGCCAAACCCAAGCACGTCGAATTCAGCCTCACCCCCGTCGACAACCGCCGGCTCGCGAATCTCTGCGGCAGCCACGACGCGCACTTGAAGCAGATCGAGGAATACCTGGGCGTCGAGATCGCCAACCGCGGTAACCACTTCCGCGTGACCGGCCGCGCCGAGCCGGCGCGCAACGCCGAGCGCTTGTTGAAGGAGTTGTACGAGGCCACCGAGGGCGAGGAGACGCTCACGGCCGCCACCATCCATGCGGCGTTCCAGCAGCTCGCGCTGCCGACGACCGCGCGCGAGGCGGAGGACGAGACCAAGCTGCGCACGCCCAAGCGCGTGGTCTGGGCGCGAAGCCCGCGCCAGCGCGAGTACGTGCGCAACATCGTCACCCACGACATCAGCTTCGGCATCGGCCCGGCCGGCACCGGCAAGACCTACCTCGCGGTCGCCTGCGCCGTGGAGGCGCTCGAGGCGAGTCGCGTCGAGCGCATCGTGCTGGTGCGGCCGGTGGTCGAGGCCGGCGAGCGGCTGGGGTTCCTACCCGGCGGGCTGGAGCAAAAAGTCGATCCGTACCTGCGGCCGCTCTACGACGCGCTGCACGAGATGCTCGGTTTCGAGAAGGTGGCGCGGCTGTTCGAGAAAAACATCATCGAGCTGGCGCCGCTCGCCTACATGCGCGGCCGCTCGTTGAACGAGTCCTTCATCATCCTCGACGAGGCGCAGAACACCACCGTCGAGCAGATGAAGATGTTTTTGACGCGCATCGGCTTCGGCACCACCGCCGTCGTCACCGGCGACATCACCCAGATCGACCTGCGCCGCACCCAGCTCTCGGGCCTCAAGCAGGCGATGGAGATTCTGCGCGACGTCGAGGGCATCGCCTTCACCTTCTTCACGCCGCAGGACGTTGTGCGTCATGTGCTGGTGCAGAAGATCGTCGAGGCCTACGAGGCGCACGCGCGCGACGCGGAGCAGGCGCAGGCCGCGCGGAAATGAGGCTCGAACTCACCGTGCAATACGCCACCGCCCGCAAGGGCCTGCCGCACAAATCCTCGATCGAGCGCTGGGCGCGCGCGGCGCTCGCGGATCTTGGGCGCGGCGGCGCTGCGCTCACCGTGCGCATCGTGGGTGCGCGCGAGTCCGCCGCGCTCAACGGGCGCTATCGCGGAAAGCAGGGGCCGACCAACGTGCTCGCGTTTCCGTTCAGCGCGCCGCCGGGCGCCAAAAGCGATGTGCTCGGCGACATCGTGATCTGCGCGCCGGTTGTGCGACGCGAGGCGCGCGCGCAGGGCAAGCGCGTGCCGGCGCATTGGGCGCACCTGACGGTGCACGGTATAATGCACCTCCGCGGCTACGATCATCGGACCCGCAGACAAGCCGCGGCGATGGAGGGCAGGGAGGTCCGCGTGCTGGCGCGGCTCGGGTTTCCCGATCCGTATCTGGTGTAGCGTGCGCTGCGCGCACGCCTTAGAAAGGCTAAGAGCGGGGTTCCGCCCCCGCGCGACGTGTTCCTTTCTTTGCTCGTGCAAAGAAAGGAACCGAAAGAAAGCACGCCCGGTCGCTTCGCCGCACGAACACCGTGCGGTCCCCTGCGCTGCTCGCGCCGCCGGGACGCTGCGCAACTCGCCGGCCGCAAACAACGCGGCTCGGGCTCGAACAGTGCTCGCGTACTACCCCCGGCGGCGCTCCGCTGCTCGGCTCGCTCCGACGGGGGGTGGAGGCAAAAACCCATCAGGCCGTGCCGGATAGGTGGGGCCTGCTGGGCTGATGCATCTGTGAACAGCAGGGCCAAATGGGTTTTGCTTTTGGTCCCCGTCGGAGCGAGCCGAGCACCGCAGCGCCCCCAAGAGGTGTCGCGCGCCTCCTGTTCGAGCCCGAGGCGCGTTGTTAAGCGCCCGGCGAGTTAGGCGCGCGCTTGGGGGCGCGAGGAGCGCAGGGGACCGCGCGTAGTGTGCGCGGCGAAGCGACCGGGGGGTCCTTTCTTTTGGTGACTTTTCTTTGGACAAGCAAAGAAAAGTTACCTGCCGTGGGTCAGCCACCCACAAGTACACGCCGCCCGCAGGGCGGCTCGGCGCGTGCGTGCAGCGCACGCTACATTAAATGAAGGAGCGCGAACGCGACATGGTTAAGGACAAAAAAAACGAGAACGACTACACGGAGGATGCGCCGGCCGAGCCGGCGCGCTCGCTCTTGGACCGCCTGGGGCAGGCGCTGCTCGGGGGTCCCGCCACGCGCGAGGACCTGATCGAGATCCTGCGCGATGCGCAGCGGCGCGAGCTCCTCGACCGCGACTCGCTCGAGATGATCGAGGGCGCGTTTGCGGTCTCGGAGATGAAGGTGCGCGACATCATGATCCCGCGCGCCCAGATGGACGTGGTGGACAAGAACCAGCCGCCCGAAAAGTACCTGCCGCCGGTCATCGAGTCCGGGCACTCGCGCTTCCCGATGGTGGACGGCGACAAGGACAAGGTGATCGGCATCCTGCTCGCCAAGGACCTGCTGCGCTACTTCATGCTCGAGAAAAAGAAGCGCGCCCACTTCAACATCCACGACATGCTGCGCCCGGCGGTGTTCGTGCCGGAATCGAAGCGCCTCAACGTGCTGCTGCGGGAGTTCAAGGCCTCGCGCAACCACATGGCGATCGTGGTGGATGAGTACGGCGGTGTTGCCGGGCTCGTCACCATCGAGGATGTGATCGAGCAGATCGTCGGTGACATCGCCGATGAATACGACCTCGAGGAGGAGCGTATGATCCTGCCGCGCGCGGGCGGCGAGTTCATCGTCAAGGCGCTCACGCCGCTCGCCGACTTCAACGCGCACTTCGCGACCGCGCTTGAGCAGGACGAGATCGACACCGTCGGCGGCCTCGTCATGAAGACCCTGGGGCGCGTGCCGCGGCGCGGCGAGAGGTTCGAGCTCTGGGGCCTTCACTTCGAGGTGCTGCGCGCCGACGGCCGCCGCGTCCATCTGCTGAAAGTCGCATCGTTTGCCCCGCCTGTCCCGCAAGCCGCTGGGTAGCCTCGCCGCCCGGCTCACGGGTCCGCGCGCGGACGCGGCCGCCGGCGCGGCCGGCGCGGCGCTGCCATTCGCTTTCGCCCCGCTCGGGTGGTTTGCGCTCGCCGTGCTTGCGCCCGCGGCGCTGTTCGCGCTCTGGCTCAAGGCGACTCCGGCGCGCGCGGCCTGGCGCGGGTTTCTCTTCGGGCTCGGGATGTTCGGTCTGGGCGTGTCCTGGGTCTACCGCAGCATGCACGACTACGGGAACATGCCGGCGTCGCTCGCCGCGCTCGCCACGGCGCTGTTCGTGGCGGGGCTTGCGCTTTTTCCGGCGCTGCTCGGGTATTTGCAGGCGCGCTTTTTCGACCGTGCGCGGCTGCGGCACGTGGTCGTCGTGCTGCCGGCCCTGTGGGTGCTGTTCGAATGGTGGCGCGGCTGGTTCCTCACCGGCTTTCCCTGGCTGAATCTCGGTTACAGCCAGTCGGACAGTTGGCTTTCCGGTTACGCTTCCTGGCTCGGCGTCTACGGCGTGAGCTTCGCGACCGCGCTCTCGGCCGGGCTGATCGTCGCCGCCGTACGCACGCCCGCACGCCCGCGGCTTGTCTGCATCGCGGCCGTGGCCGCTCTTTGGGTTGCGGGATTCGCGGCGGGAAAGATCCAATGGGCGCAACCGGACGGCGCGGCGCTGCGCGTGGCGCTCGTGCAGGGCGACGTCCCGATCCTCGCCAAATGGAACCCGCTTGAGCGCGGGGCAATCCTCGATCGTTACCGCCGCTTAAGCCTCGAGGCGCCGGCGGCCGATCTCACCGTCTGGCCGGAGTCGGCCATTCCCACCTACCTGCACCGGGTCGATCCGGCCTATCTCGAGGAGCTGCGGCGCATCGCGCGCGAACGCCACACGGATTTTCTGATCGGCGTGATCGAGCGCGACGCCGTGGACCAACACAAGTACTACAACAGCGCGATCGTGCTCGGCGCCGCCGAAGGCGCTTATCGTAAACGCCATCTCGTGCCGTTCGGCGAGTATGTCCCGCTGAAGCCCGTATTCACCTGGCTCATGGGCAGCCTCGAGATCCCGATGTCGGACCTGAGCCCCTGGCCGGGCGAGCAGCCGCCGCTCGAAGCCGCGGGCCGCCGGCTCGGCATCTCCATCTGCTACGAGGACGCCTTCGGCGAGGAGGCGATCCGGACGCTCCCGGACGCGTCCATTCTTGTGAACCTGAGCGAGGACGCCTGGTTCGGCGATTCCATCGCCGCCCACCAGAGGTTGCAGATGGCGCGCCTGAGGGCCCTCGAGACCGCGCGCCCCATGCTGCGCGCGGCCAACACCGGGCCCTCGGCGATCATTGACCACCACGGCGCGGTAACGGCGCGCTCGCCCCAGTTCCAGACGCTTGTGTTGGCGGGCGAGGTCCAGCCCATGCAGGGGGCAACGCCCTATGTGCGGCTCGGCAATATCCCCGCGGTGCTCGCGGTTCTGGCCGGTGTCGTGTTCGGGTTTTGGCGCCGCCGGGTTTGATCGCGCGGCTCGTGCAGGGATGGCGCTTTTTCCTTGCAATTCTTCCGGGGTTACATAGACTTAGATACGGGATTTTACTTATAGCGAGTGTTTGAATACACGAGGCAGTAATATCGTTCCCGCGCTTCGCTCTTTGACTTCCTCGGGGAGAGACCGCCCGACCCCACATGGTCGCGATTTGCGACCCGGAACCGGGCGGTCTCTTCCCTCACCCCCATCCCCTCCTCTCCCAAGGGGAGAGGAGGGCGAGCCGTGGCGGCCTTCGGCCGCAGGTTCCGGGGTAGGGGAGCCCGAGGCCCGACGCCGGTGAGAATCTGTTCTCACCACGAAGCATATCGCTCAGGCCTCGCGCGACTGGATAGAGAGCGGTTCCCTCAGTCCTTGTGTTAACCAAAGGGAAGGAGAAGGATCCAGATGACCGCTGTACCGGGTCTCCAGGCAGTCGCATTTATCGCCACACCGCGCATGAATGCGGCGCGCGCCGTCGGGCGTCATTCCCCATAAGCCGAGCCATCGTGGCCGCGAACCCCCCGCCCTCGTTCCCGCTATTACACCGGCTCTCCGCCGCCGCCGGCGTCGTGACCGCGCTCACCGGCTCGGCGGGGCTCGCGGGCTGGGTATTCGACGTCGAATATCTCAAGAGCGTACTCCCCGGTCTGATGTCGATGAAACCCAACACCGCGCTGGCCTTTGTCCTGGCGGGCGCGGCGCTGTGGTTTTTGCAGGCGCGGCCCTCGCAGGAGGCCGCCGCGGCGCGCTACCGTGCCACCGCCCAGGGACTCGCGGCGGCCGTCGGTCTGATCGGGGTCGCCACGCTTGCCGAGTATCTTTTCGGCTGGGAGCTTGGGATAGACCAGTTGTTATTTGCCGATAACTCGCGCAAGTCTGCTTACCCCGGCCGAATGGCCGCTGTTACGGCGCTCAACTTCGCGCTCCTGGGCGGCGCGCTGCTGCTTATAGATACCGAGACCCGGCGCGGTTACCGCCTCGCCCAGCTCCTGGTCCTGCCGGTGGCGGTCCTTTCCCTGTTCGGCTTGATCAATTATCTCTACGGTGTCGAGGCGCTTTACCGTATCACGCCGTTTTCGTCGCTTGCGCTGCACGCGACCGTCGCGTTTCTCCTGCTTTGCGCCGGCATCCTGCTTGCCCGGCCGGACCGGGGCCTGATGGCCGTCGTCGTGGCCGAGGGCACCGCCGGCATCACGTTGCGGTATCTCCTGCCCGCCGCGATCGTGGTTCCCGTCGCGGCCGGTTGGCTGCGGCTCCAGGGCGAACGCGCCGGGCTGTACGAGTTGGAGTTCGGCCTGGCGCTGTTCGCGCTGTCGAACGTTGTCGTTTTTATGGTCCTGATCGGTTGGAGCGCCCGGGTGCTGCATCGCGTGGACACCGAACGCACGCGCGCCGAGCGCGCGCTGCGCGCCTCGCAGGCGATGTTCCAGGGGCTCTACGAGTTCTCCCCGGACGCGATCGTCGCGGTGAACCGCGAGGGGCGCATCGCGCGCGTCAACGCCCAGTCCGAGCGGCTCTTCGGCTACGCGCGCGAAGAGATGCTGGGGCAGCCGGTCGAGCTGCTGATCCCGCAGCGCTTCGCCGAGCAGCACGAGCGGGACCGCCGGGATTACGCCGCGCGCCCCCGCCCCCGCCCGATGGGCGCGGGGCTCGAGCTCTATGCCCGGCGCAAGGACGGCGGCGAATTTCCGGCGGACGTGAACCTGGGGCCGCTCGAGACCGAGGACGGGATGCTGGTGTTGAGCACCGTGCGCGACATCACCGAGCGCAAGCGCATCGAGGAGGCGCTCTCTCAACAGGCGCGCGAGCTCAGCCGCTCCAACGCCGATCTCGAGCGCTTCGCCTACGTCGCCTCGCACGACCTTCAGGAGCCGTTGCGCATGGTGTCGAGCTTCACCCAGCTCCTCGCGCGGCGCTATCAGGGCAAGCTCGGACCCGACGCCGATGAGTACATCGGTTATGCGGTCAGCGGGGCCGCCCGCATGCAGCAGCTCATCAACGACCTGCTCGCCTATTCGCGCGTCGGCACGCGCGGCCGGCCGCTGGCGCCCATCCCGGTCGAAGACATGCTCGCGGAGGTGCTCGCCGATTTGCAGGTGGCGATCCGCGAGTCCGGCGCGGTCGTGACTCATGGAACGCTGCCGACGGTGGCGGCGGATGCGACCCAGTTGCGCCAGCTCCTCCAAAATCTCGTCGGCAACGCCATCAAGTTCCGCGGGGAAAGGCCGCCGCGCATTCATGTCAGCGCCGAACTCCGGGAGCATTCCGGAGCCAAGGGCGAGGCGCAGTGGCTGTTCGCGGTGCGGGACACCGGCATCGGGATCGCACCGGAGTATCGCGACCGCATTTTTCTCATCTTCCAGCGCCTGCACACGGCGCAGGAGTACCCCGGCACCGGCATCGGGCTGGCGCTGTGCAAGCGCATCGTGGAACGCCACGGCGGGCACATCTGGGTGGAGTCCGAGCCGGGCCAGGGCTCGGTCTTTTATTTTACGCTCCCCGAATGGGTGGCGGCGGACAAGAAGCAGTTGGAAACGGCCCATGCGTGAGGAGACGTTAAACGTTAAACGTTAAACGTGAAGCGTGAAGCGTGAAGCGTGAAGCGAGCTCGGTTTCACGTTTAACGTTTCACGTTTAACGTTTCACGTTTAACATTTAATCCAACAACCATAAGGAGGAGTATGAACGCCCAAGCATCAGGAAAACCCATCGAAATCCTGCTGGTGGAAGACAACCCCGGCGATGTGCGTCTCACCCGGGAGGCGCTCAAGGACGGCAAGGTGCTCAACCGCCTGAACGTGGTCACCGACGGGGTGGAGGCGATGGAGTATCTGCGCCGCCAGGGACAATACGCCGCCGCCCCGCGCCCCGACGTGATCTTGCTCGACTTGAACCTGCCGCGGAAGGACGGGCGCGAGGTGCTCGCCGAGCTCAAGGTCGACCCCGAGCTCAAGCGCATTCCGGTGGTGGTCCTCACCACCTCGGATGCGGAGAAGGACGTGCTCAAGGCCTACGATCTGCACGCGAACTGCTATATCACCAAGCCGATGGATCTCATGCAGTTCACGACCGTCGTCCGGGCCGCCGAGGATTTCTGGCTTACCATCGTGAAGCTGCCGCCGCACTGAGGCAACCGAAAGGAAGCGGGTCATGGATGAAGGGATAACAAGCATCCTGCTCGTGGAGGACAATGCCGCGGACGTGCGGCTCATCGAGGAGCTGCTCACGGAGGCGGGCGCGCGCTTCGAGATTACGCATGCCGAGCGTTTGAGCACGGCGCAGGTGCTGCTCGCCGAGCGGCGCTTCGATGCGGTGCTGCTCGATCTCGGGCTGCCGGACAGCCACGGGCTCGAATCGCTCACGGCCATGGTCGAGGCGGCACGGGATATGCCGATCGTGGTGCTGACGGGTCTGAACGACGAGGCCACCGCGGTGCAGGCCCTGCGCCATGGCGTCGAGGACTATCTCGTCAAGGGAAATGTGGACGGCGATCGGCTCACCCGCGCCTTCCGCTACGCCATCGAGCGCAAGCGCGCGGAGACGGCGCTGCGCCGCTCCGAGGAGCGCTTCTCCAAGGTGTTTCACGCGAGCCCCCTCGGCATTGTGATCAGCAGCCTGCCCGAGGGGCGCATCGTGGACGCGAACGAGGCCTTTCTCGCCATGTACGGCTTTGCGCGCGAAGAGATGATCGGTCGTGCCGCGCGCGACCTGAACATCTGGGTGGACCTGGAAGATCGCGCCCGACTGATGCAGGAGATGGCCGAGACCGGAAGGTCGAGAAATTTCGAGGCGCGGTTTCGCCGCAAGTCGGGAGAGATCGGCACGGCGTTGTCCTCGGCGGAGAAGATCGAGCTCGGCGGCGAGGCCTGCATGCTGTCCCTGCTTGCCGATGTCACCGAGCGCAAGCGCGCCGAGGAGGCGCTCAAGACCAAGGACGAAGAGCTGCGGGCCATGACGCAGCAGCTCTGGCAGACGGCCAAGCTCGCCACCATGGGCGAGATCGCGGCGAGCGTGGCCCACGAGATCAACAACCCCCTGGGGATCGTAAGCCTGCGCGTGGAGGCGTTGCTCGCCGAGACGCCGCCCGCGGACGAGAGACATCGCTCGCTCGAGATTATCGAGCAGGAGGTCGAGCGCATGGGCGGGCTGGTCGCGAACCTGCTTCACTTCAGCCGCCGCGGCACGGCCCATATCTCGACCGTGGATCTGCGCGACGAGCTCGGCAAGACCCTCGAGCTCATGCACTATCACCTGCGCAACAGCCGCGTGACGGTGGCGCCGGAGCTCGCGCCGGATCTGCCCATGATCCAGGCCGACCGCCAGCAGTTGCGGCAGTTGTTTCTGAATCTGATCGCCAACGCCTGCGACGCCATGCCCGGGGGCGGGGAGCTCGGTCTGCGCGCCCGTGCCGCGGACGGTCAGGTGCTGATCGAGATCGCCGACACCGGCGCCGGTATTCCCCCGGAAGACCTGGCGCGGGTCATGGACCCCTTCTATACCACCAAGCCCGAGGGCAAGGGCACGGGGCTCGGCCTCGCGATCAGCCGGCGCATCGTGCAGGAGCATCGCGGGACGATCGAGCTCTCGAGCGAAGGCGTGCCGGGCAAGGGCACGACGGTGCGCGTCGCCCTCCCGGTGCGCAACAGCGCGAACGGGAATTACTTGAAGGGCGACCGGGATCGCGTCTGGTCATGACCACCGTCGTTACCAACCCGCCCGTC